>NZ_JAMXAX010000060.1 GCF_023913775.1 Acidovorax facilis
CCATGTCCATCATGCCGCCGCGTGTGATCGACATCGCCTTGCACAACACCCTGCGCCCCGGCGTCGAAGCCAGCCAGGCCATACCGCCTGGTATGCGCATGGGCGAATCCCTTCCGCTGATCCCGCCCCGTGCCCAGCCCACCCAGACCGAGCCGGGCGAGGTGCCGCAGGAATACCAGCAGCACCAGCCCAAGGGCCGCATCCTGCTGTACTGGGGCTGCGGCGCCTCGGTGCGTGCGGGCCAGCCGCGCGTCATCGATCTGGCGCGCGCCAAGCCGACCGACTACGCACAGGCGTTTGCGGGCCGCGCCGTGCCCGACCGGGGGCCGCGCGTGGGCCCGGCCTATGCGCTGTACCCCAACGAACGCAACCAGGTGAGCCTGTCGCGGGACAGCTCGCTGGTGGGCGAACACCAGGTGCGCGGCGACGGTGTGCCTGCGTCCATGAAGTTCACGCTGGGTGCGGCACAAGACCTCATGCCCGCCATCGACCTGCGCACCACCGGCAAGCCGCAGGACAGCATGGGCACCAGCTGGCAGCCCGTGCGCAATGCGCGCGCCTACTACCTGCACGCCATGTCGCAGGGCGGGGACGACCTCATCATGTGGTCCAGCGCCGAGACGCCCGACACGGGCATGGGCCTGTTCGACTACCTGTCGCCCGCCACCATCGACCGCTGGCTCAAGGAGCGCGTGCTGCTGCAGCCCGAAACCACGCAGTGCGCCATTCCGCAGGGCATTTTTGCAGGCGGCGGGCGCGACGCCACGCCCATGCTGCGCATGATGGCCTACGGCGGCGAAAGCCACATCGTGCACCCCCCGCGCCCGGCGGACCCCAAGGCCGCGTGGGAGCCCGAATGGGCCGTGCGCGTGCGTGTGAAATCACACACCATGGCCATGCTGGGCGAAGAGATGCAGGGGCGGCGCGGGGGCATGGGGGCTGCTCCGCCGGCCGCTTCGGGCGGTGCCTATTCGAGCGGCATGGGCGGTGCGCCGACCGGCCAGCAGCCCGCTGGCGACGGCGGTGCGGAATCCGGCAACGCGGGCAACGTGGTGAACCCCGTCAACCTGTTGCGCGGCATTTTGGGCCGTTAAGAACCCATGTTGGCCCTGCGCATGCCCTGGCCCCTGCCCGCGCTGGTCGCGTGGGCGTGCGCGTGGCTGATTTTTGTGGCGCTCCAGCGCGCGGTTCCCCCCGTGGCTGCCTTGCTGGTCGCCTGCCTGCTGGGGACGGCGGCCAGTGTCCTGGGCGACAGCTGGTGGCGACGCGGGCTGATTGCGGCGGGCTTTCCGCTGTCGCTGGCGCTGCTGGGCGCGGCCAGCCTGCCCACCTGGGCCTGGCTGGTGCCGCTGGCGCTGCTGCTGCTGGTCTACCCCCTGAACGCCTGGCGCGATGCGCCGCTGTTTCCCACGCCCCACCATGCGCTGCAGTCGCTGGCCTCGCAGGCTCCGCTGCCGCTGGGTGCCCGCGTGCTGGATGCGGGCAGCGGCGTGGGCGATGGCCTCAAGGCGCTGCGCCACGCCTACCCGGCCGCACAGCTGGAGGGCATCGAATGGAGCTGGCCCCTGCGCCTGCTGTGCGCCTTGCGGTGCCCCTGGGCCCAGGTGCGCCGCGCCGACATGTGGGCCGAGGACTGGAGCCCCTATCGCATGGTCTATCTGTTCCAACGGCCCGAAAGCATGGCCCGCGCCGCCGCCAAGGCCCAGGCCGAGCTGGCAACCGGCGCATGGCTGGTGAGCCTGGAATTTGCGGTACCCGGCGTTCTGCCCTGTGCACAGCTGCGTGCGCCCGGTGGCCGCGTGGTGTGGCTGTACCGCATGCCCCTGAACCGCGTCGAGGCATGAAATGGCACTGTTGCATTGCGATTTGAGCCGTTCGCCACGGTTACAGAAAAGATACAAGCTTTTGCTACATTGCGTCCCTGGCTACAACCCCATACAAAACTACCAAGAAACTCACAGCCAGAGGGGGCTGCCAGCAGCACGTGAACGCGCCGGGAGGGGGCGCACCGGCCGCCAGCACCTTCCTTGTCCGGACGTCCCATCCTGCAGGCCCCACCAGCCTCTGCGGCGCACCACTCTGACTGGTGTGCCTGCAGCGCGGTGCCGTCTTGCGCGTGGACATGGCCGGGGTTTTCTGGTGCACCACCGACCGATCTGCAAGGAGCATTCATGACCGCCCATCCATCCCGTTTCCGCCCGCGCCTTCTGTGGGTGCTGGCCCTGAGCGCCGCCCTCACGGGCTGCGCCACCATGCAGAGCCACGACAAGCTGGCGACCGACATGCAAAACGCCGGCCGCAGCGGCGGCATTCCCGCAGCCATCGCCCAGCTCGAAAGCACGGCCAAGACCGAAGAAGAAAAAACCGCGCTGCTCTACAACATGGAACGCGGCGAGCTGCTGCGCATGGACCGCCGCTACCCCGACAGCACCAACGCCTTCCTGCTGGCCGACAACAAGGTCAAGGAATGGGAAGAAACCGCCAAGACCAACCCCAGCAAACTCATGGGCACCGTGGGTGCTGCGCTGATCAGCGAACGCCTGAAGGTCTACGAGGGCCAGGACTATGAAAAGGTGTGGGTGACCACGCGCCTAGCGCTCAACCGCATGGCCGTGGGCGACTTTGAAAACGCCCGTGTGGACATCAAGCGCACCCACGAGCGCGAAGCCATCATTGCCGAGTTCCGCGCCAAGGAAACCCTGGCCGCTGAAGAAGAAGCAAAGTCCAAGGGCGCCACCTCTGGCGGCAAGGAACTCAACGGCTACCCCGTCGAGACGTTGAACGATCCCGAAGTGCTGGCGCTCAAGAACGGCTACCAGAACGCGCTTTCGCACTACCTGGCCGGTTTTCTGTACGAAATGCTCAACGAGCCCGGCCTGGCCGCGCCCGGCTACCGCAAGGCCATCGAGCTCAAGCCCGAAACCGGCGTGCTCGAAGAAGGCCTGCGCGGCCTGGACACGCGCACAGGCTTCACCTGGAAGCGCCGCCAGCGCATGACCGACGTGCTCTTCATCGTCGAAGCCGGTGACGCCCCGGCGCGCAAGCCCAAGGCCTTCACCATTCCCGTGCCCACGGGCCGTGGTTTGGTCACGGCCAGCATCTCCTACCCCGTGATCGAGCCGTCTTCCGATCCACTGCTGACCACCATTTCCGCTGCTGGTACCGACCTCAAGCTGGAAAAAGTGGTGGACGTGAACGTGATGGCGCGCCGCGCGCTCAAGGACGAAATGCCCGGCATGGTGCTGCGTGGCTTCACCCGCGCCGTGGCCAAGGGCGTGCTGCAGAACGAACTGCAAAAGCGCGGCGGCCTCATCGGCGGCATCATCGGCGCGGCCGCCTCGGTGGCCACCGAGCAGGCCGACGACCGCATGTGGCGCATGCTGCCCGGCCGCGTGTATGTGGCCCGTGGCTACCTGCCGCCCGGCGAGCATGTGGTGAGCGTGAACGGCCGCCAGCTGCCCCAGCCCATCAAGATCGACGGCCAGTACGCCCTGGTGCCCCTGCGCATGTATGAAAACAGCGTGCTGACCGGCGACGTGGCCATGCTGGGTCAGCTGCCCACCGTGGCGGCGGCACCGCAGCCCGCCGCAGAGCCTGCCACCACCGTGCGCACGACGACCACCACCACCACCCGCACGCGCTCGGTGCCCAAGTCGGCGGTCAAGTCCACCTCGGCCACGCCTGCCGCCAAGAACTGAAACCGAACATGTCCCATTTTCAAGGAGCCTCTGGCATGAGAACCCGTTTTGCCCTTGCCGCCGCCGCACCCGCCGTTGCGTGCGCGGTCCTCGCGATGACCCTGGCCACCGCTGCCCGCGCCCAGCTGCACGACCCGGCCACCCCGCTGGCCGTGGCGTCCAAGGTCGCCCTGCGTGGCGAAGCCAACAGCATCGCCGTGCGCGAGATGCGCATCGTGCGCAAGAACGACATCCTGGTCGTGCAGGCCGACATGGCCAATATGGGCCGCACCGACCGCACCGTGTTCTACCGCTTCAAGTGGCTGGACAACGTGGGCAATCAGGTGGGCGACGGCGAGTCCTGGAAGCAGATGAGCGTGCTGGGACTGGGCCAGCAGACCGTCAAGAGTGTGGCACCCACCTCTGCGGCTGTCGATCTGCGCCTGGAAATGAATGTGGAGCCGCGCTGAAGACATGAAGCACCCCCTGAGTCGCTTCGCGCCTTCCCCCTCTCTCACGCTGCGCGTGGGAAGGGGACGCAGCCAGCGCGGCGGGGCGGCCCTTGCGCGGCTGCCCGCGTTTAGAACGCGCCAGTTTTCAAGCGCAGTAGGCCACGCGAAGCGCTTTCGATAAGACCGTAGGAAACCAACACCATGAACCAACATCGCATCCAGCGCACTGCGCTCATCCTGGCCTTTGCGGCCAGCACCCTGGCCCTGTCGGCCTGCCAGAACCTGTCCTCGCCCACCGTGCGTTTTGACCGCCAGGTCAACTACGGCGATGCCAAGGCCGTCGAGCTGGTGACCAACGAATTCGGCTCTACCGACCTGCAGATGATTGCCGAGAAGATGACCGGCGGTTTGCTCGAAACCGGCATCTTCCAGGGCCGCCCCACGGTGACGATCTCCACCGTGAAGAACAAGACCAGCGAATACATCGACACCACCAACGTGATGAACTCGATCCAGACCTCGCTGGTCAAGTCGGGCAAGGTGCGTTTCGTGCGCTCCATCAACGAGATGCAGGCCGGTGTGGACGAGCTGCAGCGCCAGAACCAGAGCGGTCTGTACAAGCAAGGCACCACCGCCAAGGTCGGCCAGATGACGGCTGCGAAGTACAGCATGGAAGGCGAGCTGACCAGCATCGTCAAGCAGAACAACGCGACCAAGGACGCGTACTACAAGTTCACGCTCAAGCTGTTTGATGTGCAGGAAGGCACGATCGAGTGGCAGGACGAAAAGGAAATCCGGAAGACGAGTAAGAGGCAACCCCCTGAGCGGCTGCGCCGCTTCCCCCTTTCTCTCGCGCTGCGCGCGGGAAGGGGGACGCCGCCAGCGCGGCGGGGCGGCCCTTGCGCGGCGGCCGCTGGCCTGGGCCGCGCCAGTTTCGAAGGATGTGAGCGCTAAGGCCACATCGCTCGATGGATTCATGAATTCCCGTTAGCTCACAAGGAGCACACCATGCAACGCAGAACCACTTTGCACACGGCCCTGGCCGTGATCGCCGCCACCACCCTGGCCTGGGGCACGGGCGCCCAGGCGCAGCAGCCCGGCGCGGCGCCCAAGATCGCCGTGACCGACCTGGCCTATGCCCAGCGCGTGTCCGAATACTTTGTGGCCGGCACCTACCAGCGCAGCAGCCAGATGAGCGCAGGCGGCAGCCACAGCGGTGGCTACAGCCACGGCCCCTATGGCGGTGGCGGCTCGCACTCGGGCAGCCACTCGATGCAGGCGTCCGAGCAGGCCAGCGGCACCTACGTGGCCGGGCGCTACAGCTACATCGAGCAGCGCGAGCTGGGTGGCTACACCAACGACATCAAGGGCGCCATCCTGCAGGGCACGTACTTCCGCCTGATCCAGGGCAAGGGCTTTGACGCAGGCAAGCCCCAGCCGAGCAAGGCCGAGCAGGTGCTCAACCAGGTGCAGGGCGGCAAGATGGCCACGCCGCAGGTTCAGCCCCAGGTCAACGACGTGATCAGCCGCATCAAGAAGGGCGAGTTCAACGGCGCCGACTACGTGCTGTTCGGCGTGGTGTCGAGCATCGACTTCACCGACGCGCTCTCGCCCCTGCAAGGCACCACCAGCGCCACGCGCCAGTACGGCCTGCAGCTGCTGGCCGACTTCTCGCTCATCAACACCAAGACCTACGAGATCAAGGCCGCGTTCTCTGCCCAGGGCGAAGGCAACGACACCAAGATCCTGTCGGTCCGTGGCGACATCGCCCCCCCCAACCGCGCCAAGGTGATGCGCGAGACCTCGCTGTCGCTCGCGCAGGACGTGTACCAGCAGCTCGCCATGCAGCTGGGCTACACCGACGCCAACCTGTCGCGCGGCGTGCGCCCGCCCGTGGTCTACCAACAGGGCGGCCAGCCCATGCCCATGCCGCAGCCCCAGCAGCCCGAGCAGGTCATCATCTTGAAGTAGCAGGGGCGGCAACCCCGTGAGGCGCTGCCACTCGGTGCCGACCGCCGGGGGCTGCAGCCCCTTGCTCGGCATCTCGCGCGGGGCGGCGCACCCGTAGCAGGTGCAGCGCCCGGGGTGGTCGCAGTCATGCCAGACTGTGGCCTGTGCTCAACGTAAAACACCTTTCTGCTTCTGCCGCACCTTTGCGGCCCCTGGCCAGCCCGGTGCTGGCGTTTTTCGTCGCCACGGCCATTGCCGGGGTGCTCGGTGGCTGCGCCTCGCCCCCGCCGTTCTATGCGGCGGCCGCGTCTGAATCGCTGGTGAATGTGTACGGGCCAGAGGCTTCCACAGAGACGCCCACGGCGCCTGCACAGGCCAATGCACAGGAGGCTCCTGCAGCCACCCAGACGCCACCCCCTGCGGAGCGCTTTGCACTGCGGCCCTTGCCAGGCGCTGATGGCGCCACGCTCCTGGCCCTCACGCGCAGCGAGCGCACCGCCTCGCTGCGCTATCGCGTGATCGTCATCCCCGGCTCCGGCTGCGCGGGCATGGGGCCGATTGCCGACCGCTACTTTGCCGGCCTGCTGCATGCCCAGGTGCTGGTGTTGCACAAGCCCGGCGTGGACCCGCAGGCGCGCACGGCGCCCGCAGACTGCGCACGCGATTTCGTGCAGCAAGACCGCCTCTCCCGCTGGCTGGCCCACGCCCGTGCGGCGTTGGTGGCAGATGCGCAGCAACGCGCGCGCGAAGGCACACCCGCGCTGCCGCAACTGCTGGTGGGCATCTCCGAAGGCGCCGAACTGCTGCCCGCCCTGGCACCCGAGGTTCCGCAACTCGCGGGCCTGGTGGTGCTGGCGTCCAGTGGCCTTGATCCGCAGGAGGCGGGAGCCCTGCAAGCCCAGCGCCTGGGGGCGCAAGCCGACTGGGAGGAACTGGGCCGCATGGTGGCTGGACGCAGCCCCGACAGCGCCGTAGCGCAGGGCCGCAGCGTGGGCTACTGGCGCGACCTGTGGAACTGGTCATTGACCCTGCCGCTGGTGCGAAGCCCCTGGCCGTTGCTGCAGGTGTGGGGTGGCGACGATGCGCTGGTGCCCCTTGCGGCCTACGAGCGTTTTGCAGAGCTGGCCTCCTTGCGCACCGTGCCCTATTGCGCGCGCCGCCTGGACGGCGCCAACCACGGCTTGCAGCGCAGTGCGGGGCCGCTCACAGACGGCGTGCAGCTGGTCTGGGCCTGGATCGAGCAATGGGCGCGCAACCCGGCCTCAGGGCTGTGCGCGCCGCTGCTGGACCGGCCCCTGATGCTGTTGCCATCAGTGGGCGTTCCCTGAGCCAGGATCGCACTGCAGACAGTTTGCTATTGGGTTGATGGCTGCTTGCGCTTTTGGCGCGGGCGCCAGCAGACCTAAGAACCTGTTCAAAATCTTTTCGGGGTCGCACAAGTACCTTGCCGGGATGGGGTGCAAGGCGCGGGGTGCAGCCAATAGCTTGGCTATTGGCAAGCGCCGCAACGCCGCAGACCGCCCGGCAAGGCACTTGCCCGCTGGGTTGGAGTGAAATCGGGGGATTGGACGCCTCAGCTGCTTGCATGGGCATGAGCCCAGGCGGCGCATCCGAAGCATCCACGTCCATCACGATGGCACTCCAATGCGATCCCCGAAAAGATTTTGAACAGGTTCTAAGACCGCCTGTGGCAAAGTTGCCTTGTGCAGCAGCCAGCTCCGCTGCTGCCGATGCGGTAAAAAAAAGGACCCTCAGCCCGACGGTGGCCCTTGCGGCCCGGGAGGGACGGGATTGGCAAGGGCCTGCGCCTGCAGCCAGGCACAGAACACATCCAGCCGGGGCAGGGGGCCGCTGGTGCGGCGGCGCACCACGTAGTCATAGCCGGAGGCCACAAAACCCAGCGGGGCCACCAGCCGCCCCGCCAACACGTCGTCCATCACCAGATGCCAGGGGGCGACGGCAATGCCCAGCCCGCGCACGGCGGCCTCCAGCGTGAAGTAGTAGTGCTCGAACTCGGGCCCCGCCTGTGAAGGCGTAGGCACGGGCAGGGGCACGGTAGCGCCCGCCGCAGCCCCCCACATGGCCCAGGCGTTGCGCCGCGTGCGGGTGTGCAGGCGCAGGGGCGCAAGGGCCGGGTCGGCCAGATCGGCGGGCTGGTGCAGCGCCACCTGCTGCGCCAGTTCGGGGCTGAGCACCGGGCCCAGGTGTTCGGGGAACAACCGTTGTTCCTTGCTGGTATCCCACGCCCCAGTGGCCTCTTCGGCAGTGATGGTCAGGTCGCCGTGCATGCGACCCGCACCGGTGCCTGCGTCGGTGGTGCGCAGGCGCACCTCGATGCCCGGGTGCTGCGCCTGGAAGTCGAACAACCGGGGTATCAGCCACTTCACGGTGAAGGTGCTGAAGCACGCCACATCCAGCGGCCCTCGGCCGGGGTCGCAGACCTCACGCACCGCATCGGCGATGTGGGCAAAGGCGGTGGTCAGCACCGGCTGCAGCACATGCGCCGCCGGGGTGAGGGTAGGGCGGGCCTTGCTGCCGTCAAACAGCGCCACGCCCAGATGCTGCTCCAGCTGGCGCACCTGGCGGCTGATGGCGCCGGGCGTGACCGCCAACTCGTCCGCCGCCGCCGTCATGCGGCCCAGCCGGGCGGCGGCCTCGAACGCGCGCAGGGCACTCAGTGGGGGCAGGCGGTGGCTCATATATATGATTTTAAAGCACATAAATTCAGCCAAATCATCGCTTTTCAATCAAGAAATTGATAGCAAAAATGGATGGAATTTCAAGCGCTAGCCCCTTGAAATGCTTGCAAATTGGCAAACGCTGGTTTGAATGTCTTTATTTGATTTGAATGAACATAGGAAAACCGATGCCCTTTATCCGCACCAACGTTCCGCAGGACACCCCCGCCGCCACACGCGATGCCATCGTGCAAGGCATTCACCAGGCCCTGGTGGACGCCATCGGCATGCCGCCGGACGAGCTGTTCAACCTGGTGGCTGGCTACGCCCCCGGCGAATTTGCCTGCAGCCCCACCTTCAACGGCGTGGCGCGCTCTGACCGCGTGGTGGTGGTCGAGATCACGCTGCGGCGCGGGCGCAGCGACGCGATGAAGCGCACCCTCTACGCCGCCATTGCGCGCAACCTGCAGGCCACACCGGGCGTGGCCCCGGCCGACGTGTTCATCTTCATGCACGAGAACGACTATTCCGACTGGTCCGTGGGCCATGGCCGGTTTGCGATGGACCTGGTGCAGAACAAGGCCGCAGCCTGAGCTGTGGCGCCCGCTACCGGGGCCGGAACATCCTGAACAACTGCTCCGGCCCCACCGTGAAGTAATCGGCCGGGCCCCCGCCGCGCAGGATGTGGCCTGCGTTCGCCGTGTCGTACACCCCGTCCTTGAGCAGCGCCTTGTCGATGTGCACGGCCACCACCTCGCCCAGCACCAGCCAGGTGTCCACCGGGGCGCCGTCCACGCCTTGCAGCTGCAGGATCTGCGTGCTGCGGCATTCAAAGGTGACCGGGCTTTCGGCCACGCGCGGCGGTGCGACCAAAGTGGAGGGAAGGGGGGTGAGGCCCGTCAGCGCGAACTCGCTGACCTCGGGCGGCACAGCGGCGCAGCTTTGGTTCATCACGTCGGCCAAATCGCGCGTGACCAGGTTCCACACGAATTCGCCCGTCTCCTGCACGTTGCGCACCGTGTCTTTGAAGCCGATGCTGGCAAAGCCCACGATGGGCGGCACGTAGTTGAAGGCGTTGAAAAAGCTGTAGGGCGCCAGGTTGGTGGCGCCCTGCGCGTTCTGCGTGGCAATCCAGCCAATGGGGCGCGGCCCCACGATGGCGTTGAACGGGTCGTGCGGCAGGCCGTGGCCCAGGCGGGGCTCGTAGCTGTGGATGTCATCGCGGCGGGGTGGGGCGGTGGTCATGGGGGTGCAGTGAGGTGGATGGGGATGTGCACGCTGCAGCGGGTGTTCCTTTCACCGCGCAGTCTCCGGGTCGTACATTACCTCCGGCTTCTGCGGGAGGCAGTCACCGGGATTTCAAAGATGCTACTGAAGTAATAGCTAAAAGCGCTTTATGGTCAAGCGCTAGGGGGTTATTTCTATCAAAAAGGGGTGGCGCCCACTGGAGCAGTGGCTTTGGCGGTGATCAACACGTAAGACCGAAGGGCAGGGCTATCAGCCGCCCCCATGCCCGGGTGGCAGGCCGAAAAGGCTCCGCCCAAAAAAATGGACCCGCGAGGGGTCCATGGGTAATCGGCGATTTCGGGTCACCGCCGAGGTGCCGGCAGCGCCTTATTTCTGGAACAGCACCAGCTGAGTCTCTGTCGGGGCCATGCCGCCCCTTTCGGCGTTCATCGTCACTTCGTAGCGTGTGCCGGGTAGCGGTATTTGCGATGTGAAGCTGAACGAGAAGTCACCGTTGCCATCTGCCTGCACACGCTGCGACAGCAATTCCTGGTTCAGGCCAAACGCACCGACGAGCGTGCCGACCGCATTCACCTTGACATCCACCACCGCGCCAGGCACGGTGCGGCCGCGCACGACCACGGCGCCTCTGTCCACTGTGGCATGGTTGGCATGGCTGGTCACCTGCAGCTGCACCGTGGTAGGCGCGGCGTTCACTTGCGAAGCGATGTTGAAGGTCCAGTTCTGGCGCATGCCGTTGCCCACCAGGTCCCGGGCGGTCACTTCGACCGGATACCGGCCGGTGGGCAGGTCAGCGCGGTAGGTGAAAAACTGCGGCGTGACCTGCGAGGCGGACGTGACATCGCGACCCGCGATCACGATGCGAACGCTTTTGGGGTCTACACCCACACCACCGACGTCATCAAACGTTCCGGACACCGAAGTGGCCGCACTGCGCGGGACCGTTTCCCCGTCGCGCGGCGACACGTGGCGAATCACCGGCGGCTTGGCATCGGCGATCAAAGGCTGGGTCAGGGTCGACGAAACCGTGCGGTCCCCGACACGCAAGGTGGCGACCGTGGGCCGCGATGGCGCCAGGTTGTCCATGCGGCGGATGGTGTACGCGCCCTCATACACACCGGGCGATACCTCGCGCATCGGCACGTTGTCGATGACACCGGGAATGTCGAAATCCGCCCGGCCTCCGGGCGCGCCGTTCAGCGTAAAGCGCAATTCGGCGCCGGGCTCCATCTTGTCGATGGGGGCAACCGAGAAACGGTCGATCTTCAGTCCGGGTGGCGGTGCGGCCACCACGTTCCGGTCACCAATGTTGGCCGGAAGCGTGTAGTTGCTGGTGATGGTGCGGTTGCGCACCTTCAGCGTGGCGCGCACGGCGCTGCCTTCATTGAGCCGGTCCTGGCGGCGGACTGTGTAGCTGCCCGTGTATACGCCCCGTTCGGTTTCCTGCAGCACGATGGCGCGGGGCACGCCAGCCACACGGAGCTGAACCTTGCCCCGCGGTGTGCCTTCTACCGTGAACTGCAGGTCGGCGCCGGCCCGCAGACCGTCGTCTGTAGCTACCTGCAGTGATCGCAATTCAGGGGCGGCGGGCTGCGCCATGACCGTACCTGGAACGACCATCAGGGCGCTGGCGACGGGAAGAAGCAGGAAAAGGGCTGCCACATGGTGGCGAATCTGTTTTGTCATGGGGTTCAAACCTGGTGCTAGGGATGAACTCACTGTGGGCGCAACACATGTTTCCAAACGTAGGCGGGCAGCGACAAGTTCGAAGGACAAGACGCCGTTGGCGCGTCAGGAGCCCTCCGTTTTGAGCCCTTTCACGCGTGCGTAGGCCGGTGGTGCAGCCTTGCACAGCCTCTATTGCGCGGGCGCCGGGTGTTGCTGCCCCAGAAACCGCCCCGGTGGCTGCCCCACCGACTTGCGCACCATGGCGCTGAACGCGCTGGGGCTGTAGCCCAGCTCGGCGGCGATCTGGCCCATGGGCATGCGCCCGGCGGCCAGCGATACGGCCTTGGCCAGGATGACCTGCTGGCGCCACTGGGTGAAGGTGCTGCCCAGTTCGGAACGGAACAGCCGCGCCACGGTGCGTGGGCTGGCGCCGGTGTCCTGCGCCCAGTCGGCCAGCGTTTCGTGGCGCGTGGGGTCGGCCAGCACGGCCTCGCACAGGTGGCGCAGGCGCTTGTCCTGGGGCAGGTCCACGCCCAGCTTCACGGCGGCGGCGCGGGCCAGTTCATCGCGGATGAGGGCGCTCAGGTGCTGCTCGCGCAGCCGCTGGGCGGGCGTGAGGGCGGGGCCGCCGTCGGGCGTGGTGGGCATCTCGCGCACCAGCGAGCGCAGCAGGTCGGACACCTCCAGTACGCGGCACTGGCGCCAGGCGGCCGAATCGTCTTCGCCGCGCGGACTGGCGCCCGGGCCATCGCCGCGAAGACTGGGGCCGGCGCCATCGCCGCCGAGGGCTCCGGGTCCGCACCGGCCGCGCGGCTGGTGGAAGTACAGCGTGCGCAGGTCGGCATCTTCCACCATGGTCACGGCATGTTCCACCCCGGGTGGAATCCACAGCGCGCGCGAGGGCGGGACGATGTAGGTGCCGTGGTTCACCGTGAGCCGGATCACGCCCGTGGTGGAGATCGCCACCTGCGCCCAGGGGTGGCTGTGGGGCATCACCTGGGTATCCGCAGCCAGCCAGCGCAGCTTGGCGCGCACCGGGCGCGCGGGGGTGGGCACAAACAGCTCGGGCGTGAGCGAGCCCACGTACGACAGCCCGCGTATGGCTCCGCGCGAGCTTCCGGCTTTTGGACGGGGGACGACCTGGGCGGCAAAGTGCTCCACCACCGGCTCGGGGGGCGTGCGGGGTGCGGCGGTGGGGTTTGGCATGTTTGCGATAGAAGTTGGCCGCCTATCGTAAACCTGCCGAAGCCTGCCTGCCTAAGATCAAGCCCATGACCGCTTCATCCTCCGGCGCCACCGCCAACCCCGTGCCCCTGCGGCAGGACGCCCGCACCATCGGCCTCGTTGGCCTGGCCCATGGCAGCTCGCATTTCTTCCACATGCTGCTGCCGCCGCTGTTCCCGTGGCTGATCGGCGAGTTTGGCTTCAGCTACTCCGAGCTGGGCCTGCTGGTGTCGGTGTTTTTTGTGATCTCGGGTGTGGGCCAGGCGCTTTCGGGCTTTCTGGTGGACCGTGTGGGCGCGCGGCCGGTGATGTTCTTTGCGCTGTCCAGTTTTGCGGCGGCGGGCCTGGCCGCGGGCACGGCACAGGGCTACACCGGCCTGCTGCTGGCGGCGGCGCTGGCCGGGCTGGGCAATGCGCCCTTCCACCCGGTGGACTTCACGATCTTGAACAAGCGCGTGTCGCCCCAGCGCCTGGGGCATGGCTTTTCGGTGCACGGCATCAGCGGCAACCTGGGCTGGGCCACGGCGCCGGTGTTCATGGCGGGCATTGCCACGGCCACGGGCTCGTGGCGCACCGCCTGCCTGTGCGGGGGCCTGTTCGCCCTGGTGGTGCTGGCCATCATGGTCTGGAACCGCGATGCGCTGGACGACCGCCAGGGTGCCTGGGCGCATCAGGCCAAGGGCGGGGCGGGGGCTGCCAAGTCCGAGCACCCCATGGCCTTCCTCAAGCTGCCCTCGGTGTGGCTGTGTTTCTCGTTCTTCTTCTGGAGCACCTGCGCCCTGAGTGCCATCCAGAGCTTTGCCAGCCCGGCGCTGCAGTCCATGTATGGCCTGCCGCTGAGCATCACGGCCATGGTGGTCACGGGCTACATGCTGTGCGGCGCGGTGGGCATGTTGATCGGCGGCTTTCTGGTGGGGCGTGTGCAGCGGCTGGAGAAGATCATCTCGGTGTGCCTGCTCGGCTCGGCCGCGCTGCTGGTGGTGGTGGGCTTGGGGCTCCTGCCCGCCATGGCTGCCGTGGTGGTGGCTTCGGTGGCTGGCCTTGGCACAGGCCTGGCCGGCCCTTCGCGCGACATGCTGATCAAGCGCGCTGCGCCCCCGGGCGCCACGGGCCGCGTGTATGGCACCGTGTATTCGGGTCTGGACCTGGGCTTTTGCCTGGCCGCCCCGGTGTTTGGCGCCATGCTGGACCACGGCATGACCTCGGGCATCTTCTACGGCTCGGCCTTCACGCTGGCGCTGAGTGTGGTGTCGGCGGCGCTGGTGGGGGTGGGGGTTGCGGCACGGGCTGCCAGGCCCCTGGCGACGGCGGTCTGAAGGACGCCGGACGTTTGACGGGCACGCTCACCGGGTTGGCCTGTCTCCTGCATACTCAGACCATGCCATTTCCCCTCGAAGAACGCCGCGCCTTGCTCAACGTGAAGGGCGTGGGGCCGACCGTCGTCGCCCGGCTTGAACAGATGGGCTTTGAATCGCTGGCGCATCTGGGCAAGGCCAATGCCCTGGACATTGTTTCCACGGCCTCGGCCATGGTGGGCTCCACCTGCTGGAAGAACAGCCCCCAGGCCCGCGCAGCGATCCAGGCGGCCATTGCACTGGCCCAGTCGCGGCCTGCTTGACCTTTCAGCTGCAAGCCGGGGTGGGGTGTGTTGCAATGCGGCCCGGCGATGGGGCAACAAGTGGCCCCTGCTGCTGCCTCACACCATTTCCAGGACACCCCATGACCCACCCCATCTACAACGCCAGCATCCCCGTCTTTCGCCAGATGCTGGGCTCCCTGAAAGACGTGCTGGCCAAGACCGAGGCCCATGCCACGGCGCGCAAGATCGAGCCGGATGCACTGCTGCAGGCCCGGCTGTTCCCCGACATGTTCCCCATGGCGCGCCAGGTGCTGATTGCCTGCGACTTTGCCAAGGGCGTGGCCGCACGCTTGGCCGGGGTGGAGGTGCCGTCCTTCCCCGACGCCGAGCGCCCCGGTTTCGCCGATCTGAATGAACGCATCGACACCGTGCTCACGTTTGTCGAAGGCCTGCCAGAGGCTGCGTTTGCCGATGCCGCCACGCGCCAGATCACCATCCAGCCCGGCACGCCGCGCGAAAAACAGTTCGTCGGCGAGCACTACCTGCTGCACTACGGTCTGCCGCAGTTCTTCTTCCACGTGAACGCGACCTATGCCATTGCGCGGCACAACGGCGTGGAGTTGGGCAAACGCGACTACATGGGCAAGTACTGATCAGTGCCTGTGCGCAGACGGTCACCTCGGTGGCCGCTACTGCGCGTAGTTCAGCGGCAATGCCGTGGTGAACTTGATTTCTTCCATCGCAAAGCTCGAACTCACGTCTGACAGCGCCACGGCCTGCGTGAGCCGCTTGTAGACCGAATCGTAGGCGCGGATGTCGGGCACCACCACGCGCAACAGGTAGTCCACATCCCCGCTCATGCGGTAGAACTCGACGATCTCGGGGATGCCCATCACGGCATCCCGCAGGGTGTCAAACCATTGCTGGTGGTGCTGGTTGGTCTTCACGGCCACGAACACCGTCACACCCACATTCACCTTGCGCGGGTCCACCAGGGCGACATGGCGGGTGATGTACCCCTTCTCGCGCAACCACTGAATGCGCCGCCAGCAGGGCGTGTTGGACAGGTGCACGGCCTCGGCCAGCTCGGCCAGCGGCGTCTCGGCGTTGTGTTGCAGCATCGCCAGCAGCTGGCGGTCAATGGAATCCAGATTCTGTTTCAAGGGATATGTGAGAAATCGTTTCCCTTATTGGGCGTTACTCAGAGCATAAAAGCAAAGTTTTTTCAGGGCTGTCGTTACATACTGTCAAGGCATCGTTGGCACGGAATCTGCGTCAAGTCCCCGTAATTTCGCACCGTGCATCCACCCGGTGCGTGGTGCGCTGTCTCCCCATGGCACGCCGTTCCTGGCCCCTCCCGTCGCCCTTTTTTCAAGGATTTCATCCATGTCGCTTTCTGTTTTTCGACGCAACCCCTACGCCCTGGGACTGAGCATTGCCGCATTGGCCGTGCTGGCCGCCTGTGGCGGCAGTGACGGCCCCACCACCCCGGTGGCCACGCCTGAGCCCACCGAGCAGTACGTGCCGCCCGAGCCGCCCTCGGGCTACACGCCCAAAACCATCAGCTATGCCAACAAGGACATGGTGGCGGCGGCCAACCCGCTGGCGGTAAAGGCAGGTGTGGACATCCTGGCCAAGGGCGGCACGGCCACAGATGCCGCCATTGCGGTGCAGATGGTGCTGAACCTGGTGGAGCCACAGTCGTCGGGCATTGGGGGCGGCGCTTTCATGCTGCACTACGACAAGGGCGCCAACAAGCTGCTGGCCTACGACGGCCGCGAGACCGCGCCCAAGGCTGCCACGCCCAACCTGTTCATCGGCGCCGATGGCAAGCCGCTGGGCTTCCTGGCGGCGGTGGATGGTGGCCTGTCGGTGGGCACGCCGGGCGTGCTGCGCATGCTCGAGGCCGCGCACAAGGCCCACGGCAAGCTGCCCTGGAAGGACCTGTTCGAGCCCGCCATCAAGCTCAGCGAAGACGGCTTTGCGATCTCGCAGCGCATGAGTGTGTCCATTGCCGGGTCGGCCGCGCGCATCAAGGCCCAGGGTGAGCCCGGATCCAGCTATTTCCTCAACGCCGACGGCACGGCCAAGGCGGCGGGCACGCTGCTCAAGAACCCTGAATTTGCAGCCACGCTCAAGGCCATTGCAGCGGGCGGTGCCGATGCGTTCTACAAGGGGGACATCGCCAAGGACATCGTGGCCAAGGTGGTCAGCCATCCCACCAACCCCGGCAAGCTCGCGCTCGATGACCTGAGCGATTACACCCACAAGGTGCGTGAGCCCGTGTGCGGCGTCTACCGCGTGCAGTACCGCGTGTGTGGCATGCCCGCGCCCAGCTCCGGCGGCATCGCGGTGCTGCAGACGCTGGGCCTGCTGCAGGGCTTTGACCTGGCGGCCATGAAGCCCAACACGCTCGACTCCGTGCACGTGGTGTCCGAGGCCTACCGCCTGGCCTATGCCGACCGCGCGCTGTATGTGGCCGACCCTGACTTCGTCAACGTGCCCCAGGCCGGCCTGATCAATGCCGACTACCTCAAGGAGCGCGCCAAGCTCATCAGCCTGCAAAAGAGCATGGGCGTGCCGGTGGCCGGCATCCCGCCGGGTGTCACGGGCGCCACGGGCAAGGACAGCTCACTGGCCCTGCCATCGACCACGCACATGTCCATCATCGACAACGCGGGCAACGCGGTGTCCATGACCACCACCATCGAGAACGGCTTCGGCAGCCTGCAGATGGTGCGCGGCTTCTTGCTGAACAACCAGCTCACCGACTTCTCGTTCACGGCCACCGACGCGGCAGGCAACCCCGTTGCCAACAGCGTGCAGGCCGGTAAGCGCCCCCGCAGTTCCATGGCACCCACCATCATCTTCAACGCCGCCACGGGCGACCTGGAAGGTGTGGTCGGCTCGCCAGGAGGCAGTGCCATCATCCAGTACACCGCCAAGACCATCCTGGGCATGACGGACTGGGGCCTGAACGTCCAGCAGGCCATCAACCTGCCGAACTTCGGTGCGCAGACCAACGCCACCACGTCCATCGAAAAGGGCTCGCTCATCGACACCGCTGCCATCCGCGACGGACTCAAGGCGCGCGGCCACACCGTGGCGCAGAGCGACTCCTTCACCAGCGGCCTGCATGGAGCGGTGTTCAACGGTGTGCGGTCCAACGGCAATGCGGGCCTGCTGTCGCGCAACCCAGGTGCGGGCACCTATGCCGGCGGCGCCGATCCCCGCCGGGAGGGGATTGCGCTGGGCAACAACTGAGCTGCGCAATGTGATCGGTGGCGGCTCCAGAGCAGGGGCTGCGCTGATACTGATGAAGGCTGCCGGGTGGACTACCGGGCAGCCTTTTTTTGTGGGTGCTCCGTGGTGGCCGCCGGGTGCTTTTCGCCCGCCAGCGTCTGGAGCAAGCGGGTGAAGGTCGCTGTCGGGCCCACGTTGTCCTCGTCGCGATAGACCAGCGTCAGGGGCACATTCAGCCGCCCGCCATCCACCAACGGCCGGTAGGCAATGGCGTGGCGGTGCACGCCCAGCATCGATGAAGGCACCACGGAAATGCCCGTGCCCGCAGCCACCAGGTTGAGGTTGGTCAGCATGCGCGCCACCTCGGCCACCACGCGGGGGCGCACGCCCTGGTCGGCACACAGCGCCAGCAGGTTGGCATACAGGCCGGGCGCGCCCGGGCGGCGCACCAGGATCATGGGCTCGCCCTCCAGGTCGGAAATCTGGATGGGCAGCGGCTTGCCGCGCCGCTGGCGTTGTGCCAGCGGGTGGTCGATGGGCAGGGCCACCATGGCGGGCTCGTGCTGCAGCGTATCGAACACCAGGCCCGCAGGCCGCGCCACGGGTACGCGCAGCAGGCCGCAGTGCAGGCGGCCATCGGCCACGGCCTCGGTGATCTCGGCGGCGTTGTTCTCGCCAATCTCCAGCACCAGGCCGGGGTGGCGGGCGCGGCACTCCCGCAGGGCGAACGGGGTGAATTCATGGGCGGCGGCCGAGCTGGTGAAGGCGATCACGAGCCGGCCGGTCTTGCCCTCGGCCAGCAGCTGCATGCGGCTTTGCAGTGCGTCGAAGTCGTGCACCAAGCGGGCGGCCTCGGCCTGCAGTGTCTGCCCCGCCTCGGTCAGGGTGACGCCCTTGGCGTGGCGCTTGAACAGCACCATGCCCACCGTGTTTTCCAGGGCCTTGATCTGCTGGCTGAGCGGCGGCTGGGCCATGCCCAGCAGCTCGGCCGCACGGGTCATGTGCCCGGCCTCGGCCACCGCGAGAAAGTAGCGCAACTGGCGGATGTCCATGTCAGAGGTCGGGTGCAGATGGCAGGATGTTCATATGCAAATCGTATCGCCTAGAGCATTTTTGCCTATTTGACGTATTGAAAGCCGGTTTCTACGATGCAGCGGCATCCGGTTTGAAACGGCCCATAAGAATCCTCAAGGAGACACATCCACCATGACTGCCCCGCAACCCCATTTGCCTCTGCCCCGCCTGGCCCTGCTGGGCCTGGCGTGCCTTGCGGTGGCCGCCTGTGCGCCCATGGCACCCAGCAGTGCACCAGCGGCCAGCGCGGTCTCTGCCAAGGCCGAGGCCGCCCCCGTGGCTGCGGCCTGCCCCAAGGACCTGGCACCCATCGCCCGCTGCCTGTCGGGCCAGGATTCGGCGGGTGCGTATTACCTGATCGCCATGCCGCAGCAATGGAACGGCCACCTCGTGCTGCATGCCCACGGGGGCCCCGCGCTGGGTGCGCCCAGGATGGAGCGGTCGGTCGAAGACCTCACGCGCTGGTCCATCATGGTCCGTGCGGGCTACGCCTGGGCGGGCAGCACCTTCCGCCAGGGCGGCGTGGAGGTGCGCGCAGCGGCCGAGGACACCGAGCGCCTGCGGCAGATCTTTGTGCAGCACGTAGCGCAGCCGCAGCGCACGGTGCTGCACGGCCAGTCCTGGGGCGCCAGCGTGGCAGCCAAGGGGGCCGAGATGTTCCAGACCACCGCCAATGGCAAGCGCCCTTACGACGCCGTGCTGCTCACCAGCGGCGTGCTCGCGGGCGGCACGCGCTCGTACGACTTCCGCACCGACCTGCGCGTGGTCTACCAGTACCTGTGCAACAACCACCCCCGGCCCACCGAGGCGCAGTACGCGCTGAACATCGGCCTGCCTGCCGACGCTGCGATGACGCAGGCGGACCTGTCAGCGCGCCTGAACGAATGCCTGGCCCTGAACAAGCCCGCTGCCGAGCGCACGCCCGAGCAGCAGCGCAAGGTGCAGACCATCGTGGATGTGATCCGCATCCCTGCGAATTCCATCCAGGGCCACATGAACTGGGCCACCTTCCACTTCCGCGACGTGGTGCAGCACCGCACGGGCGGCGCCAGTCCGTTTGGCAACCGGGGGGTGTTGTACCGGGGCTCGCCCGACGATGCCGCCCTGAACGCGGCCGTGCTGCGCTACCGCGCCGACCCTGCGGCCGTGGCCCGCTTCGCGCAGGACACGGACCTGACCGGCCGCATTCCCGTGCCTGTGCTCACCGTGAAAGGCGTGGACGACCCCACCGCCTTCGTCGAGCTGGATGCAGCCTTCAAGGCCACCATGGCGCAGGGCGGCAGCGCGGCGCGCCTGGTGCAGACCTTCACCCAGCACAACACCCACAGCTACCTGAGCGACCCGACCTACCCCACGCTTTTGGCGGCGCTGCTGCGCTGGGTGGACACGGGCGACAAGCCCACGCCCGAGGGCATTGCGCGGCAGTGCGCAGGCATGGAGACCCCATTTGGCAAGGGCTGCGCCTTCCTGCCCGGCTATGTGCCTGCGCCGCTGGCAAGCCGGGTGGCTGAGCGCGAGCGGCCGTAAACCGGCCGCCAGCGCAAAAAACAAAGGCCCCGCTGGAACAGCGGGGCCTTGTGCCAAGGCGCTACAAAATTCATAGCTGATCGCGCCTTCTAGATAAGCGCCAGGTGCCAATATCTCCAAAAAAACACAGTCAGAGCACCTGTCTTCTCACACCGGGTGCAGCCCCGGCCGGGGCCGCCCCGCCGCCTCTGCTTACTTGACGGAGGCAAGCGCCTTGTTCAGCGTGGCGCTCGGGCGCATCACGGCGTCCAGCTTGGCCACGTCGGGCAGGTAGTAGCCGCCGATGTCGGCAGGTGCGCCCTGCACGGCCGCCAGCTCGGCCACGATGGTCTGCTCGTTGTCGGTCAACTGCTTGGCCAGGGGCGCAAACTTGGCGGCCAGCTCGGCGTCTTCGGTCTGTGCGGCCAGTTCTTGCGCCCAGTACAGCGCCAGGTAGAACTGGCTGCCACGGTTGTCCAGCTGGCCGGTCTTGGGACTGGGGTTCTTGTTGTTGTCCAGCAGCTTGCCCGTGGCAGCGTCCAGCGTCTGGGCCAGCACCTTGGCCTTGCCGTTGCCGGTCTTCAGGCCCAGGTCTTCCAGCGACACGGCCAGCGCCAGGAACTCACCCAGCGAATCCCAGCGCAGGTGGTTTTCTTCCACCAGCTGCTGCACGTGCTTCGGAGCCGAGCCGCCCGCGCCCGTTTCGTACATGCCGCCACCGGCCATCAGCGGCACGATGGACAGCATCTTGGCCGAGGTGCCCAGTTCCATGATGGGGAACAGGTCGGTGAGGTAGTCGCGCAGGATGTTGCCGGTGGCGCTGATGGTGTCCAGGCCACGGATCACGCGCTCCAGCGTGTAGCGCATCGCACGCACCTGGCTCATGATCTGGATATCGAGGCCGACGGTGTTGTGCTCGTGCAGGTACATCTTCACCTTGGTGATGAGTTCCTTTTCGTGCGGGCGGTACGAGTCGAGCCAGAACACCACGGGCATGCCGGAGTTGCGGGCGCGGTTGACGGCCAGCTTCACCCAGTCGCGGATCGCGGCGTCCTTGACCTGGCACATGCGCCAGATGTCGCCAGCTTCCACGTTCTGGCTCAGCAGCACTTCGCCCGTGGCCAGGTCGGTGATGTTGGCCACGCCGTCTTCAGCGATCTCGAAGGTCTTGTCGTGGCTGCCGTATTCCTCGGCCTGCTGGGCCATCAGGCCCACGTTGGGCACGGTGCCCATGGTCTTGGGGTCGAACGCGCCGTGCCACTTGCAGAAGTTGATGATCTCCTGGTAGATGCGGGCGAAGGTCGATTCAGGCATCACGGCCTTCACATCCTTCAGGCGGCCGTTGGCGTCCCACATCTTGCCGCCGTTGCGGATCATCGCGGGCATGGAGGCGTCCACGATGATGTCGTTGGGCGAGTGGAAGTTGGTGATGCCCTTGGCCGAATCCACCATGGCCAGCTCGGGGCGGTGCTCGTGGCAGGCATGCAGGTCGCGCTTGATCTCGTCGCGCTGGCTTTGTGGCAGCGTCTCGATCTTGGTGTACAGATCGACCATGCCGTTGTTCACGTTCACGCCGAGTTCTTCAAAGGTCTTGGCGTGTTTCTCGAACGCATCCTTGTAGAAGATCTTCACGCAGTGGCCGAACACGATGGGGTGCGACACCTTCATCATCGTGGCCTTCACGTGCAGCGAGAACATCACGCCGGTCTTGCGCGCGTCTTCGATTTCCTTTTCGTAGAACTCCAGCAGCGCCTTCTTGCTCATGAACATGCTGTCGATCACTTCGCGGTCGAGCAGGCTGACCTTGGGCTTGAGGATGATGGCCTTGCCGCTCTTGGTGATCAGCTCCATCTTCACGTCACGGGCGCGGTCCAGCGTCATGGACTTTTCGCCGTGGTAGAAGTCGCCAGCGTGCATGTGCGAGACGTGCGAACGCGAGGCTTGGCTCCACTCGGCCATGCTGTGCGGGTTCTTGCGTGCGTATTCCTTCACGGCCTTGGGCGCGCGGCGGTCAGAGTTGCCTTCGCGCAGCACGGGGTTCACGGCCGAGCCGATGCACTTGCCGTAGCGGGCCTTGATCTCTTTTTCCTTGTCGTCCTTGGGCTGGTCCGGGTAGTCGGGCAGGGCGTAGCCCTTGGCCTGCAGCTCGGCGATGGCGGCCTTGAGCTGCGAGACGGACGCACTGATGTTGGGCAGCTTGATGATGTTGGCGTCGGGCTGCAGCGTTTTCTTGCCCAGCTCGGCCAGGGTGTTGGGAGCGCGCTGGTCTTCCTTCAAAAACTCGGGAAACTCGCCCAGCACGCGGGCGGCCACGGAGATGTCGCTCTCCGTCACATTGATGCCTGCGGGCGCCGCGAACGTGCGGACGATGGGCAGGAAGGAGGCCGTGGCCAGACGGGGTGCTTCGTCGGTCAGGGTGTAGATGATGGTCGGTTGCTGGGTCGTCATGGCTTGTCTCACGAAACAGAGTAGGTAGGTGCCCCCGGCTGCGTCGCAGCGGGGCCAAACGCGGATGCTCTCTGATTCTCCTTGCTCGGGGCTGTCACAGCCCGCTGTTTTTGCAATCGAATCTCACAATGCAAAATTATCATAAGCCCGGGGCACTTTTTTTCACCAAATAGGTGGTAATCACCCTGCGGCGCTCTGCAGTTTGACCGCGTTGGCGGCAGCGCGCCACCCCCTGTACACCCTATGAAAGGCCCCCTGGAACGGCCACCACGCGGCCAGGCAGGACGGCAAACTGCGTCCAGTGCCCCGGCAGGGTGTCGGGCGCCGTGCCGGTGAAAGCCCCGAAGGCGGGCAGGATCAACTGTCCATCGCCCCACCCAAAGCACGGCGCCCGCAGCGCATCCCGCGCCGGGCCGCGCAGCCGCAGCGCGGGGTGCAGGTGCCCGGCAATCACCGTGTGGCCCGCAACGGCCTGCGGGTGGTGGCAGGCCAGCACCGGCACATCGGCGCGAGGCAACCAGGGCTCGTTGACCAGCGCCAGAGCCAGCGTGGCCGGTGGGTCGCCCGCATGCAGGTCGTGGTTGCCGCGCACCAGGGTCATCGCCACACGGGCATGGCGCTGGCGCCAGGGCAGCAACTGCTGCCACAGCGAATCGGCCGCGCCGCTGCGTGCGTGCAGAAAGTCGCCCAGAAACACCAGGTGGTCGGCGCCGGTGGCAGCGAGCACCGCATCCAGCCGCGCCAGGTTGTCGGCCGTGGTGCCATGCGGCACCGGCTGGCCCGCGCGGCGGAAGGTGGCTGCCTTGCCGAAATGCACATCCGCCACCAGCACCATGCGGGCAGCGGGCCACCACAGGGCGCGCTGGGGCAGCAGCTGCAGCGCGGTGCCGCAGGGCAGGGTGATGGCGTGCGCACCGATGGTGGGCGTGGGGATAGCCAGCGAGGTCATGGAGCTCAGAATCCGTGGCGTCTGCGGGCGCGACGAGGGCTGTCCCCGGCCGGGTCGCGGCGCGTGCGCCGTGCCGAGGTCGCGGAGCCTTCAGGGAGGTCCCACGCCATGTCCGTGGATTGCACCGGGTGCTGCACAAGGTGGGTGCCCGTGGTGGCGTCGGCCGCCTGCTCCAGCGCCCGCACCATGCGCGCCAGCCGGTCGGCCAGGGTCTCGGTGCTCAGGCGCTCGCGAAAGCGCTCCACCATCAGCGGCAGGGCAAACGGGGTGGGGCGCGTGAGGGCATGGATGGACAGGGTCTGCGCCTGCATGCCGCGCAGCGTGCGGGCCAGTCGCTCCATGTCCAGCTCGTTCGCTAGCAGCTCGGCACGGGCCTGGGCCAGCAGCAGGTTGTCGGGGTCGTACTGCGCAAACACGTCGTAATAGAGCGACGACGAGGCCTGCAGCTGGCGGCTGCTGCGCTGCTCGCCGGGGTGGCTCTGGAAGATCAGGCCCGCAATGCGCGCGATCTCGCGAAAGCGCCTGCGCGCCATTTCGGTGGCGTTCAGGCTGGCCAGCACTTCATCTTCGAGCCCGCTACCGATGGTGGTGTGCGTGCCTTCGCCGATCAGGCGCGGCAGTAGCGCGGGCCAGTCCACGGGCTTGGCCGACAGCAGCTCCAGCCCGTAGTCATTGACCGCGATGGAGAAGGTGTTGGGCACCTGCTGCGACGCGCGCCAGCCCAGCAGCCCGGCCAGGCCCAGGTGCACCAGGCGGCCTGCCAGTGGGTACAGGTACAGGTGCCAGCCCTCGCGCGTGTGCAGGGTCTCGGCCACCAGGCGGCTGGGTGTGGGCAGGGCCGACCAGGCCTGCTGCAGCTCCAGCAGTGGCTGGGCGCAGCACATCTCGGGCGTGGTGAACTTGCCGCGCTCCGCCTGCGCCAGCTGTTCCAGCATCGCATCGGCCAGCGTGTTCGACAGCGGCATGCGTCCTCCGCTCCAGCGCGGTAGCGCAGCGCTGCCCTTGGGGGCGATGCGCACATAGGCCGTCATCTGCTGAGTGCGCACCAGCTCCAGCAGGCGGCCCGCGAACATGAACACATCGCCCTTGCGCAACCGGGCGATGAAGCTCTCTTCCACCGACCCCAGGCGCCCGCCGCTCACAAACTGCACCTGCATGCTGGCATCACTCACGATGGTGCCGATGTTGCTGCGGTGGCGGCGCGCCAGGCGGGCATCGGGCACGCGCCACACACCTTCGTCGTCGGGCACCACGCGGTGAAAGTCCGGGTAGGTGGCCAGCGATGCGCCGCCCTGGCGCACGAACTGCAGCGCCCACTGCCAGTCGTTGTCGGCCAATGCAGCATAGGCCGGTGCGCGGCGCACTTCGGCCAGCAGCGCATCGGGCACAAAGCCGCCGCCGAGCGCCACGGTGACCAGGTGCTGCACCAGCACGTCAAGCGGCGCACGCGGCGTGTGCCGGTCTTCAATGCGGCCCTGCGCCAGTGCGTGGCGCGCAGCGGCTGCCTCCACCAGCTCCAGGCTGTGCGTGGGCACCAGCGTGATGCTGGAGCTGCGCCCCGGCGCATGGCCCGAGCGGCCTGCACGCTGCACCAGCCGCGCCACGCCCTTGGCCGAACCGATTTGCAGCACCTGCTCCACCGGCAAAAAGTCCACGCCCAGGTCCAGGCTCGATGTGCAGACCACGGCCTTGAGCTGCCCGGCCTTCAGGCCTCGCTCCACCCAGTCGCGCACCTCATGCCCCAGCGACCCATGGTGCAGTGCGATGGTGCCGGCCCAGTCGGGCCGTGCCTCCAGCAGCGCCTGGTACCAGCGCTCCGCCTGAGACCGGGTGTTGGTGAACACCAAGGTGGACGCTGCCGCTTCGATCGACTGCACCACCTGCGGCAGCAGGCTCAGCCCCATGTGGCCCGCCCACGCAAAGCGGTCGGCACGCGCGGGCAGCATCACCTGCACCTCCAGCCGCTTGTCGATGCGGCCTTGCACCAGCACGGCGGGCGGTGGCTGTGGCGTGTCCGGCACGGGCTGCGGCAGCAAGGTGTGCAGGGCCTCCTCCAGGTTGCCCAGCGTGGCCGACATACCCCACACCTGCAGCGCCGGGTTCCAGCCCGACAGGCGCGCCAGCGCCAGTTGCACCTGCACGCCGCGCTTGTTGCCCACCAGCTCATGCCATTCGTCCACCACCACCAGGCGCACGCTGGCCAGGCGCTCATGTGCATCGGCGCGGGCCAGCAGCAGCGAGACGCTTTCGGGCGTCGTCACCAGCAGCGTGGGCAGGCGCCGGTCTTGCGCGGCGCGCTCGCCGCTGGCCGTGTCGCCCGTGCGCAGGCCGCTGGTCCAGTTGGGCGCGAGGTCGGGCAGCGGTGCCTGCAGGGCGCGCAGCGAATCAGCAGCGAGTGCGCGCATGGGCGTGATCCACAGCACGGAGAGGGGAGGTGCCGCAGCGCGGCGCGTGCGCAGCGCGGTGCGGGCGCTGGTGACTTTGGGGGCTTCTTCGGGCGGTGGTTCAGCATCGGCCTGCGCCAGATTCTGCAGCGCGCCCAGCCACACTGCATAGGTCTTGCCCGCGCCCGTGGTGGCATGCAGCAGGCCCGAGCGACCCTCGCCCATCGCGCGCCACACGTCTTGCTGGAAGCCAAACGGCTGCCACCCGCGCGCCGCCATCCAGGCGGCTGCGGCACTCGGTGCCACCGGGGGCAGGGGCTTGCGCGGGCGGCGCGTCGTGCTCATGCGGCCGCGTCCTGCCCAGGCAGCAGTGCCATCAGCGTTTGCAAGGTATCGGCCTCGGCCACGGGTTTGTCTTGCCGCCAGCGCAGCATGCGCGGAAAGCGCACTGCAATGCCGCTCTTGTGGCGTGGGCTCTTTGCGATGCCCTCGAAGCCCAGCTCAAACACCAGCGTCGCGTCCACACTGCGCACAGGCCCAAAGCTCTCGCGCGTGGTCTTGCGGATGATGGCGTCCACCTGCGCAATCTCGGCATCCGTCAGGCCCGAATAGGCCTTGGCAAAGGGCACCAGTTGCCGCTCCGGGTCGTCCTGCGGCCCGGTCCACACGGCAAAGGTGTAGTCGGTGTAGAGGCTTGCGCGGCGGCCGTGGCCACGCTGGGCGTAGATGAGCACCGCATCCACGCTCATGGGGTCGATCTTCCACTTCCACCACACGCCCACATCCTTGGTGCGGCCCACGCCATAGTGGGCGCTGCGGTGCTTGAGCATGAAGCCCTCGGTGCCCATGCTGCGCGCGGCCTCGCGCTGGCGTGCCAGGTCTTGCCAGTCGGCGCCATGCAGCAACTCGCTCAGGTGCAAGGTCTTGTGCGGTGCGGGTGCGATGGTGGCTTCATCAGGCTGTTGCAGCGTGGCCTCCAGCAGCGTGCGGCGGGCCTGTTGCGGCTCTTGGCGCAGGTCCTGCCCAGCGTGCTCCAGCAGGTCGTAGGTGACCAGCACCACGGGCAGTTCGCGCAGCAGCTTCGGGCCCTGGGTCTTGCGGCCCAGGCGCTTTTGCAGGTCGGCAAAGGGGCGGGGCTGGGGCTCATCGGGCAGCCACACCAGAATCTCGCCATCGGCCACCGTGCCATCGGGCAGCTGCTCCATCGCGGCCTCGGCCAGTTCGGGGAAGCGGTCGGTCACCAGCTCTTCGCCGCGCGACCAGATCCACACCGCACCGCCCCGGCGCACGATCTGCGCGCGGATGCCGTCCCACTTCCATTCCACCAGCCAGTCACCGGGAGTGCCCAGCAGTGCAGGCATCTCGGTCACGGGCTGGTTGAACGGGTGGGCCAAAAAGAACGGGTAGGGCTGGCCCGCATCGGCAGCATCCTGCGCGCTTGCCTCGTCGTCCACCGGCGCGATCAGCGCCTGGTAGTCGCTGGCCTGCGGCTGCCGGCTGATCTGCGTGTAGCCCATCAGCCGGTGGGCGATGCGCTTGGGGTCCAGCGCGCTCACCGTCGCCAGCGCCTGCGTGACCTGCAGGCGCGACACGCCCACGCGGAAGTTGCCGGTGATGAGCTTGAAGTACACAAAGCGCTGCTCGGGTGCCAGCATGTCCCATTGCGTGCGCAGACGGGTATCGGCCTCATCGGGCTGCAGGGCGCGCAGGGGCAGCAGCTGGGCCATCCATTCGGCCAGTGTCAGTTCGGTGGGCTGGGTGGGCAGCGGCAGCAGCAGCGCCAGCGTTTCGGCCAGGTCGCCCACGGCCTGGTAGCTTTCTTCGAACAGCCACTCGGGCAGTCCTGCAGCCTCTTGCGCCAGCGCCTTCAGGCGCTTGGTGGGCACCATCTGGCGGGGTTTGCCGCCTGCGAGAAAGTAGGTGGCCCAGGCCGCATCGGCAGGCGGCACCACGCGCAGGTAGGCCACCAGCGCCGCGAGCTTGGCCGACTGTGCGGTGGTGGCGTCGAGCGCCTGGAATAGCTGGGCAAAGGCCTTCATGCCTTCGCCTTGGGTGCGGGTTCGCTGCTTGGCTCGGGCGCAGCCCCTGCATCGTCCTCGTTGTCATCGACGCCGTATTCGGTGGCGAACACCTGGGCGTCCAGCCCCTGCTCGCGCAGCCAGCGCACCATCACGGCCGTGCTGCCGTGCGTCACGATGACGCGCTCCGCGCCCGTGGCGCCAATGGCTTTTTGCAAGCTGGGCCAGTCGGCGTGGTCGCTCATCACAAAGCCCCGGTCCACGCCCCGGCGTCGGCGTGCGCCGCGCACCAGCATCCAGCCGCTGGCAAACGCGTCGGAGTGTTCGCCAAACCGCTTGAGCCAGGGTGTGCCCGCTGCCGAGGGCGGCGCCAGCACCAGCGCGCGTTTCAGGTCGGCCTTGGTGAGGCCAGGGTCCGTCACGCGCAGCGTGGGCGGCAGGTCCACGCCCGCCGCGCGGTACACGGCGTTGAGCGGCTCCACCGCCCCATGCACCACGATGGGCCCGATGCTGGCGTCCACCCCATGCAGCAGCCGCTGCGCCTTGCCGAAGGCATAGGCGTACAGCACGCTGGCCTTGCCCGCCGCTGCGTTCGCCGCCCACCAGGCATTGATGTCGGCAAACAGCGTGGGCTGCGAGGGCCAGCGGTAGATCGGCAGGCCAAAGGTCGATTCGGTGATGAAGGTGTGGCAGCGCACGGGTTCGAACGGCGTGCAGGTGCCGTCGTCTTCGAGCTTGTAGTCGCCCGAGGCCACCCACACCTGGCCGCCGTGCTCGATGCGCACCTGCGCCGAACCCAGTACGTGCCCTGCGGGGTGCAGAGACAAGCGCACGCCGTGGTGGTCGATCACTTCGCCATACGCCAGGGTCTGCAGATCGATGTCCGTGCCCAGCCGGTTGCGCAGCGTGCCCTCGCTGTCCCGGTGCGCCAAATAGTGGGCCGAGCCCATGCGCGCGTGGTCCGAATGCGCATGTGTGATCACGGCCCGACTCACGGGCCGCCAGGGGTCTATGTAGAAATCGCCAGGCGGGCAGTACAGGCCCTCGGGGCGATGGACGATGAGGTCGCTGCTGGGCATGGTCAGAACATCGTAGGCGGCGAGCCAAAGCCGGGGAGCGGGCTGGGGATTGCGAACGGGAGTTGTGGCACTAGAATTCGAATAAAAGTTGCCGCCAGCGCTTATCCATAAAGCGATGATAGCTATCAATAAGTGAGTGGGCGAGTAAGCTGCTCGCTGCTTGTGTGCAGGCCGACTGCACATCGCATCACCCCATCATCGTGCGCGCACTGTCGCTGTCTGCAGGCCAATACCGCTTTTGTATGCACACCGAATTCGCCCGCCCGTCAGACGCCGCCGCTATTGCCGCTGTGCTTCGCGAGGCCGCACAGTGGCTGGCAGACCAGAAGAAGCCGCTGTGGGCCGTGTCCGATTTCAGCGATGAAAGCGTGCAGCGGGATGTGGATGGCGGGCTGTATGCAGTGGCCAAAGTGGACGACGCGGTGGTGGGTGTGGTGCGTTTTCAGCGTGAAGACCTGACCTTCTGGCCGGACGCCGAGCCGGGTAGCTCTGCATTCCTGCACAAGCTGGCCGTACGGCGCACGTGGGCGGGGCAGGGGGTCTCTGCGGCACTGCTGGCGTTTGGGCGTGAACACGCGCGCAGCCTGGGCCTTCGATATCTGCGACTGGACTGCGTGGCTGACCGGCAGCCGCTGCGCACGCTGTATGAAGGTTTTGGATTTACCCTGCGCGACAGTGTGTGGAAAGGCCGCAGGGAGTTTGCGCGGTACCAGATCGTGTTGTAGGCAGCGGCTGCCTACTATCCAACAAGGAGCAATGCATGCGCCGTGTTTGTGTGTTCTTCCGGTTCTTCCTGTCGTGTGGGGTGGTGGTCGCCATGGCCCCCTCGCTGGCGATCGCTCAGGTCCCTGGCAGTCCGGCCCCGCGCACCAACGCCTTCAACGACCCCTTTGTGCAGGTCACCAGCGCCATCCCGGCTTGCCCCGTGCCCGAAGGCCCGCTCTACACCGAGGCCGAGGTCCGCGAGCTGGCCCATGTGCGCTCGCAGCACGGCGGCAGCTGCCACCGTGTGGGGCGCTGCCGGTTGCCCAACTCCTACCTGTACGACGTCGAGATCATTCCGCGCGTGCAGCGCTACATCCAGCAGGATGGGCGTTTTGACGACACCAGTGTGTGGGTTCTGGGCGAGCGGCGGCTGGTCACGCTCAAGGGCTGTGTGCAGTCGCAGGCGCAGTCCGAAGCGCTGGAGAAAGCCGTGTGGCTGGTGGACGACGTGATGGGTGTCATCAACCTGCTGCAGGTGGGCACGGCGCGTGGTGCGGCGCGGTATCCATTGGTGGCGCCGTAGGTTCTGGCCTTGCTGCAACGCTGCGCTTATCGCAGCTGTGGCGATTGCGCAGTCGCTCAGGCGATGGTGATGCATCCCTGGAGCCACACAGAACTTTCGGGGCTTGGGCTGGCCCGCTTTCTGCTGTATATTGCCGGTTCTCCATTTCACGAAGGAAATCTCGTCATGCGATTCAAACGTTCCCTGCTGGCGGCCGCCACCCTGGCCCTGGCAACCGTTGCTCCCACCGCGTCGGCAAAACCGTTCAAGTGGGCAGGCTCCAGCGACATCCAGACCATGGACATCCATTCGCAAAACAGCGCCCTGGGCAATGGCATCCATGCGGCGGTGTATGAATCGCTGGTGATGTTCAACAGTCGCACGCTCAAGGTCGAGCCGCTGCTGGCCACCTCGTGGCAGCAGGTCAGCCCCACGCAGCTGCGCGTGAAGCTGCGCCAGGGGGTGAAGTTCAGCGACGGCTCGGCCATGACGGCCGATGACGTGGTCTATTCGCTGCAGCGTGCGATGAGCAAGACCTCCACGTACTCCATCTACACCCAGGGCATGGACCGCATCGCCAAGGTGGACGGCGAGACCATCGACATCTTCCTGAAGAACCCCAACCCGGTGATACTGAACCAGCTCACCGAGCTGCGCGTGATGAGCAAGGCCTGGGCCGAGAAGAACAACTCGGTCGAGCCCAAGGACATCAAGGCCAAGGACGAAACCTATTCGCACCGCAATGCCATGGGCACAGGGCCCTTCGTGCTCAAGGAATGGGTGCCCGACCAGAAGATCGTGTTTGCTTCCAACCCCCACTGGTGGAATGCAGGCAAGGCCGAAGGCAACGTCACTGAGATCACCTACACCCCCATCAAGTCCGAAGCCACGCGCATCGCCGCGCTGCTATCGGGCGAGGTGGACATGGTGCGCGACACCAGCATTCAGGATCTCGCCCGCATCAAGGCCAACCCCGCCCTCAAGGTCATGGAGATGGTGGAGAACCGCACCGTGTACCTCGCTATGGACCAGTTCCGCGAAGAGCTGGTGGGCAGCAACGTCAAGGGCAAGAACCCGCTCAAGGACCTGCGCGTGCGCAAGGCGCTCTACCAGGCCATTGACAGTGCCACCCTGCAGCGCGTGACCATGCGCGGCATGTCCAAGCCCACCGGGGCCATCGTGTCGCCGCTGGTCAATGGCTGGACGGAAGCGGTGGACAAGCGCCTGCCCTTTGACGCCAATGCCGCGAAGGCCTTGCTGGCCGAGGCAGGCTACAAAGACGGCTTCGAGGTGGACTTTGCCTGCAGCAACAACGCCATCGTGCAGGACGAAGAGCTGTGCCAGGCGATCACCTCCATGTGGTCGCGCATTGGCGTGAAGGCCAAGCTGCGCACGCTGCCAGCGGTCACCTATTACCCCATGGCACAGCGGCACGAGGCCAGCATTGCGCTGCTCAGCTGGGGCGTGCCCACCTTCGATGCGTTGTACACCCTGCAGTCACTCGTCCGCACCAAGACCACGGGCGGCGACGGCAACTACAACCTGGGCCGCTACACCAATGAACGCATGGACTACATCGTGGACCGTGTGAAGACCGAAACCGACCTGCCCGTGCGAAACCGCCTGCTCACCGAAGGCCTGCAGCTGCAGAACGACACCGTGGCACACATCCCCCTGCACAACCAGATGCTGGCCTGGGCGATGAAGAAAAACGTGGAGCTGGTACAGCGGCCGGACAACCAGATTGACTGGCGTTTGATCAAGGTGAACTGACGGGCAGAGGGGCGAAAGGCCGTCCGTTGACGGACGGCCTTTCGCGGCGCTCTTACGCTGGCAGATTCAGCCGAAGCACGCTGTTTTCACTGCCCACGTACAGGCTGTTGGCATCCGGGCCTGGGCTGATGAACTTCACCAGGTTCAGGCTGGCGGGCAGCGCACCCAGGCGCACGCCGACCGGTGTGGGCTGGTTTTGCCCTGCCAGCAATTCCAGGCCTTTGGCCACGGTAAAGCGGTAGACGCCGCATGCGCTGGACAGGAAGACCTCGCGAGGGCGGCTGGGCAGCACGCACAACTGCAGGTAGTGCAGAGAGAACGGATGGGTGACATTGGCTGCCGGCAGGGCAAAGGACTGGCGCGTAGCGCCTTCCAGTCGCACCAGCTCCGGCACGTAACGCACCAGCTTGCCTTCTGCGGTGGCCACGGTGCGGTTGCACAACACCCACGAGACAGGTGAGCTGCCGCCTTCGAACGCGAGATCCGTCACGTCCATGTACCACGGGCGCTGCTCCAGCGGTGGGTAGTTGGCGGCGGAATGAACCAGCCTCGGATCGCCAGCGACGACATGCACCTGCCCGGTGGCGCTGATCGTGCCGATGACTGAAACCCCTGAGCCGGAAGGGACCTCAATGGCGGAGAGCGGGACGACCCGCGTAGCAAACCACAGCAGGCCCGTGGTGTCGGTGCGCAGAACCTGTGGGCCGGAGGTCGGTAAGAGAGAGCGTGGAACGGGCGGATAGTGATGGAAATAGGTACTCTGGACCCAGGGTTCCCAGGAGTTGCTCGCGCCGCTCTTGGGCGAACGCAGAACCGTGTCGGTAGCGGGATTGTAGGTCAGAAAATAGCCGTATGCCTGCCAGGTGCCGGTAGGCTGGAGGGCGTTTGAGCAACAGCGAGGCCACTTGCCCGTTAGGGCTTACCGTGCGGATGGGCGCTGGCGTACCGGACATGGCAGCTTCGGCCGTGACCAGATACAAGAGCCCCGAGGCATCCGTACGCGCATCTACACCGCTTTCGAAGTCGAAACGGGCTGAATCGCCAGTGCCGTCGCTGTGCCCACGGTGGTCCTCCAGGCCCACCCACAGAACAGGTACGGATTTGAGGAACTTGACAAGGTCCAGGCGGTAGAGCGCATCACCGTATGCACTGTTCACGCTCGAAACACTGACGATCAGGTTGCCGTTGAGGGGGTGGGCTATGGCTGTTTTCACGCGCCCTGGCAATTGCCATTCCAGTTGGCGTGTTCCGTCCAGCGCGTAATGTGCCGCTGTGCCGGACGTAGCGTTCACCCCCCAGTACCTGTTGCTGTCATTCTTGACCGGAGCAACGGGCGTGACATTGGCTGGCCAGCTGTGGGGCAGGATGTTCCATGTGTATTCACCCGAGGGCGACCTGGCAAGTTCCGCCCATTCCACGACGTTGCTCGGTGATTCGGTCTTGAACCGCCGAACGGCCCCGGCGTGGGAGACGATCAAAAGGCTGTTTCGGGGCGTGGATAGTAGCGAGGTAACGGTTCCATCGGGGGCCAGGGTACGCAGGGTGTCCATCCCGTTCGGATCAAATACCGCCCCGTCAAGGAAGTACACCAGGCCATCACCCGCGAGTACGGGACTTCCGAAAGAAGCGATCTGGGCGGCCGAGCCCTTGCCGTCCTGCGGCACGGTGGCGCCGAATCCACCGGCCAGGGGCACTGGTGTTCCGTCTTGCAGGAACGAGACCACGTATCCGTTGTCACCAGAGCGGAACTGCGCAACGAGGTAGCGGTCCTGCGCGTCAAAGACCCCTGAGCTAGCCGCAAGTGCGAGGGGAAAGTACGACAGGGTGCCCTGCGCGGACACCCGCCCCACCATGTTTCTTGCGTCAGGTTCGTTGCCGGAATATCCAATGAACCAAAGTTCCCCCTGGCTATTGAAAGAATGCCCGGCTGCCGCTACTGGCAAGCGGGCATCGGTGGAGGTTCCTGCAATTGATCCCGCCCCACCCAACGCACCCGCTACAAGGCTGATTGAAGCAGGTCCTGGTGC
>NZ_JAMXAX010000061.1 GCF_023913775.1 Acidovorax facilis
CGGCGAACGCATCACCCAGCTGCAGGACCTGGCCACCGTGGCCCGCCGCCTGCGCGAGGACCAGGAACGCCGCGAGGCCGAAGAGAAAGCCCGGCGCGAAGCAGCAGCCCGGGCCGAGGCCGAGCGCCACCTCTTCAGCCGCAGCGTGGGCCCCGTCACGCCGCTGCGCAACCCCAACGTGGCGCGGCTGCGCAAGCACCAGCCCCCGCCGCTGCCCGTGCAGCACTGGCTGGACGAAGAGCGCGTGCTGCGCGAATCCATCAGCGACGACTTTGACGTGACCACGCTGCTGGACACGGACGACCAGTTGAGCTTCCGCCGCCCCGGCATCGGCGTGGAGGTGACGAGCCGCCTGCGCGCGGGCCACTGGAGCATCCAGAGCCAGCTGGACCTGCATGGCCTGCGCGTGGACGAGGCGCGCGAGGCGCTGGGTGAATTCATCCGCCACGCCCACAAGACGGGCCTGCGCTGCGTGCGCGTGGTGCACGGCAAGGGGCTGGGCTCGCCCGGCAAAAGCCCTGTGCTCAAAGGGCGGGTGCACAGCTGGCTGGTGCAGAAGAATGAAGTCCTGGCCTTTGTGCAAGCCCGGGGGGATGAAGGTGGAGCAGGTGCCTTGGTGGTGCTGCTCCGTTCCGCGCGAAAAATGTTGCAAAAATAGCGTCTAGCGCTTTATGGGAAAGCGCTAACAGCTATATATTTGATAGCAAAAATTCCCACATCATCCCAACGCTACGCGTCGGGAATTGGGCCGCGTGGCGAAGCGTCCGGTCAAAGCTGATTGCTCTCCACCCGAACGTAGCAAAAGGGGATGGCGCTGTGGGCAGGGATTCGCATACCGACCAGGCACTGGGGCAAGGTGTTAGGCGGCACGATGGTGTACCCGGACGAAGCCGCCTGAATGCTCACGATGATCACGTCCTTGTCCCCGGAGTTGTAGACCACCTCGTCAATATCGGGCGGGAAGTTGTACGAAGACCCGATGTAGTTGGCTGCATCAATGCTGCCATTCGAGTACGCATTGCGTGCACCAAAGACGCTGCCCAGCACCAGGGTCACCCCCACGGCTGCCGCCAGCAGCGAGTAAAACCTGCCGCTCTGCCCCTGGCGCCGGAAGGCATGCCAAGCCAGCAACCCCAGGGTGGCCACCAAGGCCAGCATCCCCCACTCAGACAACGTCGGGATCGAGGACGCCAGTGCAAAGCTAATGACTCCGCCGGAAGCTGGCTGAGCCAGCGCCGCCCCAGAGAAAAACAACCCCAGCCCTGCACAGGCCCAGCGGCGAATAGCGGTTCGGTTCATAGCGACTCCAAAAAAGAGAATTGGGGGGCGATGAGGGTCGAATAGGAGCCTGCTCCGCCTATGGCAGTCACTCTAACACGTAACATTTTGTCTCCAAGAGCGGTATTTGTGTCCGTCCAGACTTACTTCGAGAGGTCTATCGCGTACTTCGACGTGCCCTTGCCCGATCCATCATCGGCCGCCAGCAGCGACACATTGGCCAGCCCGCCCGCCTGCGCCACGCTCAGCGCATTGGCGCCCGAGCTGAACACCACCGGGCCCGCTACCGTGGCCTTGGCAAAGCGCCAGCTCTTGGCCGCGCCGTTGGCCACGCGGGTTACCGCCGGGTTCTTGCGGATGTAGTCAATCACCACATCCCGGTTCGCATCGGGTGAGGCCCAGATCGTGCCCGAGCCATCGAGCTTGTCGATGAAGCTCTTGCCGCTGGTGGCGCGGTAGTTGTTGGTGGCAATCACAAACTCCTGCGCCACATCGATGGGCTTGCCCAGGTAGGTCAGGTTCTTGATGCGGCTGCCCACGGGCTGGGTCACGTCGATCTCGTACTGCACATCGGCCGTCGTGAACATGTCGAAGTTGTAGCCCGGGAAGGTGCTGATGAGCTGCTGCTCGGTGGTCTTGGCCGGGTCGATCTGGTTAAAGCGCTTGGCAGCAGCCTCCAGCCAGTTCTTGATGTCGCCACCATTCACCTTCACCGCATACACGGTGTTGGGGTACAGGTACAGGTCGGCCGCGTTGTTGATGGCCAGTGGGCCCACGGCCACGTCGGTGTAGTCGGCGCCGCCCTGAAAGCCGCTCTTGAACGGAGCACTGACCGACAGCACGGGCAGCTGCGCATACTGCGGCAGGCTGGCCTTGAGATACGCCGCCACGTAGGCCTGCTGGGCCTGGTTGACGATCTGGATCGCGCCCGGGTCGCCCACGTCAGCAAACAGCGTGCTCATGCGGAAGTCGGTCTGGCCGATGGGCGTTTTGACGTACTGGATGGCCGCCTGGTGCTGGGTTTCGATCAGCGGGGCAATGGCGGGGTCTGCCTCCACAGTCACCGTGGCGCCTGCGGCGTTCTTGCTCTGGGTGTTGCGCAGCTCGCTCTTGCTGGCGGACTTGTTGACCACCCACTTGGCACCATCCCACTGCAATGCCAGTTGCACCACGCCCAAGGACTTGCCCCACGAGCTGGCCATCACAGCGGGCACACCATTCACGGTGCCTGCCTTGTGGTCCACGCCAGGCATATTGAAGCTGGGGGTAACCGCCGTGTCAGGGAACACGCCATGCTGGTGGCCCATCACCATCGCATCGATGCCTGCAACCTTGGACAGGTAAAGGCCGGGGTTCTCCATGGTGGGCGAGTAAGCCGCGCTGTCCATGCCGCCGTGCAGCAGCGCGATCACGATGTCGGCGCCCTTGGCGCGCAGCTCGGGCACATATTTGTTGGCGGTCTCTACCGCGCCTTGGGTGGTCACCTTGCCTTCGAGGTAGCGCTTGTCCCAGCTCATGATGCCCGGCGTGGTGAAGCCGATCACGCCGATCTTGATGGGCAGCTTCACCTCTTTACCGTCCGCGCCCTTGGCCACCATCGTGCGCTCCAGCACGGTATAGGGCTGCACCAGCGGCTTGTTCGTCTTGTTGCTGGTCACATTGGCCAGCACCATCGGAAAGCCCGCACCCGCGCACTTCTTGCCAGCATCCACGCCGTCCACCTCCAGGCCACCACCCAGCACCTGGTTCAAGAACGGCAGGCCGTAGTTGAACTCGTGGTTGCCCAGCGTGCCCGCGTCAAATCCCAGCGCGCCCATCGCCTTGTACATGGACAGCTGCTGCGTGCAGCCGATGGGGTTGATGGTGGCTTCGTAGTCGGCCAGCGCCGTGCCCTGGATGGTGTCGCCGTTGTCCACCAGCAGCGTGTTGGCAAACTCCTTGCGCGCGGCGCGCACCAGCGTGGCCGTGCGCTCAAAGCCATAGCTCTTGTCCTCGGCCAGCTTGAAGTAGTCGTAGCTGCGCACGTTGAAGTGCAGGTCGGTGGTCTCCAGCACGGCCAGCGTGGCAGTGGCGCCTGCATTGCTATTGCTGTCGTCGCTGCCACCGCAAGCAGCCAGAGAGGCCGCCAGTGCCACCATGCCTAGCGCGGCCACGCGGCGCGACATGTGCGAAGAAAGAACCGAATGGATTGGAGTTCGCGCAGACATGAACAGTCCCTGGGTGAAAGAAGGGACCGAGTGTCTGGCAGGGGTTTGACAGCGGTGTGACGCGGCACCCCGTCGTCAGGATGTCAGTCGATGCGGTGCACGTCGCCGTTGTGCGGCGAGGCACTTTCGTGGAACAGGTCTTCGAGGAACTGCACCAGCTCATGCTCTTGCACAAAATCCGGAATCACAAAACCGGAGGGGGTGCGCTTGCCATCGCCGCCCACACGGTAGGCCTGCCACAGCGCACCTTCGCGCCGCACCTCGACGATGCGGCCAAAAACATTGAAACGCGGGTGGTTCATGGGATTCAAGCGTGTCAGGTGGAGCGTGCGCGCTCCATTGCAATCGCCGACGGAGCAAAACCCATTCTCGCAAAAAATTCGGATGCACCTGGACGGCCAGCGCGCAGCACCCAGGTGGCTGCGGGCGCCTTGACCAATGCTTGTTGCACCAACGCGCGCCCCAGCCCCCGGCCCCGAAACGCAGGGGCCACGACCAGCATGGACAGATAGCCATTGCGAAGAGCCTGTTTACGATCTCGCAGGGGATCGCGTTGGAGCGCAATCGGGATGAGTGGACGCTTCGGATGCGCCGCATGGGCTCATGCCCATGCAAGCAGCCGGGGCGTCTAATCGCCCGATTTCGCTTCAACCCTTCGGGCAGTGGTCTTTGCGGGTGGTCTGCGGCGTTGCAGCGCTTGTGGATAGCCGGGCTATCCACTGCGCACCGCGCCTTGCATTCCATCCCGCCAAGACCGCTGCGCGACCCCTGGGAGATCGTAAACAGGCTCTTGGCCCGTCGGTAATGGCGCGCGCATAGCCCACCACCTCGTCCCCGTGCAGCGCCACCAGGTTGCACTGCGACGCAGCCACCAGCGCCTCGAACTTCGACAGGGTGCCTAGCCGGTGCGACCAGCCGTGCGCAACCAGCAAGGTATACACCTGCGGAAGGTCCTGATCAACAAGGTCTCTGACCGCCATGGCCCCTACCCCTGCGGCTCTTGCGGATAGCCATCCCCGATCACCACCCAGGGGGCTTTGGAGTCCACGTAGATGTGTTTTTGGGGCGGCGTGTCGTAGGGCGTGTCCAGCGTTCCCAGCGGCACGGCCACCCAGTCGGCGTGGGCGCCCTCGCTGTGCCACAGCAGGGGCGAGCCACACACCGAGCAGAACGTGCGTGTGACCTGGGCCGAAGACTGGTAGGTGCGCAACAGCGCCTGGCCCAACACAAACCGGTGGTGCTCACGCCGCACGCTGGCATAGCTGCCAAACGCCGCGCCATGCGCCTTGCGGCACATTGAGCAGTGGCAGTGCGAGGCGGCCTGCAAAGGTGCGGTGGTCTCGTAGCGCACGCCGCCGCACAAGCAGCTTCCACGGTGAACGGGTTCCGTCATGGTCATCGGGCTCTCCTACGGTTTCTGCCAGGGTACGTGCGCAGCCCCTGGCCCCTGGCCCCTGGCCCCTGGCGTCTGGCGTCTGGTGCTGGGTGGTCAGAGGGCCGTGGGTGCCACGGTGGCGATCAGGTCCACCTCGACCGTCGCGTTCTTGGGCAGTTGCAGCACGCCCACCGACGTGCGCGTATGTGCCCCGGCGTCGCCCAGCACGGTGAACAAGACTTCGGAAGCGCCGTCCGCCACCTCACTTTGCTGCGTGAATGTCGGCGCCGACTGCACATACACGGTGATGCGCAGGATAGCCTGCAGCGCATCGAGCGAGCCCAGCGCGCGCTGCAGCAGGGCCAGCGCGCGCATCACACACACCTTGGCCGCCGTCTGCGCCTGGGCCAGCGTCGCATCTGCGCCGGCCGCACCTGTGACCACCACGGTGTCGCCCACGCGCGGGATCTGCCCGCTCAGGTAGATGTGGTGCCCATCACGGACCAGCGGCACGTAGTTGCCGCCGATCTTGATCTCGCCATCGAAGCTGTAGCCCAGGGCCTGGGCCTGTTCCTGAAAACGGGCATCGCGGGACATAAAAAACAGCTCCTTTTCTCAAAAAACAGCGCACAGCACAGCGGATGCACGCCCACCAAACCCCAGCGGTTGTCAAACGCCCTTGTTGCGCATCCAGTCGGCCGTGCCCATGAAGCTCTCCTTCAAGCGCGCGCGCAGGTCTGCAGGCACGCCGGTCTCGCCCATGGCCTGGTCCATGCAGGCCACCCACTGGTCGCGCTCCTTGATACCGATAGAAAACGGCATGTGGCGCGCGCGCAGCCGGGGGTGGCCGAACTGGTCGGTGTAGTACGAGGGACCGCCAAGCCAGCCGCAGAGGAACATGAACAGCTTTTGCCGCGCCTGACCCAGGTCGCTGCCGTGGGCGGCCCGCAGCTCCGCGTAGCCTGGCTCCAGGTCCATCAGGTCGTAAAAGCGCTCGACCAACGCGCGCACCCGGCTTTCGCCACCGATCCATTCGAAGGGGATGACGGCAGCCACGGCTTCGGTGCCTTCGCTACCAGCTTGGGGGGTATCAGAATTCATAGCAAAACAGGCCCTAGCGCTTATCCATAAAGCGCAACAAGCTATCGAAAATATAGCAAATCAACTACAACACAGGCCAAGGCCATGCACCTGCTCACTCTGCCGAGCGCCGCAGCGTATCGACCACCGGGCGCAGCAACACCTCACGCAGGCCCCACCAGCCCGCAGCCAGCGCCAGCAAGGCCCCAGCCACGGCGCCCGCCAGGGGCACCCAGGGGGCAGCCGTCCAGGTGAAGTCGAACACAAAGCGCGCCAACGCCCAGCCCACGCCCACCGCCACGGCGCTGGCCAGAAAGCCCGCGAGCAGGCCCACGCCCATCAGCTCGGCGCGCTGCACCTGCCGCAGCAGGCTGGCGCGGGCGCCCACGGCACGCATGATGGCGTATTCGCGAGCACGCTCTTCGCGCGTGGCCGTGACGGCGGCAAACAGCACCACCAGCCCAGCAGCCAGGGTGAAGGCGAACAGGAATTCGACCGCGCGGATCACCTGCTCCAGCACGCGCTGCACCTGGGCAATGGTGGCACCCATGTCTACGTTGGTGATGTTGGGAAACTGGCGCACCAGGCCGTTGTCAAAGCCGTTGGTCTCGGGCGCACGGTACGCCGCCAGGTAGGTCACGGGCACGTCCTTGACGGTGGCCACGGGGTACATCACGAAGAAGTTGGCCCGCATCGAGCCCCAGTCCACCTTGCGCAGGCTGGTGATGCGTGCCTCGTTCTGCACGCCGCCCATGTCGAACAGCAGGCGGTCGCCCATCTTCAGGCCCAGGGTTTCGGCAATGCCTTCTTCGACGCTGATCGCGCCCTCTTCGCCCGGCGTCCAGGCACCGGCCACCACCTGGTTGTGGGGCGGTGCCTCCACGGCGTTCGACAGGTTGAACTCACGGTCCACCAGGCGCTTGGCGCGGTCGTCGGTGTAGTCGGCCGGGCCCACGGGTTTGCCGTTCACGGCCAGCAGGCGGCCCCGGATCATGGGGTACCAGTCGTACTTGGCCACGCCACCGTCCTTGAGCGTCTGCTGGAAGGCGTCGGCCTGGTCGGGCATCACGTTGATCACAAAACGGTTGGGCGCATCGGGCGGGGTAGCCTTGCGCCAGCTGTCCACCAGGTCGGTGCGCAGCAGCACCAGCAGCACAAGCGCCAGCAGCCCCACGGCCAGGCTGCTCACCTGCACCACGGCATAGGCCGGGCGCGCAGAAATCTGCCGTGTGGCCAGTACCAGCCAGCGGGGCGCGGTAGCCTCGTTCACACTTTTGCGCAGCAGCTTCACCGCCACCCACGACAGCCCGGCAAAGAGGGCCACCGCCCCGGCAAAGCCACCCACGGCAATCAGGCCCAGCGTGATGTCGCTGCTGACCGTGAGCAGCAAGGCGGCAAAGCCTGCCACCCCAATGCCCAGCACCGCCAGCGAGGCAGGCTTGAGCCCGCCCACGTCGCGCCGGATCACCCGCAGCGGCGGTACCTGGGCCAGTTGCAGCACAGGGGGCAGACCAAAGGCAAACAGCAGCGTGAGCCCCATGCCCAGCCCAAACGCCACAGGCCACAGGCTGGGCGGCGGCAGGGCCGACTCGACCAGGCCCGCCAGCAGCAGCACAAAGGCGTAGTGCACCAGATAGCCCAGCGCCACGCCCAATGAGCTGGCAAACAGGCCCACCAACGCAAATTCGGCCGTGTAGGCGCCCGCGATGGTGCGCTGGCTTTGGCCCAGCACCCGCAGCATGGCCGAGGCATCCAGGTGCTCGGCCGCAAAGCCGCGCGCGGCCAGGGCCACGGCCACGGCCGACAGCAGCGCTGCCAGCAGGGCCACCAGGCTCAGGAATTTCTGCGCGCGGTCCAGCGTCTGGCGCATTTCCGGGCGGCCGCTTTCGAGCGACTCCACGCGCACGCCGTGCACGTCGGGCTTTTTCGATTCGGCAACAGCCCATTCGCTGAACGCCTTGACCGCAGGGGCCGACCCGATGACGGCGAAGCGGTAGGTCAGGCGGCTTGCGGGCTGCACCAGGCCGGTGGCGGGCAGGTCGGCCTCGTTCACCATCACCCGTGGGGCGAAGCTCATGAAACCGGCGCCGCGGTCGGGCTCGATCACGATGATGCGTGCAATGCGCAGCTGCGAATCGCCCAGCAGCAGCATGTCGCCCATCGCCAGGTTCAACGATTCGAGCAGCGGGGCATCCACCCACACCTCGCCGCGCGCCGGGATGTCGCGGGTGGGCTGGTCGAGCGCGCCGGGGGCGTCTGCCACCTTGAGGCTGCCACGCAGCGGGTAGCCCGGGGGCACGCTTTTGAGCGCCACCAGCTTGCTGGCGCCGCCCTGGGCGTCACTGGCGCGGCCCATGGTCGGAAAGCCCAGCGTGGTCACGGTCTGCAGGCCCAGGGCCTTGGCCTGCTCGACAAAGGCGGGGGGCGTGGGGTTGTCGCTGGCCACTACGGCATCGCCCCCGAGCAGCTGCAAGGCATCGCGCTGCAGGCCACCTTGCAGGCGGTCGGCAAAAAAACCGACCGACGTGAGGGCTGCCACCGCCAGCGTAACGGCCACGATCAGCAGCCGCAACTCGCCCGCGCGCAGGTCACGGGCCAGCGTGCGCCAGCCCAAGCGTAAAAAAGACAGGTTCATGGCGCTGAACCTTAGCGCAAATGGAACGCTCTGGCGAAGCTCAGGGCTTTGCGCCCGCTGCGGCCACCTGGGCCTCCGCGCTGCCTTCTGCCTCTGCCGTTTGCAGGCGATGCTCCAGCGCACGCAGCACCGGCACAATCTGCGCGCCCACATGGATCTGCGGGTTGGAGAAGCCGTCTTGCTTGCCCGCCTCCACCTCGCGCTGCGCAATCACGGGGACGGCCTTGGCAAAGGCTTCGGTGAACGAATGCGTCTGGCGCAGCTGTTCGTGGAAGACCGCGCGGCCAAAGAAGGTCAGCTCGGAGCGCGTGCCGCAGCCGTACGACGTGTGCGTGGCATCGGCGGCGGTCATGATGAGGCTGCTGTCGGTGGCCAGGGGCTCGATCCAGCCGCCCGAGAAACAGGCCGACACGGCAATCACGCGGTGGCGGATGCCCGCCTCGTCCAGCATGGCGCGCAGCATTTCGGGCGTGACGGGGGGCACCTCCAGCGGCCAGTGCGAGGCCGCCAACTCATGGTTGCGCGCACCGTGCGAGGTCATGTAGATCACCAGCACATCGCTGTCGCGGTCCATGCGCTGGGCCAGCGCAGCGATGGCACGCTGCAGGTTCTGCGGCGTGGCCCAGGCATGCGTATCGGCGGTTTCTGCGTGGTTGAGCAGGTGAACCACACGGCCCTGGGCGTCAAAGCGCTCTTGCAGCAGCGTGCTGACCATGGTGCTTTCACGCCGGAACACGTTTTCGCTGGCGTAGGGGGCGAACACGAGCCCATAGACATCCGCCACGCCATCGCGGCCAGCAGGCAGGGCCTGCACTTGCCGATCCCAGAGCGCCTGCTGGTTTTCAAAGACTGCCTGCGAGAGGACAAGGTGCGCGGGCTCCGGTTGTGCCTGCCCCTCCTCGCCCGACTGGGCAGATGCAGCGGCCAAGGCGTCCAGCTCCCAGGGCTGGTCCTGGAACTGCCACATGCCCACCCCGATCACGGCTGCCATGGCCACCGAAAAGATGGCCGTGCGCAGCCGCGAGCGGATGAAGCGCGCACTCACCACCACCAGCGTGGCCAGCACCCACAGCGTGAGCACGCCATAGGCCACCCAGAAAATATTGCCAGCCACCGCCCCGCCCCACAGGTCTGGCTTGTGCGCCACGGCCCCCATCAAGACATACAGCAGCAACAAAGGCGCCAGCGGAGCCCACGCCGACAACACATACCAGGCCGCCAGCCCGCCCGAAGGCCCCGAAACACCCTCCGAGGGCTCTTGTGCCGCCGCACGCTGGGCCGGGGCCATGGCCCACCAGGCCAGCCACATCAGCACCAGGCTGCTCCACATCGGCGCCAGCCAGCCCCGCAGATTGAACTGCACAGGCCCCGCTACCTGAAACCGCGCAGCCCCCACCAGCAACGCGCCACCCAGCAGCGATAGCACCAGCACCTGCCAGGGTGAAGGCGCTGCAGCAGCAGTGCGCGGCGAGAGGAACAACGCGGCCCGCAGGCCTTCGCGCATCCAGTCCCACAGGGACAACTTGGCGGGAGCCGGGGCCATGGTGGATGCGGCGCCGGCAGACGGCGCGGGCGGCTGCTCCCCCAAGGGAATTTCGATCTTGGCGGACTCGGGCCCCCACTGGCTGGGCAGGGTATCGGCCCAGGCGCTCTTGGCGTTCAGGTCTTTCATGGGGCGATCATGCCATTGTGGGAGCGGTTTCTTTCAACCACCAGCCGGTAGTTCGGACTGCGATGTTTCCCGAAATCGCGTAACGCCCCCTTCACACAGCCCCGCCTCCTCAGGAGGCAGTTCCAGCTCCGCCCCTGGCCACCGGTACGACGGGTACCTGCGCCAGCTCCGGCTGCAGCACCAGCCGATCTGCTCCGCTGTAGCAGACAAACCGGCGATTGGTGGCGCGCCCGATGGCGCACAGGCCCAGTTGCTGCGCTACGGCGTGTCCCATCTGGGTCATGCCGCTGCGGGACACCACGATGGGGACGCCCATCTGCGCAGATTTGATGACCATTTCGCTGGTGAGTCGGCCCGTGGTGTAGAACACCTTGTCTGCACCGGACATGGGCGCGTGCAGGCTCTCCGAAGCAGCATTTTCTGCAGGCGTGCCGCCGGATAGCGTGGAGGAAACGCCACTTTCCGGACCCTTGCCATCTGTATTCATCCACATCCACCCTGCAATGGTGTCGATGGCGTTGTGGCGCCCCACGTCTTCCACAAAGGTGAGCAGCGCCTCCCCCCGGAACAAGGCGCAACCGTGCACGGAGCCTGCGGACTTGTAGGTGGTTTCCTTGAGGCGGATGGCGTTGACGATGCCGTACAGCTCGCCTTGGGTCAGGCGTGCCTCAGGCAAGGTGATGCGGTCCACCTCGTCCATGAGCCCGCCAAACACACTGCCTTGGCCGCAGCCGGTGGTGACCACTTTGCTCGCGGTGCGCTCTTCAATGCGGGCAATGCCGTGGCGCGTGCGCACGGCGGCGGCGTGCACCTCCCAGTCGACGGTGATGGATTCGATGTCGAACACGGACTCCACCAGCCGCTGGTTGCGCAGATAGCCCAGCACCAGCAGTTCCGGCTGCGCGCCCAGGGTCATGAGGGTGACGAGTTCACGCTTGTCGACATAGATGGTGAGCGGCCGCTCGGCGGGGATCTGCACCTGCTCGCGCTCGCCCAGTTCGTTCACGACCTCCACGCTGTGGGTAAGGGGCGCATGCGCCTGCGTCAGGCGCGGCAGCACGGGCGCAGCCGGGGAGGCGGAAGGTGATGAAAGAGACATGGGGCGAATATACGCAGTACCTCTCCCCAAGGCGGGGCATGGGGCATCTGAATCGGGGAAATGCACGTACTGCGACCACCACAAAAAAGCCGCGCTCCACCAAGTGGGCGCGGCTCTTTTTGACGGCGGGACAGTGGCTGGCGTCAGGACTTGGGCGCTGACGCAGCTGCGGCAGGTGCCAGCGTGCTGGGTGGGCTGCTGGCTGTGCCCGGTGGCGAATGGGCACCCGCCGCTTCAATGGGCTTGGCAGCAGGCGGTGTGTAGGCGAAGGGGCCGGGGTCGGTGCACCCTGCGCCTGCTGCCGTTGCAGGCTTGGCTGTTGGCGTGGTTTTGCGGTAGTGGGCCGCCACACGGTCTTGTGACAGGCACAACTTGTAGTTGTCCACCTTGCCGGCCCAGGCGGCTTTGGCCGCCGCCTCGGCAGCTTTGGCGGCAGCCTCCGGTGAAGGCGCAGGCAGCTTGGCCGATGCCAGGGTACAGACGCTGGCCGCGCACAACGCCAGCAGGGAAGATCGAGAAAATTGCATCATGGTGCGAAACCTCATACCTGCGCGGGCTGGCCCGCAGATGGTGTAGCTGCAGCATCGGCTGCGGATGGGTTGGCGCTGCGCTGGCGGGGAATCTTGCCCGCTTGCACGTCGTCGTACCAAAGCTCGTGGTGCTCCTTGGCCCACCCCTCGCTCACGTACCCCGTCCTCATGGCCTTGTAGGCGCCGCGCATGCCCACCGTGCCCATGTAGATGTGGCCGCAGATCAGCGCCATCATCCAGATCGCCAGGGTGGCGTGGATCATGTGGGCGATCTGCATGTCGCCGCGCACGTCACCAAAGCCAGGAATGAGCTTGTCGAGCACCAAGCCGGTGGCCACCACAAAGATGCCGGGGATGGTGATACCCCACCAGAACAGGCCCTTCTCGCCGGCGTTGAAGCGGTGGGAAGGAACCTGGTGGTCACCCCCCAGCATGCCGCCGCCCTTGGACAGCCACACAAAGTCGGCCCGGTTGGCGATGTTGTCCTTGACGAAGGTAAGGATGATCACCAGCAATGAGACAGCAAACAGCGGTCCCATGAAGTTGTGCACGTTCTTGAGCGCATACGTAAGCCAGCCAAACAACGTGGCCCCCATGATGGGCAGCAGGAAGAACTTGCCAAACGCCATGACGATGCCAGAGATGGCCAAAGCGATGAACGCAAAGGCATTGGACCAGTGCGCAGCACGCTCGAAAGGTGTGAAGCGTTCGATGCGGCGGGCTCCGGTGCCGTCAGGGTGCTCATGCCCCAGCGGACCTTTGACAAAGTAGAAGATGCCCAACGCCAGCAACACGATGGCAAACAAGGCCGCACCGTAAGGAATGATCCAGTGGTTGCGCACCTGGCGCCATGCCTCGCCTGCGTTGGTGAAACGCGAGCCTGGGTACTGCACGAACGGCTGGATCAGGTTGCCCGCCTCGGGCGCCTGGCTTTTAGGCAGGCTGCTGTAGCCCGTCACGCCCTGCCCCACCTGGCGCCACATGGGCGCGTTGTTGCCGGGCTGTACCTTGGCGCGTTCGCCATTGGTCTGCTCGGCGTATTTGGGGTCTGCGCTGGCGTCTGGCTTGACCTCGAAAATGCTTTGGCTTTGAATGCCGCCGGTCGCTGCGGGAGCAGCCGGTGCCGTGACCGCAGGCGCGGCGGCATCTGGCGCTGCCGGAGCCTGGGCACCCGCTGGCCCCCAGGCACATCCCGCCGCCAAAGCCAGGGACCACATGATGTGTTTCATGGCGGGCCTCACTTGGACTGGGTGCGGGTGTATTCGTTCTGGCCGTACAGCTGACGCGCCTTCAACTGCGCTTCCCAACCGGCTTTGTCTCCGGCCTTCCAGCCGGGCTGCATGAAATTGCTGCCCGTACCTGCATAGGGAGCTGCATCGCTACGGATGCCCGCGCCGGTCTGCGGCTTCTCGCCACAGGCGGTCAGCGCCACCAGCGCCACAGCGGCGGCCAGGGCCGAATGAACAAGACGCTTCATCATCATGACTTGCCTCCTGCAGGCTGGCCTGCCTGTTGTGAACCATAGGCCGTGCCCCAGCCCCACACCTCGGCGCCCTTGCCGCGCTGCACCACCCGGTTGCGGAAGATGTCGGCCACCACATCGCCATCACCCGCCAGCAGGGCCTTGGTGGAGCACATTTCTGCACAGGCGGGCAGCTTGCCCTCGGCCAGGCGGTTGCGGCCGTATTTTTCAAACTCGGCCTGGCTGCCGTGGGTCTCGGGGCCACCGGCGCAGAAGGTGCACTTGTCCATCTTGCCACGCACGCCGAAGGTGCCGGACGAAGGGAACTGCGGCGCGCCAAAGGGGCAGGCGTAACTGCAGTAGCCGCAACCAATGCACACATCCTTGTCGTGCAGCACCACACCTTCTTCGGTGCGATAAAAGCAATTGACGGGGCAAACAGCCATGCAGGGTGCATCGCTGCAGTGCATGCACGCGACCGAGATGGACTTTTCGCCCGGTACACCGTCGTTGAGCGTGACCACGCGGCGGCGGTTCACGCCCCAGGGCACCTCGTGTTCGTTTTTGCAGGCGGTCACGCAGCCGTTGCATTCGATGCAGCGCTCTGCGTCACAGATGAATTTCATTCGTGCCATGTGTGTCTCCTTGCGTGGCGCGATCAGGCGCGTTCCACGTTGCAGATCGTGGTCTTGGTTTCTTGCATCATGGTCACGCTGTCGTAGCCATACGTCGTTGCGGTGTTCACGGCTTCACCGCGCACCACAGGCGCCGCGCCCTTGGGGTAATAAGCCAGCATGTCCGCGCCCTGCCAGCGGCCCGAGAAGTGGAACGGCATCCACACCGTATCGGGCGCCACGCGCTCGGTGACCAGGGCCTGCACGTTGATGCGGGCGCCAGTGGGAGAACTGAGCCACACACGCTCGCCGTTGCGAATGCCCCGGTCTGCGGCCGTCTTGGGGTTGATCTCGACAAACGACTCCTGCTGCAGCTCGGCCAGCCAGGGGTTGGAGCGGGTTTCCTCGCCACCGCCTTCGTATTCGACCAGACGGCCAGAGCTGAGGATGAGCGGGAATTTCTCGTGCACCTTGTCCGCCACGTTTTTCTCCTGCACGCTCTTGTACAGCGTGGGCAGGCGCCAGAAGGTCTTCTTGTCGTCGTGGGTGGGGTACTTGGCCATGAGATCGGGCCGGGTGCCATACAGCGGTTCGCGGTGCTGCGGAATGGCATCGGGGAAGTTCCACACCACAGCGCGGGCCTTGGCGTTGCCAAACGGATGGCAGCCATGCTTCATGGCCACGCGAATGATCGCGCCCGTAGGGTCGGTCTTCCAGTTCTTGCCTTCGGCCTTGGCCTTCTCGGCGTCACTCAGGTCGTCCCACCAGCCCAGCTTTTTCAGCAGCACATGGTCGAACTCGGGGTAGCCCGTGGTGATCTCGCTGCCCACCGAATGCGAGCCGTCCTCGGCCAGCAGATTGACGCCATCCTTCTCGACGCCGAAGTTGGCGCGGAAGTTGCCGCCGCCTTCCATCACGTGTTTGGAGGTGTCGTACAGGTTGGGCGAGCCAGGGTGCTTGAGCTCCGGCGTGCCGTAGCAGGGCCATGGCAAGCCAAAATAGTCACCACCAAAGTCGTAACCAGTTTCCTTGTCCTTGCCGCCCTTCGACTTCAGGGTCTTCACATCGAACAGATGCATGTTCCGCATGTGAGCCTTCAGGCGCTCAGGGCTCTGGCCGGTGTAGCCAATGGTCCAGACCGACTTGTTGATTTCGCGCAGGATGTCTTCGACCACGGGTTCGTCCATGCCCTTGACCTTCTGCATCTTGTAGTTCTTGGACAGCTCGGCCGCGAAGCCCAGCTTTTCAGCGAACTGGTGCATGATCATGTGGTCCGAACGGCTCTCCCAGAGCGGCTCGATGACCTTCTCGCGCCACTGGATGGAACGGTTGGAGGCCGTGCACGATCCACTGGTTTCAAACTGCGTGGCGGCTGGCAGCAGGTACACCGCACGGTTGGGGTTCAGGTCTTCGGCCTTGCCGGGCATAGCGGCCATGGCGGCGGTGGCCGAGGGGTACGGGTCCACCACCACGAGCAGATCCAGCTTGTCCATGGCCCGCTTCATTTCAAGGCCACGGGTCTGCGAATTGGGCGCGTGGCCCCAGAAGAACACGCCGCGCAGGTTGGAGTCCTGGTCGATCAGCTCATTCTTCTCCAGCACACCATCGATCCAGCGCGATACGGTGATGCCGCTCTTGGTCATCATCGCGGGCGATGCGTACTGCTTTTTGATCCACTCGAAGTCCACCCCCCAGACTGCGGCGAAGTGCTTCCACGAGCCTTCGGCCAGGCCGTAGTAGCCGGGCAGCGAATCGGGGTTGGGACCGACATCGGTGGCACCTTGCACGTTGTCGTGGCCGCGGAAGATGTTGGTGCCGCCGCCTGTTTTGCCCACATTGCCCAGTGCCAGTTGCAAAATGCACGAGGCACGCACCATGGCGTTGCCGATGGTGTGCTGGGTCTGGCCCATGCACCACACGATGGTGCCAGGGTTGTTGTCGTGCAGCATCTTGGCGACCTTGAACATCTGGTCTTCCTTGACGCCGCAGGCCTCTTCCACCTTGTCGGGAGTCCACTTGGCCAGCACATCCTCGCGCACCTTCTCCATGCCATAGACACGGTCGTTGATGTACTTCTTGTCTTCCCAGCCGTTCTTGAAGATGTGGTACAGCAGGCCGAAGAGGAACGGGATGTCGGTGCCCGAGCGGATGCGTACGTACTCGTCGGCCTTGGCTGCGGTGCGGGTGAAGCGTGGGTCCACCACGATCATCTTGCAGCCGGTTTCCTTGGCGTGCAGCATGTGCAGCATGCTCACCGGGTGGGCCTCGGCCGCGTTGGAGCCGATGTACAGAGCGACCTTGCTGTTTTGCATGTCGTTGTACGAGTTGGTCATGGCGCCATAGCCCCATGTGTTGGCCACGCCTGCCACGGTGGTCGAGTGGCAGATGCGCGCCTGGTGGTCGCAGTTGTTGGTGCCCCAGAAGCTCACAAACTTGCGCAGCAGATAGGCCTGCTCGTTGTTGTGCTTGGACGAGCCGACGAAGTACACGCTATCCGGGCCGCTGGCGGCACGCAGCTCTTTCATCTTGGCCGTGATTTCGTTCAGGGCCGTGTCCCAGCTGATGCGCTCGTATTTGCCGTTGACGAGCTTCATGGGGTAGCGCAGGCGGTACTCCCCGTGGCCGTGTTCACGCAGTGCCGCACCCTTGGCGCAGTGGGCGCCCAGGTTGATGGGCGAATCGAACACAGGCTCTTGCCGCACCCACACGCCGTTTTCGACGACCGCATCCACCGCACACCCCACCGAGCAGTGGGTGCAGATGGTGCGGCGTACTTCGATCTTGCTGTCGCCGATGCCCACCTTGGCACCCTCGGCAGCATTGGATTTTTTGACCAGCGTGAGCTGCGACGCCGCAATACCCACGCCCACCCCCAGGCCGGAGCGGCGCAGGAACGAGCGGCGGTCCATCGTGGGCAGCGCCTGCGACAGGCCACGGCGCAAGCTGTGCACAAAAGGAGACGATGCGACCTGCGCAGCGTGGGAGGACTTCTTGGTTAGCAACATGGCACGCCCCGCTTCAGAGTTGGGTGGTCTTGTAGTACTGCTTCACGTGCGCAGACAGGTGATAGCCACCGCCTTTTTCTGGCGCCACCCGAGCGGGTTCAGACACGACGGCATCTGAGGGAACTACATGGGGGAGTGCCACGACGGCTGCGGCTGCAGCCCCTACGGTGGCGGCGCCGGAGAAGAAGCTCCGGCGTGAGGAATTGGGCTGGCGGTTCTGCATGCTTGTCTCCAGAATGGCTGGCAGCTATGAAACGGAATTCATACAGTCTATGTCAGTGTGTAAAAGCCTGCAATCGAGCTTTACACCTCCCACTAAGACACTCATCTTTTGTAGCAACCTGGGCAGGCTTTTCGAGCCTCCCAGAGGTTAGTCGAGCATGTCGAAGCCCTGGGCCTCCACTGCCACGAAGGCCCGCGTGAACTGGGCCAGCGCTGCATAGAAGCGCGCTTGCGGTTGGGCAGCCAGGGCATCACACAACTGCAAAACCCAGGGCTGCAGATGCGTTGCAAAAAAGTCGCGCTGCGCCGTCAGGTTGCAGACAGCTACGTCATCCCCCGCGATCAGGTAGCGCATCACCTCGCACAGGTACGCGATGTGGTCTTCGGTTTCGGACATGGAATCGTCGCGTGCCAGCCCCAGCCGATCCAGGTCGGTGCGCAAACGGGCCAATGGCTTTTCGTTCAGAAAACCGCTCAGGTAATGCGAGCCATACAAAAAAACCTCGGGCTTGCCCACACCGCCAAAGAGACGGTCGAACTCCTGCGCGATGGCAGCATCGCTCAGTTCGCGGGCCGCGCCCACCAGCACCTGCCAAGGCTCTTGCAAAAAGGCGCCGTCGGCGGGCGCCTCGGTCACGGCTACCCGCAAGGCAGACAACAACTCGGCGCTGGGCGCGGCGTAGTACAGCTGCGACAGCAGACCATAGAGTTCGGCGCGTGCCGTTTCCTCATCCAGCGCAGAGCTGCCGCCAGGGTGGGTCAAAGAAGCAGGTTGGGCGCTCACAGGTCCGTCACTTTCGTTTCGCTTTGAGAGGAATACAGGTCGATCACGCGGCAGTCGCTGCACATCTTCAGGCGCTCCAGCGCGTCGCCCTGGAACATCGCGTGGCCAGACAGTTTGCCCAGCATGGCCTCGATGGCCTTGACGGTGCCAAAGGGCTTGCTGCAGCGCACACAGGCCCAGGGTTTGGCCTCGTTGAGCACGCGCAGTTGCGCACGCTCCGGCGCCAGCAGCAGGCGCGGCTGCAGGGTGATGGCGTCTTCCGGGCAGGTGGTGGCACACAGGCCACACTGCACGCAATTCTTTTCGATAAAGCGCAGCTGCGGCAGCTGCGGGTTGTCCTGCAGCGCACTGGCGGGGCAGGCGCTCACGCAGCTCAGGCACAGGGTGCAGCGGTCCTTGTTGACTTCAATCGTGCCCAGGGGCGAACCCACTGCGGGCAAAGCGATGGCTGCGGGCCGATCGGCCACGGGCATCGGGGCCTGCTCGATGAGATGGTCCAACGCCATCTCCAGCGTGCTGCGCTTTTCCTGCGCCACCGCAAAGCGCGCGGCCACGGCCGGGGTCTTCTGGCGAGTCTGGCCCAGGGCCTGCAAGGCGGCGTCCAGCTCGGTGGGATGGGTGGCGCGCAGCAGCTGCACATGGGTGCCCGTGTAGCCCAGGCCCCGCAAGATGGCTTGCGCCACATCCATCTGCGCCTGCAGGCCGTCGAGGTACTGCGGTGCTTCCTCCTGGGTCGTCAGCAACACCACCTGCGAGGCGCCGTAAGCAATTGCGCTGAGCCACAGGTCCACCCCGGTGCTGGCGGTGTGCCACAGCGCCACCGGGATCACGTTGGCAGGCACGCCCTGCGCCAGTTTCAACTGGGCGGCACGACCCAGCTCTTCCACCAGCGCCTGGCCGCGCTCCTGGCTGTGCAGCAGCACCACGGCATCCTTGCCGCCTGCAGCGGCGTAGGTGGACAAAAGGGTTTTGAGCTTGGTGCCCTGCTCTGTCGCACTGGGATAGGCATAGGTCAGCGCGCCCGTGGGGCACACGGTGGTGCAGGCGCCACAGCCGACACACAGGTTGGGGTTCACCTTGATTTGCTGACGGCTTTTGTCGCTGGCAATGGCTTCGGCCGAGCAGATGTCCACGCAGGCATTGCAGCCCACGGTTTCGTTGCGGCTGTGGGCGCAAAGCTTTTGTTTGTAGACAAAAAACTTGGGCTTTTCGAACTCGCCCACCAGCTCGCGCAGCTTCAGCAGCGTGGCCATATTGACACCATCACTACGCCCGTCCCAGCGCAGGTAACCCTGCGGCAGCGCGTGCTGCAAGAAGGTGGGCGTGGCGGTGGGCGAACGCAGGTCGAGCACCAGGTCAAAACGCTCGGTCTGCGCCGTGGCGTCACGGGTGAAGTCGATGGCGCCCGCCACCTGGCACACCTTCACACAGTCGCGGTGCGAGCTGCAGGCCGCCATGTCGATCTGGTAATCGAGGCCGATGGCGTTCTCGGGGCAGGCCGCCACACAGGCGTTGCAGCGCGTGCACAAGTCCAGATCAATCGGGTTGTCGGCCTTCCACTGCAGCTCGAACGCGCCCAGCCAGCCCGTGAGGCCCGTGATGCGCCCGCCCAGCACCGGGAACCGCCGCGCCTGCGCGCCACCGGCATTGCCAGGGCCTTGGGTGAACAGGGTCACATCCAGCACGTCCGACACCAGGGCGGCCGCCTGCTCGGCCTGGTCGAGCGGTCCGATGATGAGCAAGCGGCCCGTGCTCTTGTAGGTGACCGTGGGTACGGGCGGAGGGTCGGGCAGCCGGGCGGCCGCCAGCAGCGCGGCGATCTTGGGGCTGGCCTGGGCGGCATCGCGGCTCCAGCCGCCGGTTTCACGGATGTTCACAAACCGGATCGGGGACACCGCGCCTTCGGTCTGCTGGCCCAGGTCGCCAAACAGGCGTTGCTCTTGCGTGCACGCCACCACCACATCGTCACCGGACTGGATGGCCTTCTGGAAGGCGCCCGCCTCGCGCCGGCACAGGGTGGAGTGGAGGGTCAGGTCTTCATGCAGCGCCGCGCCCAACGCCTTGGCGTTGAGGGGCATCGTCTGGTTGCAGTCGCAGATGAGCGTCGTGGTCATGTTCAGAGTGGCTGGCTGGGATGGCCACCGCGACCTCATCGGGCGGGATGGCCACCTCACGCTCGCTGGAGGGATCGCTAGGAATAGCGTTGCATACCCCAGACTGTGCCACGTCTGCGGGGGCTTGCCCCTCCGCATCATCCCGAGGCTGAGCACGGGCAGGGGCTATTGCGCCGGACCCCACGTCGGCACCTGTTTCCACAGCAGTGCCATCGACCGGCACATCGGGCAATGCTTCGGCCTCGGCCTTCTTTTCATGGTCAAAGAAGCCCATTGCGTGGGCGCTGGCCATCTTGCGCAGCATGCCCTCGGGCAGCGGGTCAGGCTGGGTGTAGTCGCCGATGTAGATATCCAGCCCATCCATCACATTGAAGTGTGGGTCGGAAAACAGCTTTTTCATGGCCAGGTTGCGCACCTCGGGCGACACATCGCGGGCCACAAAGGCCTTGAAATCAGATGCGGGCGTGAGCGCCTGGGCATCGGCCAGCGTGGGGGATGGCGGGGCCTCGGCAACGGGCGCGGCGCCTTCTGCCGCCGTGTCGGATGCACCGGACACCACGGCGGACGTAGGGGCCAGTGACGACGAAGCAACAGGTGGGGGCAACGGCGGCGCCGGTGGTGGCGGCTCTTCCACCGGCTTGCCTTCGCGCACCTCCTGCTTGCGGCGCGACCAGCGGCCCAGGAACCCGTCAGTCATGGCTCCCTCCTCCGGCATTGCCACCGCCGCTCCCCCCACCACCACGCTGCTTTTCGGTGGAGACGGATGCGGGGTTGCCAAACCGGTCCTGCAGCGTGCGGAAACTGTCAGGGCGCTTGCGGCGCTTGGGCTCGGGCTGGTAGTGCTCGGCCACAAAGGCACGCAGGGTCTCCACCACCTCAGGCGCCGCAGGCACCTGTTCCACGGTTTCCTGCGCGTCCAGCCAGCGGCCAGCGTCGTGGTAGCTCAGGCTCACGGCCACAGGGCGTGCCAGCGGGATCTCGCCCGTGCCGGGGTCTTCGTCGCGGCGCCACAGCACAAACCAGCAGGGCGCGGGCGAGGTGAGATTGAGGTGGTAGCCCTCGGCGTCATCACGGTACAGCTCTGCCCGGAACCCCGGGAACAGCCAGCGCTGCTCGCGCTCGTCCTGGATGATCTGGCGCGGCTCGGTGCCAAAGGCGGGCTCGTTGATCACCACCTCGGCCAGCGACCACCGCCAGGGCTGCCAGCGGTTGTCGATGTGCTCGCAGCGCATGATCACGGCAACGTCGGTGTAGGGGCGCTCAGTCATGGGCGCAGACTGTACCCCTGTGCGGCCCCCGCAGACAGCAATGCCCGCAAAGCCCCGCAGCCAGCGTGCAGATCACGCAGCGTCAGGCGACTTCGCTGACCGTGCCCTGCAACACCTCCACAGCCACCGCGCAGTACTTGAACTCGGGGATCTTGCCGAACGGGTCCAGCGCCGCGTTGGTGAGCAGGTTGGCGGCTGCCTCCACGTACGCAAACGGCATGAACACGGTGCCGTGCGGCGTGCCGTCGTCGCGCCGCACGCGCACCTGCACCATGCCGCGCCGCGAGCGGATGCCCACCAGCGCCCCGGGCGCCACGCCCAGCCGCGCCAGTTCGTCGCCATGCAGCGACGCGGTGGCCATGGGCTCGATGGCGTCCAGCACGGTGCTGCGCCGGGTCATGCTGCCCGTGTGCCAGTGCTCCAGCTGGCGGCCGGTGATGAGCACCAGGGGGTAGTCCGCATCGGGCTTTTCGGCCGCCGGGATCACGCTGGCGGGCACCAGCTGCAGGCGGCCCGTGGGCGTGGGGAATTTCTCGGTAAAGACGATGGGCTGGCCCGGGTCGTCGGCCGTGAGGCAGGGGTAGGTCACGCTGGAGTCGCGCTCCAGCCGGTCCCAAGTGATGCCCTCGATGCTCGCGTGCATCGCCTGGCGCATTTCGTCGTACACCGCCGCGACGCCCGACTCTTCGCCTTCGTAGTTCCAGTCCAGGCCCATGCGCTGCGCGATCTGCTGAATGATCCACAGATCTGGCTGCGCATCGCCCGGTGGGTTCAGCGCGCGGCGGCCCATCTGCACCATGCGGTCGGTGTTGCTGGCGGTGCCGGTCTTTTCGGGCCAGGCGCTCGCGGGCAGCACCACGTCGGCCAGCCAGGCAGTCTCGGTCAAGAAAATGTCTTGCACCACCAGGTGCGAGAGGCTGGCGAGCGCGTGGCGCGCGTGGTTCAGGTCGGGGTCGCTCATGGCGGGGTTCTCGCCCATGATGTACATGCCGCGCACCCTGTGCGGGTCGCTGTCAGGCGCCAGAGCCTTGTGCATGATCTCGACCACGGTGTAGCCGGGGGTTTCATCGAGCTTAGTGCCCCAGAAGTCTTCGAACCACGCATGCGCCCCCGCGTTGTCCACGCGCTGGTAGTTGGGGAACATCATGGGGATGAGCCCCGCGTCGCTAGCGCCCTGCACGTTGTTCTGGCCGCGCAGCGGGTGCAGGCCCGAGCCGGGTTTGCCGATCTGGCCGGTGACGGCGCACAGCGCAATCAGGCAGCGCGCGTTGTCGGTGCCGTGGATGTGCTGGCTCACGCCCATGCCCCAGAGAATCATCGAGGACTTGGCGGTAGCAAACGCACGCGCCACCTCGCGCAGCGTCTCAGCCGGTATGCCACACACGGGCGCCATGGCCTCGGGGCTGCAGCCCATCACGTTGGCCTTGAGGGCCTCGAAGTTGTTGGCGCGGTCGCGGATGAAGGCCTCATCCACCAGACCTTCGTCGATCACGGTGTGGATGAGCGCATTGAGCATGGCCACGTCGGTGTCGGCCTTGAACTGCAGCGTGCGCCAGGCGTGGCGGCCGATGTCGGTGATGCGCGGGTCGGCCAGCACGATTTTTGCGCCGCGCTGTGCGGCGTTCTTCATCCAGGTGGCCGCCACCGGGTGGTTGGCCGTGGGGTTGGAGCCGATCACAAAGATCAGCTCGGCATGCTCCACGTCGTTCACCGGGTTGCTGACCGCGCCCGAGCCCACACCTTCGAGCAGCGCAGCCACGCTGGACGCATGGCACAGCCGCGTGCAATGGTCCACGTTGTTGCTGCCAAAGCCGGTGCGCACCAGCTTCTGGAACAGATAGGCCTCTTCGTTGCTGCCCTTGGCCGAGCCGAAGCCTGCGAGCGCCTTGGGGCCGTGCGTGTCGCGCAGGCTCTTGAGCGTGCCCGCGGCCAGGTCCAGCGCCTCCTCCCAAGTCGCTGCGCGGAAGGTGTCGCGCCAGTCAGCGCCGTAGGGTCGCACCTCCTTGGGCACGCCGGGCTTGCGGATCAGCGGCACCGTCAGGCGGTCGGGGTGGTGGGCGTAGTCGAAACCAAAGCGTCCTTTCACACACAGGCGGCCATGGTTGGCCGGGCCGTCGCGGCCTTCGACGCTGATGATTTTTTCATCGCGCACGTTGTAGGTGATGAGGCAGCCCACGCCGCAGAAGGGGCAGACCGAATCGACCTTGCGATCCACCTTTTGCGAGCCGACGTGGGTCTTGGGGCTGAGCGCGCCCGTGGGGCAGGCCTGCACACATTCGCCGCAGGCCACGCAGGTGCTCTCGGCCATGGGGTCGTCGAGGTCGAAGACGATCTTGCTGTCGGCCCCGCGCAGCGCGTAGCCGATCACGTCGTTGACCTGCTCTTCGCGGCAGGCGCGCACGCAGCGGTTGCACTGGATGCAGGCATCCAGATTCACGGCCATGGCCGGGTGGCTCAGGTCGGGCGCGGGCTGCTCGCGGCGCAGGGCGTGGAGGGCCGGGCGCACCGAGACGCCCAGCCGGTCGGCCCAGGCGCTCAGCTCGCCGTGTTGCCCCACGGCGGCATCATTTTTTGAATCAAAATGGCCCCTACCGCTTGATGGACGTGCGCTAGCAGCTATCAAATCAGGAGTGCACGTCTTTTCGTCGTTCCACCGGTATCCGACATCGGGCATGTCGGACAGCAGCATCTCCACCACCATCTGCTGGCTCTTGCGGGCGCGCGGGCTGGTGGCCTCCACCTTCATGCCGGGCGTGGGCGCGCGGCAGCAGCTGGGGGCCAAGGTGCGCTCGCCCGCGATTTCGACCACGCAGGCGCGGCAGTTGCCGTCGGGGCGCAGGCCGTCGGTGTAGCACAGGTGCGGGATCTCCACGCCATGGCGCTGCGCGACTTTGAGGACGGTTTCACCAGCGTGGGCGGTGACGGGCTGGCCGTCCAGCTCGAACGCCACGCCGGGCTGAACAGCGGTAGAGGTCAACACCGCGCTCATTGCCGCACTCCTGGGGGCAGTTGCTCGGCGAGCGGGCTGTTGCGCGGCCTGGGCAAGTCGCCCGGCCAGGGCGCCTCGCCCACCTCGTGCGCAAAGTATTTGTGGATGCAGCGGATGGGGTTGGGCGCGGCCTGGCCCAGCCCGCAGATGGACGCATCGCCCATCACCTGGGCCAGGTCGTCCAGCAGTTCTTCGTCCCACTGCGGGGCGCGCATCAACGCCGCGGCCTTGGCCGTGCCCACGCGGCAGGGCGTGCACTGGCCGCAGCTTTCGTGCTCGAAAAAGCGCATCACGTTCAGCGCCGCATCGCGCGCCCGGTCGTGCTGGCTGAGCACGATGACGGCGGCGGAGCCGATGAAGCAGCCGTAGGGCTGCAGCGTGTCGAAGTCGAGCGGAATGTCGTTGAGACTGGCGGGCAGGATGCCGCCCGAGGCGCCGCCGGGCAGGTAGGCATAAAGCTGGTGGCCGTCGGCCATGCCGCCGCAGTATTCGTCGATGAGTTCCTGCACCGTGATGCCCGCAGGCGCGAGCTTGACACCCGGGTGCCGGACCCGCCCGCTGACGCTGAAACTGCGCAGCCCCTTGCGCCCGTGGCGGCCGAAGCTGGCAAACCACTCGGGCCCGCGCTCGACGATGTCGCGCGCCCAATACAGCGTCTCGAAGTTGTGCTCCAGCGTGGGCCGGCCGAACAGGCCGACCTGCGCGATGTAGGGCGGGCGCATGCGGGGTTCGCCGCGTTTGCCTTCAATGCTCTCGATCATGGCGGACTCTTCGCCGCAGATGTAGGCGCCCGCGCCACGCCGCAGTTCGATATGGGGCAAGGGGCATGGCGGCTCGGCGCGCAGGTCGTCCAGGGCGCGCTGCAGCAGCGCGCGGCAGCCGTGGTATTCGTCGCGCAGGTAGATATAGATGGCCTCGGTGCCCACCACCTGGGCGGCGATGAGCACGCCCTCCAGAAAGCGGTGCGGGTCGCGCTCTAGATAAGTGCGGTCCTTGAAGGTGCCGGGCTCGCCTTCGTCGATGTTGACGGCCATCAGGCGCGGCGCGGGCTGGTCCCGAACAATCCGCCACTTGCGCCCGGCCGGGAAACCCGCGCCGCCCAGGCCCCGCAGGCCGGAGTCCTCCATCGCCGTGAGCACGACCTCGGCATCCATCTCGCCATTCACCAGCGCAGCGGCCGTCTGGTAGCCGCCGTGGGCGCGGTAGGTGGCAAGGTCGGTGTGGGCAGGGCTGACCTCGCCACGGGACGTGGGGATGCTTTTTCCAGCCAGTGCCGCCACATCAAAATTGATAGCTGTCAGCGCTTGTGGGTGGCGCGCAAGAGCCATTTTTGGCTTGGATTCCACCACCTCCAGCACGGTATCGACCGTGGCGTGTGGCACGGGGCACTGGTGCACCACGGCCACGGGCGCCTGCTCGCAGCGGCCCACGCAGGGCACGGCCAACACCTGCACGTCGCCCTGACCGGCCGCGCGCAGGCGCTCGGGCAGCGCGGCCAGCAGCTCGCGCGCACCCGCCAGGCTGCAGCTCAGGCTGTCGCACACCCGCAGCACCAGGCGCGGCGCCTGCACCTCTTCGCCACGCACGATCTCGAAGTGGTGGTAGAAGCTCGCCACCTCGTACACCTCGGCCATCGGGAGGTTCATCTGCTTGGCGAGAGCCACCAGGTGCCGGTCGTGCAGCACGCCAAAGTGGTCGTTCAGGCGGTGCAGGTATTCAATGAGCAGGTCGCGCCGAAAGCCGGTGGCCGGGCGCGGGCCCAGCAGCTGCGCCACGTCGGCCATCGCGGCATCTTCGGGCTGGCGGCCCTTGAGGCGGCTTTTGCGGCGGATGCGCTCGCGCATGTCGTTGACCGACACGGCGGCAACAACGGTTGCGGGGGGGGCTTCGGGGGCAAGGTGCATGGAGCGAAATCGTGGGATGTCTTGTTGTGCTTATGAAGCCGTCTGCATAAGGCGGCTGGGCGGTCGCAGTGTCGGCGAGGCACCCCGGTGCGTCAAATTGCGGATGCACATGGGTCGATCACAAAAACAAATGAGCTGCGCACCGTGGCATTGCGCTGTACAGCGTGGGGCCAACTCATCCGCCACCTGCACTGCCTGCTCTGCCCGTTGGCAGGTTCTCCAGCAACCGGCTCGCCAGCAGCGCCGCCAGGTCTTGCGCCGAAGGCATGGGCACGGGCGCGGTGGACAGGGCGCCATCGATCGCCAGGCTGGCCAGCCCGTGGGCCAGGCTCCACCCCGCCAGTGCCAGCTCGTCCGCCCCCTCGGCCACATGGGCATGGGCGGTTTTGCGCAGCACCTCAAAAGACCCGTCCGCCGCCGCTTGCAACGCCGGGTGGTCGGCCTTGTGTTGCAGCAGCGGGCTGAACATCAGCCGGAACGCGGCGGGACGCGCGAGCGCAAAGGCCACGTAGGCGGTGCAGTGCCCCACCAGTCTGGCGGCGGTGTCCACACCGGGGTGTGCGGCCTCCATGTCGGCCGCCAGGTCGTGAAAACCGCGCGTGGCCACGGCAGCCAGCAACGCATCCAGATTGGCGAAGTGGTGGTATGGGGCCGCATGCGACACCCCCGCCGCTTTGGCCACCGCGCGGAGGCTGAGCGTGGCCCCGGACGCCAGCAAGCCCTCGGCGGCAGACACCAGTGCGGTGCGCAAGTCGCCATGGTGGTAAGTGGCGCGCGGAATTTCAGCTGAGTTCATGGCGACAATCTTGACACAGTCAAGATACACCCCAACAATACCCCATCCTGACACCGTAAAGATAGCCCATGACCCGACGCCTGCTCCAAGCCACTACCGCCGTGATGGCGCTGATCCCAGTTGCCACTGGCGTGCTGACGATGATGGGCATCTACGACCCGATCTACCGCACCAGCGGCCTCCCGAGCGATGCGCTGCTCGATGGCAACCTGCGGTTTTTTGGCGGCGTGTGGCTGGCGCTGGGCCTGGCAATGGGGTCGCTGGTGCCGCGCATCGAGCGCGAGGGCCGGTTGTTTGCGGTGTTGTGGGGCGCGGTGTTTCTGGGCGGCGTGGGCCGGGCGCTGTCGATGGCCTTTCTGGGCCTGCCGCCCGCGCCATTTATCGGGTTCACGGTGCTGGAGCTGGTGGGTGCGCCGGCCTTCATCGCGTGGCAGCGGCGCGTGGCTACCAGCACTGGGGCGGCCCGGCCCATTTCGCGCGGGTAGGGCCGGAAAAACCTGCGCCTACAGCGGCTCCGCCGCCAGCAATCCGCTGTGCGCTGCGGCGTGCTGCAACCACTCACGATCTTGCGACAGCGCCAGTGCCGCATCCAGCGCCCGGGTGGGCTGCACCTGCCGGTGCGACATGAATCCAATGGGGGTGGTGAGCACCGGGCTCGTCAACGGCAGGGCCTCCAGTCCATCATGGCCGCGCACGGCGTCCACCAGCGCACCGGGCAGGACGCTGCACACATGGCCCGCCACCACGCTGAGCGCCAGGGTCAGCACCGAATCCGTTTCCATCGCAGGCATCACCGTGGCGCCGGCAGCGCGGAAGGCACCATCCACCAAGCTACGGTTGTGCATCTCGGGGGTGAGCAGGCACAGCGGCAGCGCCGCCGCATCGGCCCAGGCCATGGGTGGGCCGATCTGCAGCCCGCGCGCTGCGCCTTTGGGCGGCCGGGGCGCACGGCGCAGCAGAAAGTAGTGCTCCACATACTGCGGCCAAGCCCGTAGCGTGCCGCCGCGTACAGGCATGCGCTCGGTGTAGCCAAGGGCCAAGTCCAGTGCAATATTTTCGAGCCCCGCCTCCAGCGCCTGCGAACTCATCGACAGCGCCACCGGCACGATGCCCGGGTGCCGCGCCTGCAGCTGCGCGGCAAACCGCGCCAGGATGGGCATGGCCGTGGGCACCGCGCCCAGGCGCAGCGTGCCGCGCGGGTGGGCGGCGTCGCTGCTCAGGTCCTGCTGCAGCACCTGGTGTTCGTGCAGCATGCGCTGCGCCGTGGCCAGCACGCGTTCGCCCTCAGGCGTGAAGCCTTCGAAGCTGCGGCCCCGGCGCACCACGACCACGCCAAACTCCTTTTCCAGCGCGCGCAGTGCGTTGGACAGCGCGGGCTGCGTGATGTGGCAGGCCTGCGCCGCCCGGCCAAAGTGCCGGTGCTCGTGCAGCGCCACCAGGTAGCGCAGGGACGCGAGCAGGTTCATGGCATGGTGGGGCGACTCAGGAAGATCAGGTGTTCTTGCTGATCGAAATCGTCGGGAACTTGCTCGAAAAATCCTTGGCCTGCTGCGCGATCTTCACCGCCACGTCGCGCGCGACCTTCTTGTAGATCTTGGCCACGTCCCCGTCGGGGTCGGCCACCACGGTGGGCTTGCCGCTGTCGGCCTGCAGGCGGATGCTCATATCGAGCGGCAGTGCGCCCAGGTAGTCCATGTTGTATTCGGCTGCCATCTTCTTGCCGCCATCGGCGCCAAAGATGTGCTCCACGTGACCGCAGTTGCTGCACACGTGCGCGGCCATGTTCTCGACGATGCCCAGAATGGGCACGCCCACCTTCTCAAACATCTTGATGCCCTTCTTGGCGTCCAGCAGGGCGATGTCCTGCGGGGTGGTCACGATCACCGCGCCGGTCATGGGCACGCGCTGGCTCAGGGTGAGCTGGATGTCGCCGGTGCCGGGGGGCATGTCGATGATGAGGTAGTCGAGGTCTTTCCAGTTGGTCTGGCGCAGCAGTTGCTCCAGCGCCTGCGTGGCCATGGGGCCGCGCCAGATCATGGCTTCGTCCTGGTCCACCAGGAAGCCGATGGACATCACCTGCACGCCGTAGTTCTCCAGCGGCTCCATGGTCTTGCCGTCGTCGCTCTCAGGGCGGCGGTTGATACCCAGCATCATGGGCTGGCTGGGGCCGTAGATGTCGGCGTCGAGCACGCCCACGCTGGCGCCCTCGGCGGCCAGGGCCAGGGCCAGGTTGGCGGCCGTTGTGCTCTTGCCCACGCCGCCCTTGCCCGAGGCCACGGCGATGATGTTCTTGACCTGGGGCAAGAGCTGCACGCCGCGCTGCACGGCATGCGCAATCACCTTGGTGGTGATGTTGACCGACACGTTCTCGACGCCCCCCACGCCCTTGGCAGCGGCCACAAGATTGCGGCGCAGTTCGGGCACCAAGCTCTTGGCGGGGTAGCCCAACTCCACATCGAAGGCCACGTCGCCGCCGCTGATCTGCACATTGCGCAGGGCGCGGGTGCTGACGAAATCCTTGCCCGTGTGGGGGTCCAGCACGCTGGAAAGTGCGGCCAAAAGGCCCTGTTCGGTGACTGCCATTCAATTAACTCCTGTGGGGCCGGTAGTCTATCCAAGCGCTGTTCCCCCGGCGCGTGAAGGACAATGCGCACGCTTTGCCCCTGGCTCCACAGCAGCCGGCACCCTGAGAAACCGAACGAAAAGGACCCCCGTGAAATTCAAGATGGCCGAGAAATCCCTGTTTGCCATGCTGCTGCGCTCGCCCTGGTGGATCAGCTTTGTGGTGGTCGGCCTCATCGTTCTGGCGGCAGGTGCGCTGCTGCCTAAGGAATATTTCGTGGTGGGTGCGCTGGCCGGTTTTCCCATCTTCGTGGTGGGCTGCATCGCCGCGTGGAAGCAGCTGCGCGCCCCCAACCCCGCCCGGGTTGCCGAGATGCTGGAGGCCGTGGCCAGCATGCCCTGGCGCAGCTTTGCCGACACCCTGGCATCGGCCTGGGCACGGGCGGGCTACTCCGTAGAGCGGATCAACGGCAACAACGCAGGCGCTGACATGCGACTGACCCAGGGTGGCAAAACCACGCTGGTCAGCGCCAAACGCTGGAAAGCCGCCACCCACGGCGTAGAGCCCCTGCGCGAGCTGCACGCGGCCATGCTGGCCAGCGAGGCCCCCGCAGGTGTCTATGTGGCTGCCCTGGGGCAGGTCAGCGACAACGCCCAGGCGTTTGCCCGGGAGCACGGCATTGTGGTGCTGCAGGGTGACGCGGTGGCACAGCTGCTGCTGCGCCAACCGTAGACTGCGATGTGCCGGGGCCTCCGGCCCACAGAATCACAGCTGTAACGCTGCAGAAAAGCGGCGATCCGCCCCATCCCGGGCCAAAGTTTCAAACTTCTAGTTCTGCGCACAGGGCAGCAAAAGAAGCGGCAGGGTTCAAAGCGCGCGATATCGGCCGCCCCACCACGACGTGCGTTGCACCCGCCTTGATGGCCTCGCTGGCGGTGGTGAAACGGGCATGGTCGCCTTTTGCAAATTCCAGCGGCTGTATGCCAGGCGTGACGATCAGCGCGCCCTGCGGCAGCGCGTTGCGCAGAAGCCTGGCTTCTAGCGGCGACGCGACCACACCGTGGCAGCCTGCTGCGTGTGCAAGACGCGCAAGACGCAGCACCTGTTCTGGCACTGTCGATGCCACGCCCACTTCGCGCAGCGCCTCGTCGTCCATGCTGGTGATCACAGTGAGTGCCAGCACTTTGAGCTCAGGGAAGTGTGCTGCCGACGCCACTGCAGCCTCCAGCACAGAAGATCCTGCCGACGCATGAACCGTCACCATAGAAGCCCCCAGTTGCCCCGCCGCCGCAACTGCGGACGCCACCGAGCTCGGGATTTCAAACAGTTTGAGGTCCAAAAAGACCTGCTTGCCAGCATCCAACAGATCGCGGACGAAGGACGGTCCAGCCGCCGTGAGCAATTGCAAACCCACCTTGTAGACAGACGCAGCAGAGCCCAGCTGCCCGACCAGATCTACCGCAGGCGCAGCAGCAGGGAAATCAAGCGAAACGATGATGCTTGGATTCAAGCCATCTCCCCAAAAAAGTGTGTTTGAGCATGCCACAGGCCGGGGAGCAGCACGAACCCACCTCTGGCGCAAACAATTGATTTCCCCTGGCAAGCTTGAACGCCCCAGCAACAAGCGATGTGTCGCCTCAACCATGCGGGTTTTCCCACATGAAAGGCTCCCAGCCACCCACCGACACTTGGGACACCACCCACACACATTCATGCCGCCCTTGGTAACTTCTGATATCCCAGCCGACGCCCGACCCGCCACCGGCCTGCTGCTCACCGGCGGCGGTGCCCGCGCCGCCTACCAGGTGGGCGTGCTCGAAGCCATTGCCGACCTGCGCCAGGCCTGTGGCGAGGGGAGCGGGCCAAACCCCTTCCCCATCATCACCGGCACCTCGGCCGGGGCCATCAACGCGGCGGCGCTGGCCTGCGGGGCCGACAACTTTGACCGCGCCGTGCGCCGCATTGCGCGCGTGTGGCGGCAGTTCCACGCCAGCCAGGTGTATGGCGCCGACTCGCTCAGCGTGATGCGCAGCGGTGCGCGCTGGCTCACGCTGGTGTCGCTGGGCTGGGCCCTGGCGCGCTGGCGGCGCATGCGACCGCGCTCGCTGCTGGACAACACCCCGCTCGAAAAACTGCTGGTCAAGATGGTGCCGCTGGTGCGCCTGCCCCGGCTGATCCGCAAAGGGCATCTCACAGCGCTGGCCGTCACAGCGTCGAGCTACAGCTCGGGCGAACACGTCACCTTTTTTGAAGCCGCCGCACCCGTCAAGCCCTGGGTGCGCTCGCAGCGCAAGGCGGCCAGCGACCGCATCACGCACGAGCATCTGCTGGCGTCCTCGGCCATTCCGTTCATCTTTCCGGCCAAGGGCATCGAGGTGGATGACCACGTCGAATATTTCGGCGACGGCTCCATGCGCCAGTCGGCGCCCATTGCTCCGGCCATTCACCTGGGCGCCGAGCGCATCCTGGTGATCGGCGCCGGCCGCATGCACGAGCCCAAGGGTGATGCCGCTGCCAACCCCACGGCCACCTACCCCACGCTGGCGCAGATTGCGGGGCATGCGCTGTCCAACATCTTTCTGGATGCGCTGGCCGTGGATGTGGAGCGCGTGCAGCGCATTAACCAGACCCTGTCCCTCATCCCCGAAGAAAAGCGCCTGCACAGCGCACTGCGCCCCATCGAACTGCTGGTGATTGCGCCATCCCAGCGCCTGGACGCCGTGGCCGCGCGCCATGTAGGCGACCTGCCGGGGCCCGTGCGCACCATGCTGGGCGCCCTGGGCGTCACCTCCAACATGGCCGATGTGCGCGGCGCGGCGCTGGCCAGCTACCTGCTCTTCGAATCCGGTTACACCCAGGAGCTGATGGCCCTGGGCCGGGCCGACACCCTGGCCATGCGGGCCGAGGTGTGCAGGTTCTTTGGGTGGACAGATACAGGCGCCGAGGTGAAGACCCGGCACCATGGGGAAACCGCCTGAAACGCCCCAGGCCTGAACCCTACGGCTTGGGCAGCCACCCCAGGCCGTGCGCGTGCAGGCTCTGCACATACAGCCGGTCCGCCGTCTCGGTGATCGCAGTGGTCTCCGGGTAGGCGCCACTCGGGTCCTGCAGGTCGGCCACCACCTTGCCATCGTCGGTGAACGCAATCACATGGCCGTAGGGCTGGGGAATGGGCCACAGCGCACGCGGCAGGCGCAGGGTCAGGCTGCGCAGCCAGGGCTTGCCCGCCATGTTGTCGATGGCCGCCCCGCGCGGCTTGGCAAAGCCCAGCCACACCTTGCCGTCCTGCCCGCGCATCAGGTTGTCGGGGTAGCCGGGCAGGTTGTCGAGCAGCACGCGGGCCTGGGGGCTGGGCTGAGCGATGTCGAGGTCATTCGCATCCACCGCAATCTTCCACACCCGGTATTTGCCGGTTTCGTTGACGAACAGATGCTTTTCGTCCTGGCTCAGCGCGACGCCGTTGGCAAAGCTGATGCCGCGTGCCACCACGCGCGTGCTGCGGTTGGCGGGGTCGTATTCGATCACCCGGCCCGTGCTGGCCTGCTCAAGGATGTCGAGCACGCTCGCTTCAAACGTGCCGCCCCAGTCCTTGGGGGCAAAACGGGTGGACGCGTCGCTCAGGTACATCTTGCCGCTCAGTGCCACCACCACGGCATCGGCGTAGCGGATGGGGTCGTTGCCCACCTTGTCGGCCAGCACGGTGACCTTGCCATCGGGCGCGATGGACAGCAGCCCCTTGACCGCATCGGCCGCAATCAGGTTGCCTGCGGCG
>NZ_JAMXAX010000062.1 GCF_023913775.1 Acidovorax facilis
GACCCACAGGTTCAACAGCCGCGAAGACATGGAGCAAACCCTGCTGCGCTATGTGGCCCTGTACAACCACCAGTTACCGCAGTCAGCGCTCAAGAGCAGTACGCCGATGCAGGCGATGAAAGAGTGGTACCAGACCCACCCGCACCTGTTTCACAAGCGACCATATGATCGTACGGGATGCGACACTTAGCCTTGTACTGCGGCAGCTTTGTCAATGCGCTTGAAGAGATAATAGCTGGATCCCGTACTCATCTTCACAGATTTGATTTCCACAAAATCACTGCGCGAACGCACCAAGGCCATTGATTTATCAAGCAGTTTACCAGACGGAAAACTTTCATTGGCCACACCACCTGTCCCAGGGTCACAGGCGACAATATAGTCCGACATTTCGAGCAGACGCACCCACTCCTGCTCATCCGCGTCAAATGTAAACAACCCCCTCAATCCAATTTTCTTATTTCTCTTCTTAAAATAGTACGTAAAAAGATCATTATTGACATATCCAGTGGCCGTGTAATATATGGTCACCGGCTTATCCGCCTTCACAGCGATATCAGCCTCGAGGGCCTGAAAGATATCCTGCGAAACCTTCACTGAGTCATCACTATGAGTGGGTCTTGACCTGGGCGAAGACACTTGAATTGTTGCGTAACTCAATGCCAGAACAAACACTATTGCAATCATGCCGAAGGCATAGGCATAAAAACGCGTACTCTTGGTGCCAACCACCGATTCAAAAACCTCTACGAACCCATAGATCACCGTAAACAGAAACAAATAATAAAATGTCGCAGCAAAAAATGGATTTCCCATTCCCAGATAGGTTGGCGCAAACCATGCCATCAGCACCATCACCACCAACCCCCCCAGAACTTTGATCGAGTCTTTTTTTCTATAAAACATAAACATGCCACCAAACAGCACAATGGCGGCAGCATAGACATACAAAAACCCTCCAAGCAATTGGCGGCCATAAACCCCCGTCAGGTACATCCACAGCTTGACCTCCCAATCCCTTGAGTAGACCCAAATATCGCTGCCGGTGGCACTGCTTACATACCGCGTCAAATGCCCCCAATTCGCATAATAATATGGCAAAACGAGAATAATAGACATCACAAGGCATTGCACAGCCAGAAGTGTCGCGAACAATAAGGTGGCGTTGCGGGGAGCTGAACAACTGCGATATACAGAGAATCCCAGGGACGCCAACATCATAACGACAACAAACAGAGAGGCCGTGGGCTTGGTCATCAATGCCAGCGCGAAGATGCAGCTCAAAAACAGCCTGTCACGAAACCTGGTTTCTGCAATTGGCCGCGTCACAGCAAGAAAAACTGCAATCGCGCCAAACAACCCAGCAGGAAGATCTGGGCGAAACTCCAAAACGGTAGCCATCACAAAGTATGGTGCCAAGGCAAAAAATAAAAGAACAACCTGCGCATAAAGGCTCATGCTGCGCGTGATGTGCCTGACAAGCAGCAGCATGGCAAAAATAACAGAGGCATTCGCGATATAAGGGGCCCAGTCGCGGATCCCAAAAATAGCAAACGCAGCCGCCGCAAGCAATGTTGAGAATGGCGAATGTGGTGGATTGCGCACCAGATTCAGCAGAAGATCGAATATTCCATTTTCATAGAAAATGCGCAACCGAGTCAGGCCATCATCAAAATAGACGATGTCATCGTATCCAATGACGGTAGACAGTCGGCCATATTCATAGGAAAAATTGATCGAAAAACACGCATATATCACAGACAACAGCACCAAGAATCCTATCGAGACGCTTGACCGGCGGGGCATATTCGGAATATTCATCAGATGCTATTCAAACAGGAACCGCAGTTCCTGGCACGCTCGCCGGACTGGTTCCGGCACGTGGTGGAAAGGACAGGCTGAAGGCCATGGAAACGCTACCGCTTGATCCGGTAAACGAGATCATGGGCCACATGCTTGATCAGATAGGGTATCAAGGCACGGTGAATCTGTGCCCAACTCACCTCGTGCCCCAGCGCGCGCCTGCGTAGCCGAGCCATCTCTTCCGTGCCGATTTCGTTGATCTGCGCCGATGTTTTCTGCGCACCGTGGATGCGGAAAGCCCCGAGAAAATCGGGCAAGCGCACCATGCGGGCTCCGGCATTCCGGAAACGCTGCAGCAGGTCCCAATCCATGGCGAAACGGAAACTCTCATCGATGTGCCCGCCGGCCTTCTCCCAGATGGAGCGCCGCCAGAACAGGGTTTCCTGGGGAATGAAGTCAGCCCAGGAAAGCACCTCGTCATCGTGTGCGGGCAACACCCAGCGCCCGATCTCCCGGTCTTCTTCGTCGATCAGTATGCGATTGCCATACACCACATCCACGTCGGGGTGCTGCGCAAAATACTCTCCGACCCGGTGCAAGGCCCCGGGCATCAGTAAGTCATCGGAATTGAGCCACGCCATGATCTCGCCGCTCACACGGGCAAAACCGAGGTTGATGGCCTGGGACTGCCCTCCGTCCTTTTTCGACACCCAGCCGGCTAGGCGATCGCCGTAGAGCCGCAACACCTCCGTGGTGCCGTCCGTCGAGCCGCCGTCCTGCACGAAATACTCGAGCTTGGGGTAGTTCTGGCTGAGTACGCTGTCAAGCGTGCGGCCGACAAAATTCGCCTGCTGGAAAGATGGCGTGACCATCGAGATCGAGGGCAGCGCCCCAGCCCCTAGACTGCTGACATACGGCTTGGGCGATTCGAGCCGGCGCGGCAGGTGCTGGGTGAGAGTGCCCAGACGCGGCCGCAGGGCTGCCCGCAAATGGCGGCCGACAAAACCGATGGAGCGCAGCAACGGGGACAACGGAGGAAATGCCACACGGTACGCAGCGAGTGCGCGAGCCTGTTTCCGGATCACGATTTCCTTGCGGATCAGTTCCGCTTCCAAGGCCTTGCGAGACGTGGACGCCGGGCCGGATGAAGAGATGGCGGGCACGTCCTCCAAGCTCTTGAGCAGCGCCTGTTCCTCCGACTCGATGTCATCGATCACGTGCTGCTGTCCCAGCAGCGCCTTGACTTCATTGTCAAGGCGGCGGATCACGGCTTCCTTCGCTTCGCATTCTTTGACAAGCGTGGCAAGGTAGCCATAGTTGCGCTGCTGCACCTCGGGTGCCAGCCCACCCACAACAGCCCGCACCATCGCCAAGTCTGCAACGTCACGGACAAACAGGACGTTGCCCCAGTCGCCGGCTTGTGTCCAGGGCGCATCCCACTCCAGCGACTCCAGGCGCCCATGGCGACGGATGACCACCGAGTGGTCGTAGCCACATCCGGCGGCCCAGGTTTGCAGATCCGCCAGTGAATACAGGTTCCGGCCGCTGGTTTCCGGCAAATTGTCCCAGTACTCGGCCAGGATGAAGCGCGGGCGCAGACCCTCGAGACCGCGCAGCACGGCAAGATCGTGCCCGTCGGTATCGACCTTCAGGAAATCAACCACCTCCGGCAGTTGCTTGTCGACCACAAGCCCCCCCAGTGCGACAGTCTCCACTTCGATGGCACGCGCACTGCGCACGACCGTGATCGAATCGCCCAGGTCCGCGAGCGTATGGTGATAGTCGAGTTCCCGGCCTTCCGGGTCGATGGCAATGTGGAAAACGGCCTTGCCGAATCGCTCGGAAACAGCCTGGGCCCGCACCTCGACGCGGGGCTCGCTGGCAAAACGTGCGCTCAGATGCTCGACATGCCGTGGGAGAGCCTCGAAGGCAATCACACGCTCAGCCCCCGCACTCAAGGCCAGGTCAATGAACGAGCCACGCTCGACACCCACATCGATGACAACCGGCTTGACAAGCCGCGCCATGACATCGGCGGCCAGCCGATAGTCCAGGGCCTGTCCATGGTCTTCCTGCCGCATGTAGAAATGTTCCGCAAGCCAGGAGGCAAAGTCGCGTTCGATGCGCAGAAAAAGCGCTTTTTCTGCTGTGCTCAGATCGTCCGGCGCCGGCTGGAAAGTACGGTGCGCCGGCAGAATCATGGTCTGCACATCGTAGTCCGCCATATCGGCAGTCTGCCGCTGCGCAAAGGTTGCGTCGATGCGGGAAAGCAAAATGTCGTCGCTCTCGCGGGACAACACTTCCGCGCCGTACTTCTTGCCAAGCACCTGCCTCAAATCCCGGATGGCGTTTGCTGGGTCGCGCTCGACCTGCTCGTACCGCAATACGGCATCGGCAACGTGCATCCAGGCACGGCCAGCCTGCACCCAGGCATTGAGTTGGCCGATGTCGCAATCCGAGGAGAACTTGCGAAAGTAGCTGACCGCCGCCGTGCGGATGTCACGGTAGGAATAGATAACGCAGTCGGCCGCCTTGGCCAGCACTTCGCTGTAGTGATGGCATTTGGCAAGAACATTCCCGTTAGCCGTAGCAAACTGCTCTTCGGCAGCCGTGTCGCTGGGCTCAATCCAGACCGTTTTCAGGTTCTGATCGGCGACTATCTCGCGCGCAGCATTGAATGCCCAGGTGGTCATCGAGCGCGGCATGCCGCAGATGAGGATCTTCATTCTGAGTTCTCTTCACTGTTTGACAGTTGCAATTCAGGCCAGTGAGCCGCGCACCGGCAGCCCAAACATCCCAAGAAAGGGGGCGGACTCGTTCTCATAGTCCCAGCGGACCTCCAACGGCCCGAACCAGTCGGTCGTGTCAAGCTCCACTCCGCGATTCGACACCAGTGACTCGGACGAAAAGCCGACCCGCAACGAATACTGCCCGGCCTCGAGGCGTAAATCCATCTCGAAATCGAATGCCGACCAGTCTCGTTCGGTCGACACAATCTGCATGAACCCAAGCCTTCTGGAACTGGTGGAGTTGACGATCTGGTCATAGCGGTTCTTGACGGCAAGCACCAAACGCAGCCTCTCGACCTCCTCCCCTCCTTGGAAATAGATCCGCACCCGAATCGTATCGCCCAGGTGCACAGCGACCGTGTCGCAGCCGTTCGAATCCAAGATGCGCACAGCAAAAAGCGGCTTACCTGCCGCCACGGGGCGGGACCAGGCGGTGTCTGGCGGCAATTGCGGGAACACGGCCTCGGGATTAGGGGGCTGGACCGGAGGGGGAACCTCGCGCGGCTCTCCCCCTTCAGCGAAATAGCGCCGAATGGCCCCCTGCGTCTCCCCTGCATAGACTTGCTCACCATGGCGCAGATACACGGCCTTCTGGCACAAATCGCGCACCGTCCCCATGTCATGGGAGACGAACAACAAGGTCAGCCCCTTCTCGCGCATCTCCCGCAGGCGGTTGAAGCACTTCTGCTGAAAAAAGAAGTCACCAACGCTCAACGCCTCGTCGACGATCAGAATGTCGGGGTCGCACAACACCTGCACAGAGAAGGCAAGGCGCATCATCATGCCGCTTGAATAGCTCTTCACGGGGCGGTCGATGGCATCCCCGATTTCGGCGAATTCTTCGATTTCAGAGAAGCGAGCCAATATCTCTTCACGCGATAGGCCAAGCAACAGGCCGTTGAGCAACACATTGTCGCGCCCGGTGTACTCGGGATTGAACCCGCTACCTAGTTCCAACAATGCGGAAACCCGCCCATGGACGCTCACTGTTCCCGTCGTGGGCTGGAGGGTTCCCGTGAGAATTTCGAGCAATGTGCTCTTACCGCCTCCATTGCGACCAATAATAGCAACAGATTCACCTTGTTGAACTTCAAAATCGATATTGCGCAGCGCCCAATGCTGCCTAACGCCTCGCTCATATTTTGGCCAAAGGGCATGCAGCACCCTGGAACGGGCAGAATCAAAAATGGGGTAACACTTGCTAATGCCGCGTACTGAAATTACAGCAGTACTCATGATTCAAACCAAATCCGCAAACAAAGGCCTAAGACGTCGAAAGAAACACAATGAGGCATACGAAAAAGCAAGACTCAGCGCCATATAAGCAATAATTTCGATCGCTTCAGGCAAAATCCCTGCAAACAGGAAACTGCGAGTCCATCCTACAAGATATGTAAGAGGGTTCAATGCCAGAGCCGCCCGCAACGGTTCTGGGATGTCATCAATCGAATAGAATATGGGAGTGACAAACAACAATACATGACTGGTGATTCCAACAATCTGCCCCGTATCACGCAACATCACACCTAATGCGGAGAAAATCCAGCCAATTCCCAGCAACAGCGGGAGTACGGCAATAAAAACCAAGGGAACGAGAAGCACGGTCATTTTTGGCATACCAAACAACACTACCCAGCACAGAAGCCAGACAGCAATCCCGATTGCAGCATGCAGCAGTGCCACAATGGCACTCACTAATGGAAGAATTTCCAAAGGAAAGACTACCTTTTTGACAAAATTCTGATTACCTACAATCATTGCCGGGGCTTTTATTAAGCATTCTGAAAATGCGTTAAATACTATTAATCCAGCAAATAGGTACAGCGCATACCCGAAAGTCCCTCCGCCTCCATTCCAACGGGTTTTCAGAACTACGCCAAAAACCAACGTGTAAATGGATAGCAGGAACAGCGGATGGATCAGCGCCCACAACACGCCTCCAAGCGATCCTTGATAGCGCCCAGCGAATTCACGGCGGACCAATTCGACAATTAAGCCTGCATGTTTCATGCCTTGATCTCACGATGGCTATCAATCATTCTGGAATCCGACCATAGGTATCTTCAAGGCGGACGATGTCATCTTCACCCAGGTAGCTCCCGGATTGGACTTCAATAATTTCCAGCGGCACTTTGCCCGGGTTGGCCAAGCGATGGACGTTGCCCAGTGGGATGAACGTGGACTCGTTTTCACCTAGCAGGAACGTCTTATCGCCATTGGTGACCTGCGCCGTGCCCTTCACCACGATCCAATGCTCAGCTCGATGATGGTGCATTTGCAGGCTGAGTTGCGCACCAGGATTCACCACAATGTGTTTGACCTGGAAGCGTTCACCGCCATCGATACAGTCGTACCAGCCCCAAGGGCGATGTACCTTTCGGTGGGTCGAAGCCAGACCGCGCTTTTGCGCATTTAGCGCTTCTACTATTTTTTTTACGTCCTGGGTTTTGCGCTTATCAGCCACCAAAATGGCGTCAGCGGTTTCGACCACCACCAGGTTATCCACACCAACAGTAGCCACCAAGCAAGTTTCAGAAAAGAGCAGGCTGTCGCGGGTGTCGATGGCAAGAGTCTGACCGACATGGGCGTTCCCGCCTGCATCGCGCGGCAGAATGTCCCATAGTGCATCCCAGGCGCCTAGATCGGACCAGCCTGCATCCATCGGCACCACACAGGCCGCTATGCCGAGTCTTTTGTCGTTCGGCAGGTGTTCCATGACGGCATAGTCGATAGAGTCAGCCGGACAAGCAGAAAATGAATCACCGTGCGGGCGGGTGAAATCCATATCTCTGCTGCTAAGCTCCATAGCGGCGCGGCAGGCTTGGAACATGGCGGGCTGCAGTGCGGCCATAGCCTTGAGCCACTGGTCGACCCGCACCATGAACAGACCGCTGTTCCACAAATAGTTGCCGCTGGCGATGTATGCCTGTGCCAGTTCGAGACTAGGTTTTTCTTCAAAACTCTGAATGGCGAATGCAGCGGTGCCGTCGACGGCCTGCGACTTCTTGATGTAGCCATATCCGGTTTCTGGCCGGTTTGCCACAACGCCAAACGTCACCATGGCACCATCCCGAGCCAATGGCCACGCCTCTTCCACAGCTTGGTGTAGCTTCCCTGCGTTGGTCACAATATGGTCTGCAGGCATGGCCAGCAAAATGGCCTGGGGATCTGCAGCGAAAGCTGCTAAGGTCAAGGCGGGGGCAGTATTGCGGCCCGCAGGCTCCAATATCAGTCGTGCGGCGCCTACGCCGGCTTCATGCAGTTGCTGGGCGGCCAGGAAACGGTGTTCGCTATTGCACACCACAAGTGGTGACCTCTTTGGGATCGAGAGACTCAGTCCATCCAGACGCGTCGCCGTGTCTTGGAGCATGGAGACACCATCCCCACCCAGTGCTAGGAATTGCTTCGGATAGGTTTCACGAGAGAGGGGCCACAAGCGTGTACCCGAACCGCCACACAGAATAATAGGGAGCAAGTGATAGGGGTTCATGGATTGATGGCGTCGGCAGGACGTGCTGTCGCCGCCGTATTTCGGTGCATTTCGATGTCTGCCTCGAGCAGGGCCAGCCGCTGGTTCAAGCGGCGCACGTCGCGTTCAATGCGGGTATTTACCATGTCGGTGTGCAGCGCCTTGACCACCAGTACCACGCAGGCTAGCAACAGCAAAAGCGCAGGCGGATAGCCAAACCCTGCCCATCCGGCCAAACGGTCGATCAGGCCCGGCCAGGCTCCCAACACCGCTGCCGCTCCAGCCACAATGGCCCAGAAAAGGCCATGCATCAGATAAAGGTGATCGCGGCGTATCAAATACAAAATAAGCACGGCCAAGCTGGTGCCCATGAGTGCTGTGGTTACTTGTAAGGGTGCCATTAGGCTCATCATTCCTCCAGTTTCGGATGCGAGACGGCGTACCGTTTCCATCGCTGTCGGAGCGGCCGGTCACGAACCGCCGCGTCGCAGACACCCCAGTTGTAGAACCGCAGGGATTTTGGTCAGCGGCGATTGTAGGGCCTAGCCTTGTCGGATCTTTCGACGATGAGCAGCTTGAAATCAATGCAAACGCCCGTATCATTAGCACTCAATGCAGATGAGTGCTAACAATCTCTGCTGTAGTTGGTAGTGCCCGCATCTGCGGGCACCTTGTTGATATAGCAATCCTTTTTGTAATCAGGAGTAATGCAATGAACCTTCGCCCTCTGCACGATCGCGTGATCGTCAAGCGTATCGAAAGCGAAACCACGACCGCCTCGGGCATCGTGATCCCTGACAACGCCGCTGAAAAGCCCGATCAAGGTGAAGTGCTGGCCGTCGGCCCAGGCAAGAAGAACGACAAGGGCGACGTGATCGCCCTGAACGTGAAGGTCGGTGACCGCGTTCTGTTCGGCAAGTACTCGGGCCAGACCGTCAAGGTCAACGGCGATGAGCTGCTGGTCATGAAGGAAGACGATCTGTTCGCAGTGGTCGAGAAGTAATTCTCCCGCTGATTCGCTCATCTTTTCATAGCTGCTACTGCTTACTGGATAGGCGCTAGCGGCCAATTTGAACCCAATTTTCAGGAGCTCCAAAATGGCAGCAAAAGACGTAGTTTTCGGCGGCGAAGCCCGCGCACGCATGGTTGAAGGCGTGAACATCCTGGCCAACGCGGTCAAGGTGACTCTGGGCCCCAAGGGTCGCAATGTGGTGCTGGAGCGCTCGTTCGGCGCCCCTACCGTGACCAAGGACGGTGTGTCCGTGGCCAAGGAAATCGAACTCAAGGACAAGCTGCAGAACATGGGCGCCCAGCTCGTGAAGGAAGTGGCCTCCAAGACCAGCGACAACGCTGGTGACGGCACCACCACCGCTACGGTGCTGGCACAAGCCATCGTTCGCGAAGGCTTCAAGTACGTGGCCGCTGGCATCAACCCGATGGACCTGAAGCGCGGTATCGACAAGGCTGTGACGGCCCTGGTTGCCGAGCTGAAGAAGGCTTCCAAGCCCACCACCACCTCCAAGGAAATCGCCCAGGTGGGTTCGATCTCCGCCAACTCCGACGAAACCATCGGCAAGCTGATCGCTGACGCCATGGACAAGGTTGGCAAGGAAGGCGTGATCACCGTGGAAGACGGCAAGTCGCTGGACAGCGAACTGGACGTCGTGGAAGGCATGCAGTTTGACCGCGGCTACCTGTCGCCCTACTTCATCAACAACCCAGAAAAGCAATCCGCGATTCTGGACAACCCCTTCGTGCTGCTGTTCGACAAGAAGATCAGCAACATCCGCGACCTGCTGCCTACGCTGGAGCAAGTTGCCAAGGCCGGCCGTCCCCTGCTGATCATTGCCGAAGAAGTTGAAGGCGAAGCCCTGGCTACGCTGGTGGTCAACACCATCCGCGGCATCCTGAAGGTTGTGGCTGTGAAGGCTCCAGGCTTTGGCGACCGTCGCAAGGCCATGCTGGAAGACATCGCCATCCTGACGGGCGGTAAGGTCATCGCTGAAGAAGTGGGCCTGACGCTCGAAAAGGTGACGCTGGCCGACCTGGGCCAAGCCAAGCGCATCGAAGTGGGCAAGGAAAACACCATCATCATCGACGGCGCCGGTGCTGCTGCTGACATCGAAGCCCGCGTCAAGCAAGTGCGCGTGCAGATCGAAGAAGCCACGTCCGACTACGACCGCGAAAAGCTGCAAGAGCGCGTGGCCAAGCTGGCTGGCGGTGTGGCCGTGATCAAGGTCGGCGCTGCTACCGAAGTCGAAATGAAGGAAAAGAAGGCCCGCGTGGAAGACGCACTGCACGCTACCCGCGCAGCTGTGGAAGAAGGCGTTGTGGCCGGTGGTGGCGTGGCCCTGCTGCGTGCCAAGCAAGCTGTGGGCGACTCGGTCAAGGGCGACAACGCCGACCAGGAAGCCGGTATCAAGCTGGTGCTCAAGGCCATCGAAGCGCCTCTGCGCGAAATCGTGAACAACGCTGGTGGCGAAGCCTCGGTGGTGGTGAACGCTGTGTTGGCCGGCAAGGGCAACTACGGCTTCAATGCCTCGAACGACACCTACGGCGACATGCTCGAACTGGGCATTCTGGACCCCACGAAGGTCACCCGTACGGCCCTGCAAAACGCTGCCTCCGTGGCATCGCTGCTGCTGACGACCGAAGCCATGGTTGCTGAAGCACCCAAGGACGAGGCCGGTGCTGGCGGCGGCATGCCCGACATGGGTGGCATGGGCGGCATGGGCGGCATGGGCATGTAATGGCCGGCCGCTCCAGGTGGAACCCAGGTTCTGCCCGGTAGCCCCAAAAGAAACCCCGCAGGTTGCAAAACCTGCGGGGTTTTTTCCTTGCCGGGCCGACATCCACGGGTGAATGCCGCCGGAGCAGCAGATCGCCCCGATGGGTCGGTCAGAACCTGTAGGTCGCGCTCAGCACCACATTGCGCCGTGTCGCCCACCAGCAGTCACCACGCGCCAGACAGGTGCTCATGTACTTCTTGTCGGCCAGGTTGCTGATATTGAGCGCGTAGCGCCAGTCCTGGCTGTCGTAGGCCAGCAGCGCATCCACCACACCGGCCGCCGGAACCTCGGGCCCCGTGCCGTCGCGGAACGACGACAGCCAGCGGTACCCCGCACCGGCCGAGAAGCCGCGCACGCCGCCAATGGAGAACCGGTACACGCCCCACACGGCCGCCTGGTGGCGCGGCAGGTTTTCCAGCAGCGGATCGACGTCCGTGTAGTTGTAGTGGGCGGTCAGGTCAAACGCCGTAGCCACGCGCGCCTTGTATTCCAGCTCCAGGCCCTTGTTGCGGGTCTGGCCCACCTGCAGCGAGTTGTCGGGGTTGGTCGGGTCGGCCACCTTCTGGTTCTTTTCCTTGAGGTCGTACACCGCCGCCGTGAACTGGGTGGCGCTGCCTGCGGGGGCGTACTTCACGCCCACTTCGATCTGCTCGCCTTCCAGCGGCTTGAAACGCTGGCCGTAGGTATTGGTGCCGCTCACCGGGCTGAAGGACTCTGCGTAGCTGACGTAGGGTGTCCAGCCTCCGGCCAGCTGGTACATCACGCCCAGGCGCTTCGTGGTGTCGCTCGTGCGGTCATCTGACTGGCCCGCCAGGCTGTTCACGGCGCGGTCGTAGCGCAGGCCGGCGATGAAGATCCAGCGGCCCCATTTCATCTGGTCCTGCACATACAGGCCATTCTGGCGCTGCACGTTCTCGGGTTTCGCGATAAGCGTCGGATTCAAGACGTTGCCGTACACCGGGGCGTAGGCATCGATGGGCGCGTTGTATGCGTCGTCGGCCTCGTTTTTGTTTTCGGTCTGCCGGTTCCAGTCCACGCCCAGCAGCAGCTGGTGGCTCAGGGCCCCGGTGGTGAGATTGCCCTGCAGATGGGTGTCCACCGCGGCCATGCGCGTGCGCGTGATGTTCTTGCCGTACAGGCGGCCGATCAGCCGCTGGTTGACGGGGTCTGCACCCCAGCCGCCGGGGATAGTGAAGAAGTCGGCGTAGTGGTAGCCACCGCGATTTTCGTTGCGGGCCAGGCGCAGGTTCTGGCGCACGGCCCACGCGTCGTTGAAACGGTGCTCGAACAGGTAGCCGATGGATTCCCGGTCACTGTCGTAATAGTCGCCGGGCTCTCCGATGAAGCGGCTGATGGGCAGCATGCCGTTGGGATTGGGCAGCAGCGTGCCTGACCAGGGCAGGAACTGCGAGGTGGTGCCACTGCGGTCCTGCTGCCAATGGGCCTGCAGGACCAGCGATGTGGCCGCACTGGGCCGCCAGGCCAGGGACGGAGCGATCAGGCGGCGGTCGTCCGGCACGTGGTCCACCTGGGTATTGGCATCGCGCGCCACCGCCACCAGACGGTACGACCATTCACCATCCGCGGTGAGGGGGCCGGTCAGGTCGGCCTGCAGCTGCTTGCGGCCCCAACTGCCAAGCTGCACGCCCACTTCGCGCTGCGCTTCTTGCTGTGGGCGCTTGCTCACCATGTTGACCACGCCTGCCACCGTACCTGCGCCGAACAACATGCCCGAAGGGCCGCGAAGCACTTCGATGCGCTCCAGCGCATAGGGCTCTGCAGGGGTGGTGCTGGTGTAGTAGTTGTAGTTCTGGCGCAGCCCGTCGAGATAGGTGTCCGGGGTGCTGCCACGCACCCGGACGCTGTCGGCGCGGCTGTCCAGGCCATACGCATCGCTGCGCACCCCTGCCGCGTACAGCAGCGCGCCCTGGAACGTGGTGGCGCCCTGGTCCACCAGCTGATCGCGCGTAACCACCGTCACGGACTGGGGGGTTTCGGCCAGGGGCGTGTCGGTCTTGGTGCCCGTGGCCGCGTTGCGGGCACGGTAGCCGACCACCGGCGCGGTGGCCGATTCTTTCTCGGCGCTCGCGTCCACACGCACCTCGGACAAGGTGGCTCCCACGTCCTGGGCCTGGGCCGCGACCCAGGCGGGGACGCCTCCAAAAGCCAAGGCAATACCAATGCAGACTGCTGTCCGCTGATTTTGGAGTTTCATGATTTTCAAGAATAGAAATAAGAATGATTACTATTCTAAAAATCAAACCACACAGGTGCGCGCTTCAGACACAAGATGTCGTACAACAGCAACAAGTTGTGCTCGGGTCCCAGTGGGATTGCTTCTATTTTTATAGCTATTTGCGCTTATCAATAAAGCGCTAGAGCCACTTTTGACCAATATGCGCGCTGAGCAAGGTTGCGGCACCTCTCTGGTACCTCGGAGCCACCGCCACACCCCCACAAAAAAAAGCCCGCTGACCGTAAGGCCAGCGGGCTTGGCGCGGGCGGACTCAGAGAGAGCCCGCAGCGGCGTCGCAAAGATCAGCCCTCGCTGGGCTGCACCCACCAGTAGATCAGCACCAGCACGCCGATGCCGGTCAGCGTCAGCAGTTGCCACCAGCCCGAGCGGCCAATGTCGTGCAGTCGGCGCGCGCCCACGGCGAATGCGGGCAGCAGCAGTGCAATGGAGACGATGCCGGAGACCACGTCACCCAGGAAGCTGGCGATCACCATGACGATGATCTGGAACAGGAAAAACCACCAGAACTCGGAGCGCACGGCGCGGCCCGAGAAACCCGCGTACTGCCCCAGGCAGCTTTTGATAGCCGAAACAAAATCCATACTGAACTCCCTCTCTTTGAAACGTGAAGCCGTTGTGGCAGGGCCAAGCCCCGCGCCATGATAGGGGCGCGCAGGGCAGCAAGTCCACACGCCCAGTCACCCCACCGACTACGCCTCTCTCTGCAGGCAGACCAGGGAACAACGGATGCTTCTATTCTTATAGCTATCAGCGCTTACAGGACAAGCGCTAGAGCCCTATTTCGCCTCAAATCCTGGAAAACTCACACGGCCTTGCGCAGCGCATGCGTCTCGCGCGCCAGCTGGGTGATGCGCGCCCAGTCGCCCGCACGCACGGCGTCGGCGGGCGTCAGCCACGAACCGCCCACGCAGCGCACATTGGGCAGCGCCAGGTAGTTGGGCGCAGTGGCCAGGCTGATGCCACCCGTGGGGCAAAAGCTGACCTGGCCAAACGGACTGGCCCAGGCCTTGAGCAAAGGGATGCCGCCCGCGGCCTCGGCCGGGAAGAGCTTCAGGAACGAGAACCCATCGGCCAGCGCGGCCATGATTTCGCTGGACGTGGCCACACCGGGCAGAAGCGGCAAATTCAGGCCCTTGCAGGCGCCGCCCACTTCGGAGGTGTAACCCGGGCTCACCGCAAAACGTGCACCGGCCTCGCTCGCGCGGCGCGCATCGTCGGCGTTGAGCACCGTGCCCACGCCCACCACGGCCTCGGGCAAATTGCGCGCAATGGCTTCGATGGCGGGCAGGCCAGCAGCGGTGCGCAGTGTGACTTCCAGCACCTTCACGCCACCGGCCAGCAGCGCCTCGGCCAGGGGCAGTGCGTCTTCCACGCGGTCGATCACGATGACGGGGATGACGGGGCCATGGCTGGCGATGTCGAGAGGATTCATGGGCGTAGCGGAAGCAGAGGAAGAGTTCAAAGCCATGTGCAGGCTCCTTGTTCGGCACCGCCTGCGTGGCGGCGAAAGTTGGTAAACAGTTCCCGGCCAAAGCCGGTGGCGGGAGGCGCGGTGTACGGCGCCACGGGGCGGGCGGCCCAGGTGGCTTCGTCGACCAGCACATCGAGCGTGCCCGCCACAGCGTCCACCCGCACGATGTCGCCGTCGAGCACCTTGGCCAGCGGGCCACCGGCCAGCGCCTCGGGCGTGACGTGGATGGCGGCAGGCACCTTGCCCGATGCGCCGCTCATGCGGCCGTCGGTGACCAGCGCCACCTTGAAGCCCTGGTTCTGCAGCACGGCCAGCGGCGGGGTGAGCTTGTGCAGCTCGGGCATGCCATTGGCCTGCGGGCCCTGAAAGCGCACAACGGCCACCATGTCCTGCTGCACCTCGCCCGCAGCAAAGGCGGCGAGCAAAGCCTCTTGCGAATCGAACACGCGCGCAGGCGCTTCGATGATGTGGCGGTCTTCGGGCACGGCCGACACCTTGATCACCGCGCGACCCAGGCGCCCTTGCAGCAGGCGAAGACCGCCGGTGGGCGAGAACGGCCGGGTCACGGGGCGCAACACGGTTTCGTCACCCGACACCGCCGGAGCGCCCTGCCCGCCTGCGGCAATGCCGCCGGTGTTCACGCTCATCACATCGGGGTGCATGAAGCCGCCGGACAGCAGCTCGCGCAGGATCCATGCGGGGCCGCCTGCGGCCTGGAACTGGTTCACGTCGGCATCGCCATTGGGGTACACGCGGGCCAGCAGCGGCACGGCGGACGACAGCTCGTCAAAGTCCGACCAGTCGATCAGGATGCCCGCGCTGCGCGCAATGGCCACCCAGTGGATCAGATGGTTGGTGGAGCCGCCCGTGGCCAGCAAGGCCACCATGGCATTGACGATGCAGCGCTCGTCCACCACGCGCCCGATGGGCGCGAAGCGCGCACCGCGCTTGCCAATGTCGAGCACCGTGCGCACGGCCTGGCGCGTGAAGGCTTCGCGCTCTTCAGTGCCGGGCGGTGCAAAGGCCGCGCCGGGCACGTGCAGGCCCATGGCTTCCAGCAGCATCTGGTTGCTGTTGGCCGTGCCGTAGAAGGTGCAGGTGCCGGGGCTGTGGTACGCGGCCGATTCGGCTTTCAGCAGCTCATCGCGCCCCACCAGCCCTTGCGCGTACTGTTCGCGCACCTTGGATTTGTCCTTGTTCGACAGGCCCGTGCCCATGGGACCTGCGGGCACAAACACGCAAGGCAGGTGCCCGTAGTGCAGCGCACCGATCAAAAGGCCTGGCACGATCTTGTCGCACACGCCCAGCAGCAGCGCGCCATCGAACACGTCATGGGACAGCGCTACCGCAGTGGCCATGGCAATGGCATCGCGGGAGAACAGCGACAGCTCCATGCCGGGCGTGCCCTGCGTCACGCCATCGCACATGGCAGGCACGCCGCCTGCCACCTGCACCGTGGCGCCGTGCTGGGCGGCCTCATCCCGCAGCACGGCGGGGTAACTTTGGTAGGGCTGGTGGGCCGACAACATGTCGTTGTAGGCCGTGACCACGCCAATGTTGGGCGCCTTTTCGACCGTGATCTTGAACTTGTCGGCGCCGGGTAGCGCGGCATAGGCATGGGCCAGATTGGCACAGCCCATGCGGTCTTGTGCGGGCTTGCGGGCGATCATGGCGTCGATGCCTGCGAGGTAAGCGCCGCGGGTGTCTGCGCTGCGCTGGACAATGCGCTCGGTCACGCGCGCTACAACTGGGTGCATGGAAGTCTCCATCGGTGGGTGGCAGGACCCCGTGCATGGCGCCGGAGCCCGTTGTCTGAGGCCCTAGAATGTAACTCGATAACCACCCCACTTCAACCCATGTCCCTGCAAACCCTGCCCCTGCCGCCCTCCGAACTGGGCGAATCACCCTTCTGGCACCCCACGGAAAAATCCCTTTACTGGTGTGACATTCAGGGACAAGCAGTACACGCATGGCATCCTGAAAGCGGTCGCCACCGGCAATGGCGCGTGCCCACTGAGCCCGGCTGCTGCGCGCCAGCGGCGGGCGGACGATTGGTAATCGGGTTACGAAACGGTTTCTACCTTCTGGATACGGCGAAGGACAGTGCCGACCCCACCGCCCTCACCTGCCTGGCCCTGCTGCCACCTGATCAGCACGACACCGCTGTGCTGCGCCTGAATGATGGCCGGTGCGACACCGCAGGCCGGTTCTGGGCGGGCTCGGTCATCACACCGCGGACCGCACCAAATGCCGCGCTGTGGTGCCTGCAGGCCGATACGGCCAGTGCCACCGGCTACCGTGTGCGCCATATGGCAGGCGACAACTTCACCGCCAACGGCCTGGCCTTCAGCCCCGACAACCGCACGATGTATTGGTCCAACACGCCCGAGCATCGCATTGACCAGTTTGACTTTGATGTGACTACGGGCGCAATCACCAACCGCCGCCCCTGGGTGCAGTTTGACCGCAAGGTGGAAGGCCAACCCTACGGCGGGCGGCCCGATGGCGCGGCGGTGGATGTGGAGGGGAATTACTGGGTGGCGATGTATGAGGGGGCGTGTGTGCTGCAGTTATCGCCAGCGGGTGAGGTGCTGCAGCGCATTGCCGTGCCGGTGCAATGCCCGACCATGGTGTGTTTTGGGGGAGAGGATTTGCGGACGCTGTTCATTACGTCGGCAAGGGCGGGGAGGCCGGTGGAGGAGCAGGAGGCGGAGGTTCCTGCGGGGGCACTGTTCAGCGTGCGGGTGGAGTTGGCGGGACTGCCAGTGAATTTTCTCCAAGGACAATCGACGAGCGCAGCTTAAAAAAAGGCGCCTCACCATGAACTACACCCTTCGAGCATGTGCCGCCTTTTTCGCGGGAAGCTGCCTAGCCTTCGACGCTTCGGCCCTCAGCATAAAGGCGCTCAGGACGCACGTTGTTCAATTCCATGAGAGTGGCGTCACCCTCGCCGCAGCAGATCGACAAGCAGTGGCCACATTTGCGGAATCTCTGCGTGAAGCGGATTGGTGTCCGCTGGTCGTTGTGATCGGTGAAGCAAAGTTTCTCATCGGCAAACACAGTACCAAAACCATGGCCGAAGCCAGAGCCGCCTATGTCACAAATCTATTGAAGCGAAACGGCGTCCCAGCCCAAGTGCTCTTCTTTTTTGTCCAACCCTCGCCCACCCTATCTGCATCGGTTGAGATTGAAGCTGTGGGCTCCCCATCAAGCCCCGGGTGCAAGCACTCCAGGACAGCGGAGGGCTTTCGTCCTTCCCCGCCCGAACTCGAACCGAACACCGGCGCCCCGGCGTTCATTCGCTAGTACGTAGCAGCGCAGCCGTCGCGCCAGAGACAAGGGCAGACATAGCATCCGTGCACCAGCACGCAGTGCTTTGCTAGCGACCAACCACCCCCAGCACGTCATAACACGCCCCCATGTTGTGATAGTCCACCTTCCCCGCATTGCTCTTCTCGCGGGTGGTGTTGCGGTTGTCGCGGTGCAGGATGCGAAACCACGCGCCGTGGTCGTGGTCCACAAAGTGGGCCCAGCAGTAGGCCCAGATGCGGTCGTACCACTGCCAGTAGCGCGCATGGCCCGTGCGCACGGCCAGCACGGCTGCGGCGGCCATGCTTTCGGCCTGCACCCAGTGGTATTTGCCGTCGTCGCAGATGCTGCCGTCGGGTGCCATGCCGTAGTACAGGCCGCCGTGTTCGGCATCCCAGCCGCGCTGCACGGCGGCATCAAACAGGCGCTGCGCACAGGGCAGGTGCCAGTCGGCCGGTAGCAAGGCATCGAGTTGCAGCAGCAGCTTGGCCCATTCGGTCTGGTGGCCGATCTGGTAGCCCCAGGGGCGGAAGATGTTGCTGCGGTCGTGGTGGTTGTAGTCCCAGTCCACCGACCAGTCGGCGTGAAAATGTTCCCACACCCAGCCTTCGGCGGCAGGGGCATGTTCAGCGGTAGATAACGCGGCCTGCCGCTGGCAGATGCCTTGCGCCAATTGTTCAGCACGCTCGATGTAGCGGCGCTCGCCCGTGGCACGGAAGGCGGAGATCATGGCCTCGCAGGCGTGCATGTTGGCGTTCTGGCCCCTGTAACCCGTCAGCTGCCAATCGGGGCTGGCCTCGTCGGCATACAGGCCTGCGGCGGGTTGCCAAAAGTGCTGCTCGGCGGTGTCAAACGCTTCAGCCAGCCACTGGCGGGCTTCGGGCACTCCGGCCTCAAAGGCGCGGGCGTAAGCCAGCATCACAAAGGCCATGCCGTAGCAGTGGCGTGTGGCGTCTTGCACGGTGGCGCGGCCTTCATTCCAGTCGATCAGCCAGGCGTAGCCGCCCGTGGCGGGGTCGAGGAACGCGGTGCGGAGAAACTGCAGCGCGTGCAACATGCCGGCCTGGTAGCGCTGCTCGCCCGTGGTGCGGTACAGCATGGCGTGCGTGACCACAAAACGGGTAGCGCTGACCAGGTGGCGGGTGCGCGTGTCGTACACCGTGCCGTCATCCAGGAAGAAGTGGTACTGGCCGCCCGTGGGATCGGTGGCCACGGGGTCGTAGAACGCCATGGTGTCACGCAGATGCCGGCGCAAAAAGGCTGCGGAGCGGAAGTCCGGATAGGGCGGAATCGCCATGGGGGGTGTCTCCTGATGCGTTAGCTGTAGGCCAGAAACCGGGCAGGCCTCTGTCGGCGGGGGGGGCTGGTCTGCCGCCAGCTCTGCCCCAAAACGAGCAATTTTCCGGGGGTCAGGCCGCGCTGCGCAGAAGGCCCAGCAGGCCGGCGGTCGAGCCATCCAGCCCCGCCACATCGCCACTCTCCAGCCGCGCTTCCAGGTCCTTGGCCAGCACCTTGCCCAGCTCCACGCCCCACTGGTCAAAGCTGTTGATGCCCCACAGGCTGCCGCTCACGAAGACGCGGTGCTCCTGCAGCGCGATCAGCGCGCCCAGCGATGCGGGGGTGAGTGCATCCAGCAACAAGAAGGTGCTGGGCCGGTTGCCCGGGAAGTGGCGGTGGCCGTCTTCGCCTTCTTTGCCCACCATCAGCGCCTGGGCCTGCGCCAGGGCGTTGGCCAGCAGCTTGTTGTGGTGGCCCTCCAGGGGGTGGGTGGGCTGGCGCACGGCGATGAGTTCCAGCGGCAGCACGTCGGTGCCCTGGTGCAGCATCTGAAAAAAAGCGTGCTGGCCGTTGGTGCCCGGCTCGCCCCACAGCACGGGCGACGTGGCGTAGGGCAGCGGCTGGCCATCCAGCCCCACGCGCTTGCCATTGCTCTCCATCTCGAGCTGCTGCAGATAGGCCGGCAGGCGGCGCAGCGCCGCGTGGTAGGGCGCGATGCAGCGGCTGGTGAAGCCATGGAAGTTGCGGTACCAGATGTCCAGCAGGCCCAGCCGCACGGGCAGGTTCTGCGCCAGGGGTGCGGTACGGAAGTGCTCGTCCATGGCATGGGCACCGGCCAGCAGATCGCGGAAGCCCTCGGAGCCAATCGCGATCGCAATGGGCAGGCCGATGGCCGACCACAGCGAGTAGCGCCCGCCCACCCAGTCCCAGAAGCCGAACGTGGTGGTAATGCCCAGCGCCTGGGCGGCGTCGACATTGGTGGTCAGTGCCGCAAAGTGGCGCCCCACATCCTGACCGCCTTGCGCGGCAAACCAGGCCAGCGCCGAGCGCGCGTTGGTCATGGTTTCTGCGGTGGTGAAGGTTTTGGAGGCGATGAGGAACAGCGTGCTCTCGGGCTTGAGCGTGCGCAGTGTGGTGTGCAGCTCATGCCCGTCCACGTTGGAGACAAAGTGCAGCCGCTTGCCCGGTGCGCGGAACTGATCCAGCGCCAGCACGGCCATGTGCGGGCCCAGGTCCGAGCCACCGATGCCGATGTTCACCACGTCGGTGATGGCGCCATCCGCACGCACCGTGTCGGCATAGGCCAGCACGGCATCCAGCGTGGTGTGCACCTGGTCCAGCTTCTGCGCAATGTCCGGCCCGTCGCCGGGCAACGCCAGGCCCCGGGGCCGGCGCAGCAGCGTGTGCAGCACGGCGCGGCCTTCGGTGCTGTTGATGGGCTGGCCGCCGAACATGGCGTCGCGGTGCTGCGTGAGGCCACAGGCACGGGCCATGTCCAGCAGCAGTGTTTCAGTGGCAGCGTCCCACAGGTTCTTGGACAGATCCGCAAACACCTCGGGCGCATGCTGGCTGAAGTGCCCGAAGCGCTGCGCATCGCTGGCAAAGGCCTCCCGCAGATCCAGGCGGCTGCCATCTGCGGAGAACGCGGCCTGCAACTGAGGCCACTGCGGAGTTTGGTCGCAACGGAGGGACATGGTGGATTCAGGATGTGGGGAGGTGAAAACCGGCGAGATAGTAACTTGATTACACAATTTATCCGATAATTTTCTGCACACGAACTGTCAAAAAACGTTTTACATCCTCTACAGCTACACAATTCAATGTAACGAGATTACAATTTCCTGCCTCAGACGCACAACAACACCCTGATACGGAGACCCCATGAGTTTTGACCTTGTCCTGTTTGGTGGAACAGGTGATCTGGCCTGGCGCAAGCTCATGCCCGCATTGTTTCAGGCATTCCGGCACGGAACGCTGCCCGAAGGGGGCCGCATCATTGCCGTGGCGCGCGACGAGCTGAGCCATGAACAATACCGCAGCCTGATCCAGTCGCGTTTTGACAGCGTGGAACTGGCCAAGCGCCCCACTCCGGACGAGTTTGAACGCTTTGGCGCGCTGCTGCACTACCTGCGCATGGACCTGTCCAAAACCGAGGACTACGCCAGCCTGGCCGCCATGCTGCGCGAGCGCAATGCCGAATCGGTGGTGATGTATGTGGCCACCGCGCCCAGCCTGTTCACCAATGTGTGCGAGCAGATCGCCGCCGTGGGCCTGAACGGACCCACCACCCGCGTGGTACTGGAAAAGCCGCTGGGCCACGACCTCAAATCCAATCAGGCCATCAACGACACGCTGCGCCGCGTGCTGAAGGAAGAGCAGGTCTTTCGCATCGACCACTACCTGGGCAAGCCGTCGGTGCAGAACCTGTTTGCCATGCGTTTTGGCAATGCCCTGTTCGAGCCCCTGTGGCGGCGCGAAACCATTGCCAACATCCAGATCACCATTGCCGAAGAACTGGGCGTGGAAACGCGCGGCGCGTTCTACGACCAGACCGGCGCGCTGCGCGACATGGTGCAAAACCACGCGCTGCAGCTCCTGTGCGCGATTGGCATGGAGCCACCCATCAACTCCAGCGCCAACGCCATCCGCGACGAGAAGCTAAAAGTGCTGCAGTCGCTCAAGCCCTGGAGCATGGAAACCATCGGTCAGCATGTGATTCGCGGGCAATACGCAGCGGGCAAACACCAGGGCCAAATGGTGCCGGGCTACGCGCAGGAAAAAGGCGTGGCTGCCGGTAGCACCACCGAGACCTTTGTGGCGCTGCGCACCGAGATCAGTAACTGGCGCTGGGCTGGCGTGCCGTTCTACATTCGCACCGGCAAACGGCTGGCAGGGCGCGACGCGCACATCGTCGTCAACTTTCGGCCCGTGCCACACCCCATTTTCAGAACGCCTGCAGGTGCTGCCAACCGGCTCGTGATCAACCTGCAGCCCAAGGACGGACTGGAGCTGCACCTGCTGGCCCAGGGCGCCGCCCAGCACCAGGCCGAGCCCGCCCTGTCGCAGGTGCACCTGAACCTGGACTTTGACCAGCGCTTTGGCACCGAACGCGTGGGCGCCTACGAGCGCCTGCTGCTGGACGTGATTGCGGGGCGCCTGAATCTGTTTGTGCGCAGTGACGAACAGGAAGAAGCCTGGCGCTGGGTGGAGCCCATCCTGCAGCACTGGAAGAACGATCCGGTGGGACCACGCCCGTACATGGCAGGCAGCTGGGGGCCGAGCTCGGCCAGTGCAATGATTGCGCGCGATGGGTATTGCTGGAGTGAGGAGATGTGACCTCTTGAGGCGCGGCGCGCCTTCCCCGTATAGGGGCGACGCTCCCAGCGCGGCGGGGCGGCCCTTGCGCGGGAGCACTGGCCTATGCAGCGCGTGTTTGAGACACTGTTGGCGCAAGCAGAAAGCAAAACGGGCTCCCATCTGGGAGCCCGTTTTCATGCATGCAATCGTCGTTGCACGTCGTGTGTGGGGAAACACTCCCCATGGCAGCAGCACCCGCGAAGTGCCGCCACCATGGGAAGGCCCGCAACTGCGTCAATTACATGGCGCCGATTTCGCCAGAAGAGATCTGGCCAGTGCGCAGGGCTTCAGCAGCCTGGGCACGCACCGCAGCGCGGTCAGCGGTGGACTTGTAGGTCACCACACGCGAGCCAGCAGGCTCGATGGAGCGGGTCTGTGCCACGGTAGCGGCTTCAGCAGCCACTTCAGCGCGGGTGCGGTTCGTGTCGAACTTGGTGGCGAACTGCGAAGCATCGGCTTCGTCAGCCTGGGCACCGAAAGAAGCGAAAGCGGCAACGGCGGCGATGGAGAGGAAACGTGCGGTGTTGTTCATGATGAAAATCCTTGAAGTTAAAAAAGCGTCTCAATAAAAGCCGGGACAAAAACCGTTCTTGAACCGGGTTCGGTGAGTCGCCTTGCGGGTTCGGCTCATCGATGGGTTGAACTGTACGCCGCTGTTGGCCAGAGAAAAACCACTCAGTCGCAAACTGACTGTTCCAGTTTTGAAAACAATACTGCGAGAACTGACAGCCCACGCTGCAAAGAAAAATGCCGCCCAGGTTGCCCTGTGCGGCATGGCGCTCTGCAAAGGCGCTGGCTATACCGGCCTTGGGCCTACCAGTTCAATGGGCAGGCCATCGGGATCTGCAAAAAAGGTGAACAGCGCGCCGGTAAACGGATCGACCCGCACCGGCTCCGCCGCCACACCGTGCGCGGCCAGGGCCAGAAGGCTGGCCTCCATGTCGGCCACGCGCAGAGCCAGATGGCGCAGGCCACAGGCCTCGGGGTACGACGGGCGCGCCGGGGAGTTGGGGAAGGAAAAAAGCTCCACCTGCGTGCCATCGGGCAGTTGCAGATCCAGCTTGTACGACTGCCGCTCCGCCCGAAAGACTTCGTTCACCACCCGCAGACCCAGCACCTCGGTGTAGAAGCGGCGCGAGCGGGCATAGTCGCTGGCGATGATGGCCACATGGTGCACACCGCTGACCTGCAGCGCGGCGGGGCCGTCGCTCATCCCTCAGAGCCCGCGATGTCAAGCGCGCGCGACGCGCCATACAGCGCTGGCGTGGCGCTGGGGTCGATGATCCAGCACGGGATGGACGCGAGGTAGGGCTGAAAGCGGCCCTTGGACTCGAACCGCGCGCGGAACGAGGATTTGTCAAACCACGTGCCCAGGCGCGGCACCATGCCACCACCAATGAAAACGCCTCCGCGCGCCCCCAGGGTGAGGGCCAGGTTGCCCGCCACGCTGCCCAGAAAGCCGCAGAAAAGATCCAGCGCCTCCAGCGCCAGCACGTCGCTGGACTGCAGGGCCAGCTCAGTCACCTGGGAGGCCGAGCTGACCTCCTTGCCACCCCGCTGCGCGAGGCGGCGCAGCGCGTGGTACAGGTCCACCAGCCCCGCACCACACACAGCGCGCTCGGCCGACACATGGCCGTAGCGCTCCTGCAGGATGGCCAGCACGTCGAATTCGCGCTGCGTCTGCGCCGCCAGCGACACATGCCCACCCTCCCCCGACAAGGGCACGCCGTTGCTGGAGCCGGGCGGGAACACCAGCCCCGACACACCCAGGCCCGTGCCTGGGCCCAGCAGCGCAATCGCAGCACCCGGCACGGCCTCGCCGCCGCCCACGGGGCGCAGCAGGTCGGGCGTCAGCAGGGGCAGCGCCAGTGCCAATGCGGTGAAGTCGTTGATGACCACGAGCCGCTCGAAACCAAACGCCTCGCGCACCGCGCGCTGCGAAAAGCTCCAGCTGTGGTTGGTCATGCGGATCGCGTCGCCCGTGACGGGGTTGGCAATGCCGAAAGCCGCCTCGCGCGGGGTGGGCACACCCACTTCTTTCAGATAGGCCGCCAGCGCGGCGTCCACGGTGGGGAACTGCGCGCAGGGCAGCACCCGCGTGTCGTTCAAGGGGCCGCCCGGCTCGTTCTGCCAGGCCAGTCGGATGTTGGTGCCGCCGATGTCGGCGAGGAGGCGCTGAGGTTGCATAGGAAAAAGATGGAGGCCAAAGGTCACGCGCCCCGCTGCCCTGTGGCAGACGGCGGCCCGTGGATCGCGAATGCTACTATTTATATAGCTACTCGCGCTTTATGGATAAGCGCTGGAGCCTCTTTTTACCTGAATTACCCCTTCAGGCAAAGACCAAAGTCCCTTCTTGCAGCGACCCAGGGGCCGGGGCTCCCAACCGCTCAGCCTGTCAATCGATCTTCGGACTTGGCGTCGAACCAGTGGGCGTTGGCGGGCTCTACCGCCAGGCCCACGGCGTCGCCGGGCTGCACGCGGGTCTGGGCGTCGGTGCGCAGCGTAACGCTGCCTGCGGCGGTGTCCACCATCACATAGGTGTCGGGGCCCGTGGGCTCCACCACGCTGACCCGCCCGCGCCAGGGGGCAGTCTCCTGCATCACCAGGTGCTCAGGGCGCACGCCCAGCAGCACCTCGTTAGCACTGGATGGTGGAGGCGCCAGGTTCAACGCCGCACCCTGGATGCCAAACTGCCCGCCCGTGACCGCGCCACGCAGCAGGTTCATGGTGGGCGAGCCGATGAAGGTGGCCACGTAGGTATTGGCCGGGCGGTTGTAGATCTCGTCGGGCGTGCCCAGCTGCTGCACCACGCCGCCCTTCATCACCGCGATGCGCGAACCCAGGGTCATGGCTTCGACCTGGTCATGCGTCACGTACACGCTGGTGATGCCGCTGGCCTGGTGCAGGCGCTTGATCTCGGCGCGCATCTCCACGCGCAGCTTGGCGTCGAGGTTGGACAGCGGTTCGTCAAACAAGAAGAGCTGCGGCTGGCGCGCCAGGGCCCGGCCCATGGCCACGCGCTGGCGCTGGCCGCCCGAGAGCTGGCTGGGGCGGCGGTCGAGCAGGTGACTGATCTGCAGCATGGCTGCGACTTCGTCGATGCGCTTTTGGCGCTCTGGCTTGGGCATCTTGCGCATCTCCAGCGCAAAGCCAATGTTGTCGGCCACAGAGAGCGTGGGGTACAGCGCGTAGCTCTGGAACACCATGGCGATGTCACGGTCGCGCGGGGGCATGCCCACCACGTTCTTGCCACCGATGCGGATCTCGCCTTCGGTGGGCTCGTCCAGGCCCGCAATGATGTTGAGCAACGTGGATTTGCCGCAGCCCGAGGGGCCGACCAGGATCAGGAACTCGCCCGGTGCCACGTGGATGTCGATCTTGCGCAGCACTTCCACGCTCTTGTCACCCTTGCCAAAGCGCTTGTTGATGCCCGCGATGTCCAATGAAGACGCCATGATTTTCCTTAACCTTTCACCGCGCCAGCCGTCAGGCCGCGCACAAAAAACTTGCCTGCGAGAACGTAGATCACCATGGTGGGCAAGCCTGCGATGATCGCGGCCGCCATGTCCACGTTGTAGGCCTTCACACTGCTGCTGGTGTTGGCCAGGTTGTTCAGGCCCACCGTCACGGGCTTCGAGTCGGTGCCCGAGAACACCACGCCAAACAGGAAGTCGTTCCAGATGTTGGTGAACTGCCAGATCAGCGTGACCATGATGATGGGCGTGGACAGCGGCAGCACGATGCGCCAGAAGATCTGCCAGAAGCTTGCGCCGTCCATGCGTGCGGCGTTCACCAGCTCCTTGGGGATGGCCGCGTAGTAGTTGCGAAAGAACAGCGTGGTACCCGCCAGCCCGGCCAGGCAGTGCACCAGCACCAGCCCGGTGATGGAGCTGGACAGCCCCAGCCAGCCCAGCACCTGGCTCATGGGCAGCAGCACGACCTGGAAGGGCATGAACACGCCAAACAGCAGCAGGCCAAACAGCGTGTCGCTGCCGCGAAACTTCCACAGGCTCAGCACATAGCCGTTGAGCGCGCCCCACACGGTGGAGATCAGCACGGCCGGCACGGCCATGGCCACCGAGTTCCAGAAAAACGGGCGCAGGCCGTTGCAGTCCACGCCCGTGCAGGCGCTCTGCCAAGTCGTGCCCCAGGCCGACCAATTCAGCGTCGCGGGCAGTGCCAGCAGCGAGGTGCTGCGGATCTCCTCTGCGTCCTTGAACGAGGTGACCAGCATGGCGTACAGCGGCAGCAGAAAGAACGCGGTGGCCAGGGCCAGCACGCCATAGACCAGCAGGCGGCCCACGGACGGAAACACAGAGGGCTTAGCGGTCATGAGGTTTGCTCCGCAGTTCGCTGTAAAGATAAGGAATCACCAGGGCCGCGACGGTGGCCAGCATCATGGTGGCGCTGGCCGCGCCCAGGCCAATCTGCCCGCGCGAGAACGACATGGTGTACATGAAGGTGGCGGGCACATCGGTGGCAAAACCGGGGCCGCCAGCCGTCAGCGCCATCACCAGGTCAAAGCTCTTGATGGCCAGGTGCGACAGCACCATGAGCGTGGAGAAGAACACCGGCCGCAGCGCCGGCAGCACGATGCGCCAGTAGATGCGCGGCAGCGAGGCACCATCGACCTGCGCGGCCTTGATGATGCTGTCGTCAATGCCGCGCAGCCCGGCCAGGAACAGCGCCATAGCAAACCCGGCGCTTTGCCAGATGCCGGCGATGACCACGCAGTAGATCGCCATCTCGGTGTCCACCAGCCAGCCAAATTCAAAGTTCGTGAAGCCCCAGTCGCGCACCATCTTTTCGATGCCCAGGCCGGGGTTCAGCAGCCACTTCCAGGCCGTGCCGGTCACCACGAACGACAGCGCCATGGGGTACAGGTAGATGGTGCGCAGCGCGCCCTCGGCGCGGATCTTCTGGTCCAGCAGCACGGCCAGCACCACACCAATCACCAGCGATCCGCCCACATAGCCCACGCCAAAAATGCCCAGGTTCTTCAGGGCGACCCACCAGCGGTCCATCTCCCACAGGCGCTCGTACTGCGCCAGGCCCGCCCATTCGTAGTTGGGCAGCATGCGCGATGCGGTGAGGCTGAGCACGCCGTTCCACACCATGAGGCCATAGATGAAGGCAAAACCCAGCACAAACGCCGGGGTCACCACCAGCCTGGGCAGCCAGGTTTCAAAGGAATTCTTCATTGCTTGCGAATCTCTCTTGCGTACGCACTGCACACGCTGCGCGCGCGGTACGCGGTGTCTCGATCAGTCACAGAATCACCGTTTCACTCATTCACACATTCACTTTGTGTCACATGAAAAAAGGGGGGTGCGCACGGAGCACCCCCCAATGAACAAAGTGTCTACCTCAAACTAACTCGCTACTCACTCTCTTACCACCACACCTCGTACTGCACGCCCACCAGCGTGCGCGAGGTCTTGCCATTGGCGCCAAAGGTGCCTGCGTTGGCCACAGCCGCCGCCTGGTTCCAGTTGGCCTTGGTCACATACAGACGCAGCTCAGGGCGCGACCAGAAGTCTTCATTCAGTGCCAAGGCACCCGCCAGCGTGACCTTGGACAGGCGCTGGTCCGGACCACTGCCCTTGCGGGTGGTGGTGGACAGCTCCACCAGGCCCTTGAAGTTCTTGGTGAACGCGTACGAGCCACGGCCGCCCAGCGAGAAGTCCTTGGTCTCCACGCCGGTCAGGTCAGCCTTGTTGGTCTGGTAGCCAATGAGGGCCTGGCCGCCAAACGGGCCGCTTTGCCAGTTGATGGAGTCGGCGATGCGGGTGGCGCGCTTGCCTGCGCTGGTGCCCTCGATGGCTTCAAACTCCCCGTCGATGCGGGCATGGCCGCGCGATGTCTGCAGGTACAGCGTGTTGGTGATGCTGGGCAGCAGGAACTCCTTCTGCGTGTGCATCAACGAAATGCCGGAGCCCGAGCCGCCGCCCACCTGGTTCTTGCCCCCCACAGCCGTCAGCAGCACCCGCAGCTTGCCGCCGGGGTTGGTGTTGATGTCAGACAGGTCGGCGTTGATGCGGTGTGCCTTCACGTTGTTGGGCAGGCCGCCGTCAAACTTGTCGCCGGAGAACACACCCACGCCCAGCTTCATGCCACCCACGGGCACGTCGGTCACACCGGCACCGATGTTGTCGCCGTAGTTCAGCAGGAAGTTGTCGACGATGTGCACGTCCTGGATCCGCAGGCGGCGCTGGCCGACCCAGAACTTGGCTTCGGGCGAGAAGGAGAAGCCGCTCATTTCCACAAACGCCTGTGCGGTGCTGATGTCGCCACTGCCCCACTTGGCGGGCATGTAGTTCACCTTCCAGTTGATGCCACCGGCCTCGAAGCCCTTGGCAAAGTTGACTTCGATGCCGTTGTCACCTTCGTTACCCAGGCGGTACTTTTGCAGCTCGCCGCCCAGCGTCAGGTTGCCCTTGACGCCGTCGGAGTGGTTGAACACCGGGCCACCGCGGGAGTAGCCGTTGAACTCAAAGCCTGCTACGTCCATAGCAAAGGCGCCATTCGCGCATGCGGCGGCCAAAGCCACCGCCGTGAGGCGGTTTCTTGTCTTCATGATGGGATCCCTCTGGGGTTGGTTTTAGTGCGTGTGTGCGCGTGTGTCTTGCACGGCTTACTTGGTTTTCGCGGCGGCCGCGATCTTCTTCATGGCATCGGCGACGCTGACCTTGTCGTCGTTCCAGAACTGGCTGACCACGTCCTTGATGGCACCTTCGGTGGCCGGGGCAATTGCCATGCCGTGGGCCGCGCTGGGCACCAGACCCCCGCTCTTGGCGGTGTCCACAAAGTCCTTGGCCGAGGCCTTGGCGCAGTCGTCAAACTTGTCCATGGGCTGGCCCGCACGCACGGGGATGGAGCCCTTGTTCAGGTTGAACACTTCCTGGAAAGCCGGGCTCATGATGGCGCTGGCCAGGTCGCTCTGCGCCTTCTGTGCGGCAGCATCCTTCAGCTTGAACAGAATGAACGAATCGACGTTGAAGGTGAACGCGTTGGCCGACCCCGGTGCAGCAGCACACAGGAAGTCCTTGCCAGGCGCCTTGCCTGCGGCCAGGAACTCGCCTTTGGCCCAGTCGCCCATCAGCTGAAAGCCTGCCTTGCCCTGGATCAGCATGGCCGTGGCCAGGTTCCAGTCGCGGCCAGGGGCGCCGGGGTCGGTGTAGCCCTTGATGCGGCGGAAAGTCTCCAGCGACTTCTTCATGGTGTCGCTGTTGATGGCCTTGTCGTCAAGCTTGACCAAGGCGTCCTGGTAGAACTTGGGGCCACCCACGCCGAGCACCACCGATTCAAACGTGGTGAAATCCTGCCAGTTCTGGCCACCGTGGGCCACGGGCACCAAGCCTGCGGCCTTGAGCTTGTCAGCTGCCGCAAAGAACTCGTCCCAGGTCTTGGGCATGGCGGCCACGCCAGCCTTCTTCAGGGCCTCGGAACTGCCCCACATCCAGTTCACACGGTGCACGTTGACCGGGGCCGCCACGTAAGCGCCCTTGTACTTCATGACATCGGCGACCACCTTGGGCAGCAGGTCATCCCATTTTTCAGCTTTGGCCAGGGTGTCCATGTTGGCCAGCACGCCTTCGGACGCCCACTCCTGAATGGCCGGGCCCTTGGTCTGCGCAGCCGACGGTGGGTTGCCCGAGATCACGCGGCTCTTGAGCACGGTCATGGCGCTGTCGCCACCGCCACCGGCCACGGCAAAGTCGCGCCAGGTGTGGCCCTTGCCCTGCATGATCTTCTTGAGCTCGGCCACCGACTTGGCTTCGCCGCCCGAAGTCCAGTAGTGCAGGACCTCCACCTCCCCCGCGCTGGCCGACATCGCTGCCGCCAGGCCCACCGCCACTGCGGCGATTTTTGTCAACTTCCACATACCCTTGTCTCCTCGATGTTTGAATCCGTTGGGTGCGCCGGAATCCGGTGCTGTTCAGCGCAGTCGGTACTTTAATTACAATAATTAATGAACATATCAGGGCTTTCCCGGGTGTGGGTTACATACCAACGCCATTGGCCCGTTATTGAATTACCAACCGCTGCGGGTGCAAGCATTGCCGTGCTGCAGGAGCCGCTGGCGGGGTGCTTTGTTATGCTCAATCCCATGGCCACGATACTGATTGTTGAAGATGATGCCCTGCTGCTGGACGCGCTGACTGGCCAGCTCCAGCAGCTGGAATTCGGCGTGCACACGGCCTCCAGTGTGGCTGAGGCCACCACGCTGCTGCAGTCGCAGGCGGTGGACGGCATCATCCTGGACCTGGGCCTGCCCGGCGCCGACGGCATGGAGCTGCTGACCTGGGCACGCACCCACATTGCCGGCCTGCCCGTGCTGATTCTGACCGCGCGAGATGGCGTGGAAGACCGCGTGCTGGGCCTCAATGCCGGGGCTGACGACTACATCACCAAGCCCTTCAACATGCAGGAGCTGCAGGCCCGCCTGCAGGCCATGCTGCGCCGTGCGCGCCAGCCCGCCTTTACCCAGGCCAGCAGCGCCGCAGGCGGCGCCAGCACCACCATCGGCCCGCTGGTGCTGGACCACGCCAGCCATTCGGCGGCGCTCAATGGCGACCTGCTCGACCTGACCCAGCGCGAATGGGAGCTGCTGGAGTTGCTGGTCAACCGCTGTGGCGAAGTCGTCACGCGCGACGATGTGCTGGCCGCCTGGCGCGCCAGCCCCCCGGAGCCCGGACAAACCGCCGCGCCCCCGCTCAACTCCAACGCGCTGGAGGTGTATGTGCACCGCCTGCGCAAGAAGCTCGACACCTCGCCGCTGGCCATCCGCAACATCCGGGGGCTGGGGTACATGCTGAACAGGCCGTAGATGGAACACCCCCCTGAGTCGCTGCGCGCCTTCCCCCCGCTCTCGCTTCGCTGCGCTACGCGGGCAGGCGGACGATGCCCTCGCTGCGGGGCGGCCCTTGCTCGGCATCCCTCGCGGGGGCCGCGCCAGTGGCTGGCATCGGGGGTCCCACTGATCTCCGCAGGCCCAGGCCACTGACATGCGCCACGTACCGGGGGTTTCTCTTCAACGCAAGCTGCTGCTGTGGCTGTTGCTGCCGCAGCTGGTGTTGTGGCTGTCTGGCGGGTTTCTGGCGTGGCGCATTGCGCTGCAGAACGGCGAGAAGGGCATTGACCAGACGCTGACGCAGTCGGTGCGGGCGCTCGCGCGGCAGATCAAGCCGATCGGGGACGGGTTGCTGGTGGACTTTCCCAAGGCCGCGCAGGACATCCTGGAGCAGGACCCGGCCGACCGCATCACCTACATGGTCTCGTCCCCGCCCGGCCGCTTTCTGCTGGGCAATGCCCAGCTGCCTCCGCCGCCGCCAGTGGAGGTGCGCGTGGGCGACCCCTACCTGTACCACGCCCGCGTGGACGACCGCCCCGTGCGCGTGGCGCTGCTGGACGTGGACTACGGCACACCCCAGACGCGCCAGACCCTGCGCGTGCAGGTGGCGCAGAGCCTCACCGTGCGCGAGCGCATCGCGCAGGAGCTGCTGGAGCAGATGGTGTTCCCCATGGGGCTGATGGGCCTGGCGCTGAGCGCCGTGGTGTATGCGGGCGTGCTGCGCGGCCTGCAGCCCTTGAAGCGCCTGGAGGCCCAGATCGAGCGGGCCGGCGCCCTGCCCCAGGCTGGCACCACGCCGCTGCCCCCCATCGAGCTGACTTCGGCTCCGCAGGAGGTGCATTCGCTGGCCAGCACCATCAACCGGCTGCTGGAGACCGTGGCGCGCGGCCAGCAAAAGGAAAAGCGCTTTCTCAACGACGCTGCGCACCAACTGCGCACCCCGCTGGCCGGGCTCATCGGCCAGACCGAGCTTGCCCTGCACGAAAGCCATGAGCCCGCCGTGCAGGAACGGCTGCAGAAAGTGCTTTCGGCCGCCCAGCGCAGCGCCCACTTGGTGCACCAGCTGCTGCAGCTGGCGCGCTCCGAATCGAACGTGGAGATGCAGGCCATCGACCTGGCCTGCCTGGCCCGCGAAGTCGCTCGCGAATGGGCAGCCCGCGCCCTGGCGCAAGGCATGGACCTGGGCTACGAGGGTGACGACAGCCTGCCCGTGCAAGGCCACCCGGTGCTGCTGCGCGAGGCGCTCAACAACCTCATCGACAACGCACTGCACTACGCAGGCCCCGGCGCCACGGTGACAGTGCGTGTTGGCCACGAGGAGCCGGGGCGCTGGGCCTTGCTGCTGGTGGAGGACGACGGGCCGGGCGTGCCAGCCGAACACCTGGGCGATCTGTTTGCGCGCTTCTGGCGCGGGTCGGACAAGGCGGGGGGGGTGTGGGCTCGGGCTGTCGATCGT
>NZ_JAMXAX010000063.1 GCF_023913775.1 Acidovorax facilis
AGGCCGTCCTGCACGCCAGCGGTGAACTCGCCCTGCACATCGTGCAGCAGCGCCAGCCGCGCACGCACATTGGCCAGCGCAATGCCGTGGCCCCGGGGCGCGGTGTCTTCTCCATTGCCATGGCCGTTCTTGCCTTCCTTGGGGGGAAGGGTGTTGGTGATGCGCACCACCACACGGCTGCCGCGCAGCTCGGTCAGCACGCGGAGCTTGCCACCCCGGTCGCTGGGCTCCACGCCGTGTTTGACGGCGTTTTCCACCAGAGGCTGCAGCAGCAGCGGGGGCAGGCGGGCGCCGTCGGTGCGGGGGTCCAGGTTCCACTGCACCTGCAGGCGTTTGCCAAAGCGCACCTCTTCGATGCCCAGGTAGCGGCGCGCGAGCGTGATTTCTTCGGCCAGCGTGGTCGATTCACCCTGCTCGATGAGGGCGACCCGAAACAGGTCGGACAGGTCTTCCAGCAGCGATTCGGCCTTGGCCGGTTCTTCGCGCACCAGCGCGATGGCGCTGTTGAGCGTGTTGAACAGAAAATGGGGGCGGATGCGTGACTGCAGCTCCGTCAGGCGAGCCGTGGTGGCCGCGGGCGTGCGGCCCCGCGCGCGCAGCACCAGCGCTGCCACCAGCATGGCGGCCAGCAGGGCGCCCGTGGCGGCGCTGGCCAGCCAGGGGGCCGAGGTGGGCTGCGCCACCAGCGCCAGCATGCCGCAGGCATAGGCCCCGGCCAGGGCACCCAGCAGCACGCCCGCCAGGTATTGCTGCACGGTGGTCAGTCGCTGCAGCACGGTCTTGAGGCTGCAGGCCGTGACCAGCCACAGCAGCGTGGCGGGCAGCGCACCGCCCGTCAGCAGTGCCAGGGTGGCCAGCCATTCCACAGGGTTGCCCGCCCCATACATCGCGCCCACGCCCACCACCAGCTCCACGAACAGCACGGCCCGCAGCACCACGCCCACCTGGCAGGCGTCAAACACCAGGGCCCGCCCGCGCGGCGGCTGCCCGCCCGGCCCGGCGCCAGCGGCCGCCCGCACGCTGCGCGCAGACCTTTCTGGCGGGCCAGAATCGGGCAGCGGGGGCTGGGTCGATAAAATTTGCGTGTTTTGCATTGCGGCGCCCGGGTTGTCCGGGTGTCTGAACCTCCGGATTATTGCCCTCCTTATGTCCAAAGCCCAAGCCACCAGCGCTGACTCTGCGCCGTCCCACAACCAGCTCGACACCAAGGCCCAGGCCTGGTCGGCGTTGTTTTCCGAGCCCATGAGCGACCTGGTCAAGCGCTACACCTCCAGCGTGTTCTTCGACAAGCGTCTGTGGCAGGCCGATATTGCAGGCAGCCTGGCACATGCCGAGATGCTCGCCGCGCAGGGCATCATCTCTGCCTCCGACCACGCCTCCATCCAGCGCGGCATGGCCCAGATCACGTCGGAAATCGAGTCCGGCGCGTTCGAATGGAAGCTGGACCTGGAAGACGTGCACCTGAACATCGAAGCCCGCCTGACCCAGCTGGTGGGTGATGCCGGCAAGCGCCTGCACACCGGCCGCAGCCGCAACGACCAGGTGGCCACGGACGTGCGCTTGTGGCTGCGCGGCGAGATTGATTTGATCGGCGACCTGCTGAAAGAGCTGCAGGTGTCGCTGGTGGATGTGGCCGAGCAGAACGTCGAGGTGATCCTGCCCGGCTTCACCCACCTGCAAGTGGCTCAGCCCGTGAGTTTTGGCCACCACATGCTCGCCTATGTGGAAATGTTCAAGCGCGATGCCGAGCGCATGGCCGACGTGCGCCGCCGCACCAACGTGCTGCCCCTGGGCAGCGCGGCCCTGGCCGGCACCACCTACCCGCTGGACCGCGAGCGCGTCGCAAAAACTCTGGGCATGGAGGGCGTGTGCCAGAACAGCCTGGACGCCGTGAGCGACCGCGACTTCGCCATCGAATTCACCGCCGCCGCCAGCCTGTGCATGGTGCACGTGAGCCGCTTGAGCGAAGAACTCATCATCTGGATGAGCCAGAACTTCGGCTTCATCAAGATCGCCGACCGCTTCACCACCGGCAGCTCAATCATGCCGCAGAAGAAGAACCCCGACGTGCCGGAACTGGCTCGCGGCAAGACCGGCCGCGTGGTGGGCCACCTCATGGGCCTCATCACCCTGATGAAGGGCCAGCCCCTGGCCTACAACAAGGACAACCAGGAAGACAAGGAGCCGCTGTTCGACACGGTGGACACGCTCAAGGACACGCTGCGCATCTTTGCCGAGATGGTGGGCGGCCAGCTGAACCCCGCCACGGGCCAAAAAGAAGGTGGCATCACCGTGAACGCCCAGGCCATGGAGCAGGCCGCCCTCAAGGGCTACGCCACGGCCACCGACCTGGCCGACTATCTGGTGAAAAAGGGCCTGCCCTTCCGCGACGCGCACGAAACCGTGGCCCATGCGGTGAAGGCGGCCACCTCGCACGCGTGCGACCTGTCGGAGCTGCCTTTGACGGTGCTGCAGGGCTTTCACCCCGCCATCGAGAAGGATGTGTACGAGTGCCTGAGCCTGCGTGGCTCGCTCAACGCCCGCAATACGCTGGGAGGTACGGCCCCGGCCCAGGTGCGTGCACAGCTTGCGCGCCACCGGGCACGCCTGGCCTGATTTTTGCGGTGCCCATTGCACATCCTTTTGGAGCTTTTGCCATGACCCCATCCCGCCGCAGCCTGTTGTCCCGTGTTTTGCGCACCAGCGCCTTTCTGGGGGCTGCGCTGACCGTGGGGCTCGCGTCGGCGCAGTCGGCCAAGCCCATTCGCCTGCTGGTGGGGTTCCCGCCCGGCGGTGGTTCGGACGCCATTGCGCGCACCTTGTCCGAGAAGCTCAAGGACGAACTGGGCGTGCCAGTGGTGGTGGAAAACCGCCCTGGCGCCGGGGGCCAGATTGCGGCCCAGGCGCTCAAAGCCGCGGTGCCCGATGGGACCACGCTGTTCATCACGCACGACCACACCATCTCCATCCTGCCCCAGGTGGTCAAGAACGCCGGCTTCGACCCGGTGCGCGACTTCGTTCCCGTCGGTGGCTTTGCCACCTTTGTGAATGCATTCGCCGTCTCGGGCGGCACGCCTGCCAAGTCGTTCGGCGACTACGTCAACTGGGTGCGCACGGCGGGCCAGGGCAAGGGGGCCGTGGGTATCCCGGCGCCAGCTTCCACCCCCGAATTCCTGGTCAAGCTGATCGGGCAGAAATACCAGATCGACCTGGTGTCCGCCCCCTACCGGGGCAGCGCGCCCATGATGGCCGACATGCTGGGCAACCAGATCGGTGCAGGCGTCGCCTCGGTGCAGGATTTCATCGAGAACCACAAGGCGGGCAAGGTGCGCGTGGTGGGCGTGCTCGGCACCAAGCGCCAGGCCGCCATGCCCGATGTGCCCACGTTCGACGAAATGGGCCTCAAGGGCTTTGAAGACCTGCCCTACTACGGCATCTACGCCCCCACCGGCACACCGCAGAAGTTCATCACCGAGTTCTCCATCGCCCTGTCCAAGGTGGTGGCGATGCCGGATGTGCGCGAGCACCTGACGGCCATGGGCCTCACGGTGGGCTACATGACACCGCAGCAGCTGGCCACCCGCCAGGCGGCCTACACCGAGGCTTGGACGCGCATCATCAAGACCAGCGGGTTTGTGGCGCAGTAGGCCAGGGCGTGCTTGGTGTGGTCATTCGAGCGGATGCCGCTGCATCCTCCTGTTCCTGAGAACGGTCGAATTGCGGAAATTCAAACTGCGGATTCACGTGCTTCAGATTTCTAAGGCTGGGCCGGGCCTTTGAATTGGTGCGCCGCAAAAGCCGTGACCCGGTCAAAGCGCTCCTCGGGCAGGGTGTCCAGGATCTGCTGCGGGCGCGGGGCCTGCAGACGTTCATTCTCATCGGCGCGGTGGCTCTTTCATGGCAGTGTCTGTGCCGTCGCGGCGGGTGCCTTTTGGGGCCGTGGCCGAGGCTGCGAAGCGGGCCGGTGCCCGCAGTTCAGTGCGCGCGCGCCCGGCCCGTACCCTGCGACGGCGTGCCTCCGCGCCCGAACTGGTGCCAGGCCCGGCGCAGCTGGGTGTCGGAGCTGAACCCCGCCATCAGCGCCGCCTGCGTCACGTTCTGGCCAGACCGCAGCGCGGCCTCGGCCGTGGCCAGGCGGATGCGCCGCAGGTACTGCAGCGGGGCGATGCCCGCATGTTCCAGAAACAGCCGCGTGAGGTGGCGCGGCGAGGTGTGTGCCACCTCGGCCATCTGCGGCACGCTCCAGTCGGCCTGCGGTTGCTGGCCCACGGCGTCCTGCACGCGGTGCAGTGCGGGGTGCATGTGGTTGCGGTGGTGCAGAAACGGCGAGAACTGCGGGTCGTCCGGCCCCCGGCGCAGCCCGATCACCATGGCCTGCGCCACCTGCACCGCCACCGTGGGGCTGCAGATGTCGGAGATGCGGTGGAGCAGCAGGTCGATGCCGGTGGTCACGCCTGCGCTGGTGTAGATGGGGCCATCGGCCACGAACACGCGGTTGGCGGCCACGTCGCAGCGTGGGTCTACCAGGGCCAGCTCGTCCAGGTGCAGGTGGTGCGTGGTGGCGCGCCGGCCGGTCAGCAGCCCTGCATGGGCGGCCAGCACCGCGCCCGCGCACACGGTGACCAGCTCCAGCTGCCCCGCCACCGGGCGCAGGCCGCGCAGCCAGTGCAGCAGCGCCTGGGCTTCGGCGCCGCTCACGTCGATGTGGTGGCCTGCCAGGCCCACCAGTACCACCCACGCGGGGCTGGGCAGTGTGTCAGGCAGCGGCGCCAGCCCGGTGACAGCGACCCCCACGGACGACATGGACTCGGGCGTGGGGCTCACGAAGTGCTGCACAAAGCGCTCTGGTTGGCCCAGGGCGACCAGGGTCTGGTTGGCAATCCGCAGCGCCTCGGCCGGGCCCGCCCAGTCCAGCACCAGGCTGCCAGGCAGCAGGGCGAAGTACACGTGGATGGGGGAAGGTGTGGTGTCCTGCATGACAAGTTCTTGAAAAAGGCGCCGCTCCCAAGGCGTTTTATGGCTCCCTGTTCCACGGGGTGTCCATCTGGCGGGCGGTGCGCTCCGCAAGTGCTGCGCTCGCCAGCCGGGTGACCAGATGCAGGCTCATGTCAATGCCGGCGCTGATGCCGGCCGACGTGACCAGCGCCCCCCGGTCTACCCAGCGCACATTTTCCCGCACATCCAGGGTGGGAAACTGCGCCCGCAGGTCAGCAATGTCCTCCCAGTGGGTGGTGGCAGGGCCTTCGGTCAGCACGCCTGCGGCTGCCAGGATGAATGCTCCTGTGCACACCGATGCGGTGATCTGCGCACCACGTGCAGCCTGGGCCACCCAGGCGCGGGTGTCTGCGCAGGCCGCGGCGGCGTCCACCACGCCGCCGGGCACGATGAGCACATCGGGCGCGGTGGCGTTGGTGAAGTCCGCGTCCGGCAGCACGCGCAGACCAGCGCGGGCCCGCACGGGGGCCAGGCTGCGGGTCACGCACTGCACGGCAAATGGCGCGGGTGCGCCAGGCTGCAGGCGCTGCGCCATGCGCACGGCGGTGGTGAACACTTCGTAGGGGCCGCCCAGGTCCAGGGCTTCCACCTCGTCAAAAACGAGGATGGCGACTTGCAGGGGCTTTGGGGGTTTGATGGCAGATGGTGTGGTCATGGTGTGGTGCGGGGAGGGTGGTGGGCAAACACATAACGCGGATAGGTGCCGTGCGCAGTCGTTGCGGCGTTCAGGTCGATATCGACGGTGCAAAAGGGTTGTTCTGTCGTGGTGCGGGCGAGCAGGGCGCCATCGGGGCTGATGACCCAGCCCGCGCCGCCATAGGTGCCTGCGGCGTGGTCCGCGCGGTTGGACGACAGGCTGTAGGCGCCAGTGCGCACGGCCGCAACGGTGCCCACGGCCAGCCATTTGTCGGTGGTGGCGGCCGCTGTGGCGCGCGGCGACAGGATGGCCTGCAGCCCGCCCAGCGCCGCATAGTTGGCATAGGTGTCCAGCGCCCAGAGTTCGGTGCAAATGTTCAGGCCGAAGGCCAGCGGCCCGGCGTTGAAACGGGGAAATGCTGCATCACCGCGCTCAAACCACTGGGCCTCCCAGCCACCCGGTTCATCGGGCAGGTGGAACTTGCGTCGCAGGGGCGCGTAGCCGGTCTGCGCGGACCAGAGAAAGCCTTCGTTCAGGCGCTGCCCGCCCGCAGTGACCGGGCGCGCGCCCACCACCCAGTCGGCGCCCAGCTCGGGCAGGCGGGCTGCCCAGGCGTCGCTGAGTGCGACGGCAGCGCCCCAGCGTGCTGGATCGGCGGGGAGCGATTCCCACACCGGCTCGACAAAGGCGAACTCGGGCAGCAGCACCAGCTCGGATTGCGCGCTGCGGGTGTGGGCGCACAGTGCTACCCAGGCAGCTTCGAGCAGATGGGGTTGGTAGCGCAATTCGCAGACTGTGGCGCGCATGGTGTTCTCCGGCGGTCAGGCTGCGGCCGCTTCCAGGGCGTCCAGGGCTTCCCGCACGGTGCGCAGGGTGGCAAAGCGGCCCTGCAGCACCGTGGCGGTGCGGGTCTTGATGTCGACGGCTGCCAGCGTCTGGCCGTCTGGCTGCACCATGTCCCAGGTCAAGGTGGCGTCGGTCACGTAGTCCACCTCCCAGCCCAGGTCCGAGGCGTGGCGCGTGGTGGTTTCGCAGCATTGTTCGGTGCGGATGCCGCTGATGATGAGGCGCTGGATGCCATGGCGCGTCAGCCACACGTCCAGTCCCGTGCCCACCAGCGCGCTGTGGCGGGACTTGGTGAAGGTGGCGGCCGCCTCGAAGGGCGCTAGGCCATCGAGTGCGCGCACCTGGCCTGACACCTGCGAAAACGCATTCTCGGGCACTTCGGGGCCTTCGCTGTGGAACACCCGCACCACCGGCACGCCGCGCGCCACGCAGCCTTCGATCAGGGCGTTCTGGGCCTGCAGATAGGCGGGCAGGTCGTGCGTGGTGAAGTAAGGGCGGTGGCGAAAGGACTCCTGGACGTCAATCACAATCAGACATGTTTTCATGGTGTGCTTCTTTCGATGGATGGTTTGAAGCCTTTATTCTCATTGCGCTAAGGCGTGGAGTCCGCGCCAGACGGGACAGGTTTCGATCAATTTACGCCATCGATGGAGGTCTTGGCGAGGTTTCACAGGGAATGGTGGGCAAGCGGGCCATGGGGGTTGTCTGGAAAAAGGCGATTAACGCTGTATGGGTAATGTTTTGTAGCTATCAAATTGATAGTTTTGCGCGGTGAGCCGCATAAGCTGTTATGGTGATTAGGGTTTTCCCTAAATTTTTGCCCTCTACAGCCCACCCACTACACGACTCCTTGCCATGGCCAGACGCTCCCGCTTGTTTTCCCTGTCAGCGCTGACGCGGGCCTACCAGCGCAACCTGAAGGCCTTTGCCCGGGCGGCGCGCCCCGTGCGCGCCAAGGCCCCGGCTGCGCCGCGCCGGGTGGTGCCTGCGCCAGCGGTGCCAGCCCGGCGCGCGGCCAGCAAGCCCGTGCCCGCTCGCGGAGAGTGGGTCGGTGGCGTTGCACCCGGGCCTGCGGGCGCGCGGCGCTACCACCTCTACATCCCGCCAGGGCTGGCGCTGAAAGCAGACGAGAAACTGCCCTTGCTGGTCATGCTGCATGGCTGCGGCCAGACGGGGGGCGATCTGGCTGCCGCCACGCGCATGAACCGGCTGGCCGCGCGCGAGCGTTTTCTGGTGCTGTACCCTGAGCAGGAGCGCATGGCCAACGCCCATGGATGCTGGAACTGGTTTGAGCGCCGCAACGGCAAGGCCCAGGCCGAGGCAGCCACGCTGCTGGCTGCGGTGGACAAGGTGGCGCGCCGCTACCCGGTGGACCTGGCCCGTGTGGCCGTGGCGGGCTTGTCGGCCGGTGCCAGCATGGCCGTGCTGATGGCCGCGCTCTATCCCCAGCGGTTCTGTGCCGTGGCCATGCATTCCGGGGTGGCACCGGGCACGGCCGAATCGGCCGCCACGGCGCTGGCCGCCATGCACGGGCGGCGCGCTGCGCACCTGCCAGAGCCCCTGGGTGTCTCCCTCAACCAGGGCGCAACCCCTTCCGTGCTGCCGCTGCCGCCCCTGCTGGTGCTGCATGGCGATGCCGATGGTGTGGTCTCTGTGCGTAACGCGGCGGCCACGGCCCTGCTGTGGGCGGATGCGCTGGGCGCGCGGGCCGGAGCCTTGCGCACCCTGCAGCGTGGCCAGCGCCATGCCATGCGGGTGACCGAATTCAAGACCCGGGGCCGCACCGTGGTGGCGCTGCGCGAAGTGGCGGGGCTGGCCCACGCCTGGAGCGGCGGCGTGGCGCAATTGCCGTTCAGCGACCCGGCGGGGCCGGATGCCTCCGCCCTGGTGTGGGCCTTTGTGGCGCGGCAGTTTGCAAAAAAATGAATAAAAATAGGCTCTAGCGCTTATCTGTCAAGCGCGAGCAGCTATTAAATTTGTAGTGAATGTGGTGTTTGATGCTGCCCGTGGCAGCATCCATGGTCGGCTATACCAGCCGCGATGCCACCAGTTCCTTCTTGAGGTAGGCATAAAACAGCGGGGCCGCCACCAGCCCGGCGGGGCCAAACACGGCCTCGGCCACGAACATCACGCTCAGCAGCTCCCACACGCCCATCTGCGTGCGGCGGCCCACCACCTTGGCGTTGATCACGTATTCGGCCTTGTGGATCAGGATCAGAAAGCCCAGGCAGGCGGCGGCTGCCAGCGGCGACACCGACAGCCCCACGATGGTGATGACCACGTTGCACACCAGATTGCCCACGATGGGCACGAGCCCGGCGATGAACGTGAACGTGATCAGCACGGGCGTGTAGGGCAGCTCCAGATTCCACAGCGGCAGCACAAACAGCAGGAACAGCGCGGTGAGCAGGGTGTTGAACGCCGCAATCCAGAACTGCGCGGCCACGATCTGCTGGAAGGACTCGCCAAACAGCGTGATGCGCAGCTTGAGCTGCTGGGCCAGCGGGCCGCGCGCGAGGGCTGGTGGGCGCACGGCCGCCAGCGCGCCGATGAGCAGGCCCACATAGGCAAACAGCACACCGGCCAGCCAGGCGCGCCCGGCCATGGCCAGCGCTCCGGCCTTGGCGCCCAGGTAGTTGGCGATGATCCGCTGGATTTCAGCCGCACCTTCGGGCAGGTGGGCCGCCATGTCGGCAGGCAGCTTCAGGCGTAGCTCCAGCACCGTGCGCGCCATGTAGTTGAGTAGCTCGCGGTATTGCTGCGGGGCATCGACCAGATAACCCCGCGAGTGCGTCAGCCCGGCGGCCAGCAGTGCCAGGGGCAGCAGCATGACCAGACCTGCCGCCACAACCTGCGCCACCCGCAGGCTGCGGGCGGAGGGGGTGGACTGGCGCTGCACCCGGCCCAGACCCTGGGCAAACCAGCGCGTGAGGGCCCGCGTGAGCAGAAAGCCCAGGCACACGCACAGCAGGCCCGGCAGCAGGCCGCGCCACATCACCAGCAGCAGCACGGCCGCCACCAGCAGGTAGCTGGCCACCACGACGCCCCGGGTCAGGGCGCGCGGTGGCAGCGTGGTGGGCTCGGGTGGTTCAGGGGCTACGAGGGCAGAAGAAGGGCGCTGCGCCATGCGTCGCTAAAGCTGGTGTGCGGTGGGGTTGAATGAACGCGGGCGGCGGCGATCAGGCCACCACCACGGCGGCGCCTTCGCCGCGCGCAGCGATCGTGCCAATCGTGTACACCTGCTCGCCTGCAGCGCGCAGCGTGGCGGCGGTGGCCTCAGCGTTGGCGGCATCCACCACCACCACCATGCCAATGCCGTTGTTGAAGGTGCGGTTCATCTCGATGTCGTCGATGCTGGCGGTCTTTTGCAGCCAGGCAAACAGCTCGGTCTGGGGCCAGCTGCCCTTGGTCAGGTGGGCGGCCGTGCCTTCGGGCAGCACGCGGGGGATGTTCTCCAGCAGGCCACCACCGGTGATGTGGGCCAGGGCCTTGATCGGATGGACCGCCAGCGCGGCCAGCACGTTCTTCACGTACAGGCGGGTGGGTTCCATGATGGCCTGCTTGAAGGGCTTGCCATCCAGCGTGGCGGGCAGGTTGTCGCCAGCGCGTTCGATGCACTTGCGCACCAGGCTGAAACCGTTGGAGTGCACGCCATGGCTGGCCAGGCCCAGCACCACGTCGCCGGGCTTGACGTCCTTGCCGGTCAGGATCTTGGACTTTTCGACCGCACCCACGGCAAAGCCGGCCAGGTCGTACTCACCAGCAGGGTACATGCCGGGCATTTCGGCCGTTTCGCCACCGATCAGTGCGCAGCCGCTCAGCTCGCAGCCCTTGGCGATGCCGCCCACCACGGCAGCGGCGGTGTCCACATCGAGCTTGCCGCAGGCAAAGTAGTCTAGGAAGAACAGGGGCTCGGCGCCTTGCACCAGCACGTCGTTCACGCTCATGGCCACCAGGTCGATGCCCACGGTGTCGTGCATGTTCCATTCAAACGCCAGCTTGAGCTTGGTGCCCACGCCGTCGGTGCCGGAGACCAGCACCGGCTCCTTGTAGCGCTTGGGCACTTCGAACAGCGCGCCAAAGCCGCCAATACCCGCCAGCACACCTTCGCGCATGGTCTTCTTGGCCAGGGGTTTGATGCGTTCGACCAGGGCGTCGCCCGCGTCGATGTCAACGCCAGCGTCTTTGTAGGACAGGGGGGTGGGGGAGGTGGCAGAGGTGCTCATAGGGGTGCTCAAGGCAGGGACGGCACGGAACAGCGTGCGCAGCAGACTAAAATTTGCCCAGATTTTACGGGTTGCGCACCCAGTGCCACCCGCTCACCCCTTCACACCGCCCTGTTTTGTCCTTCAAGCCCATGCTGTTTCATGCCCCAACCCTCTGCCTGTGTGCCTGTGGGCGGCAGCCATGATGAAGCAACTGGCACTGGACATCGGCCTGGCCACAGGGCCCACGCTGGCCCGGTTTTATGCAGGCCCCAATGAAGCCGCCCTGCAACATCTGCGCCTGGCCGCCGGCGAAGGCAGCAGCGAGGCCACCCGCTCCCCCGTGCCCACCTATCTGTGGGGTGAGCCCGGCAGTGGCAAGACCCATTTGCTCCAGGCCGTGCGCCAGGCCCTGCGCGAGCAGGGCTCCAGCGTAGGCTGGCTCGACCCGGCCGTCGCGGAACCCCCTGATTTCGACGAAAACTGGGCAGCCGTGCTCATGGACGACGTGCACCTGTACAGCACCGCCCAGCAGGCCACCGCGTTCAATTGGTTCGTCAACGCCATCAGCCCCGCCAGCGGCAGCCAGCGCTGGGTGCTGGCTGCTGGCAACCTGCCCCCGGCAGACCTGCCCTTGCGCGACGACCTGCGCAGCCGCCTGGGCTGGGGCCATGTGTTCCAGTTGCAGCTGCTGGGCGAGGCCGAGCGCCGCGCCGTGCTGCGCCAGGAGGCCGACGCACGCGGCGTGTTCCTGGGCGACGAAGTTATGGACTACATGCTCAACCGCTTCTCGCGCGACCTGGGCAGCCTCATGCAGCTCTTGGACCAGCTGGATGCCTTTGCCTTGCGCACCCAGCGCGCCATCACGATTCCCTTGCTCAAGACAATGTTGGAATCGGAATAACGCCGTGCCCCCACGTCTTTTTTTACGTGTGAACCTGAATGACTTCTGAACCCCGCCGCTTGCGGCTTGCGCTGTTTGACCTGGACCACACGCTGTTGCCGCTCGACTCTGACTACGAGTGGGGCGAATTCACCATCCGCATCGGCTGGAACGACCCCGTGGAGTTCGCGCGCCGCAACGACGAGTTCTACGCCCACTACCAGGCTGGAACGCTCGATGTGCACGACTACGTGCGTTTTGCGACCGAGGCCGTGCGCCTGCGCGGGCCCGAGGCGGCGGCGGCCGCGCACCAGCAGTTCATGCGCGAGGTCATCACCCCCGCCATCCAGCCCCAGGCGCTTGACCTGATCCGCCAGCACCAGGCGGCGGGCGACGAGGTGCTGATCGTCACCGCCACCAACGAGTTCGTGACCACGCCCATCGCGCAGGCGCTGGGCGTTTCGCAACTGCTGGCCGTGCAACTGGTGCGCGACGCCAGCGGCTGGTACACCGGCGAGATCGACGGCATTCCCACCATGCGCGAAGGCAAGGTGCGCCGCATGGAACAATGGCTGGCCGAGCGGCAACTGGCCTGGGGAGATGTCGAAAGCACCTTCTACAGCGACTCGATGAACGACGTGCCGCTGCTGGAGAAGGTGAATCACCCGGTGGCCACCAACCCCGACCCGCGCCTGCGCGCCCTGGCCCAGGAGCGCGGCTGGCGCATACTGGACCTGTTTGCGGCCGATGCCGAAACGCCTGCACTACCCGCTGAATGATGAGCGCTTTGCAGCCCCCACCAGCCGCCGTTTCGTGCCCGACCCCCTGAAACCTTTCACTCCATGATCAAGAAGTTCCTAGACAAACTGATGGGCAAATCGACGCCCGGCACTTCGGGCGGCAAGCCCCACTTCGGCAAGCGCGAGGAGGTGCCCGCCTCGGTGCACGGCATCAACCCCGAGCTGGTGGATTACCGCGCCGCCGAGGTGGTTGCCACGCTCAAGCAAGCAGGTTTTGAGGCCTACATCGTCGGCGGCGCCGTGCGCGACCTGCTGCTGGGCCTGCGCCCCAAGGACTTTGACGTGGCCACCAACGCCACGCCCGAGCAGGTCAAGGGCCTGTTCCGCCGCGCCTTCATCATCGGCAAGCGCTTTCGCATCGTGCACGTGGTGCACGGCCGGGGGCGTGAGCATGAAGTGATCGAGGTCTCCACCTTCCGCGCTTACCTGGACAACGCTGCTGCGGGCCAGGTGGCGGGCAACGAAAAGACCAGCAAGGCCCAGCTGTCGGGCATGCAGCACGCTGTGGATGCCAGCGGACGCGTGCTGCGCGACAACGTCTGGGGCCCGCAGGACGAAGACGCCACGCGCCGCGACTTCACCGTGAACGCCATGTACTACGACCCGGTGAGCCAGATCGTGGTGGACTACCACAAGGGTTTGCAGGACGCCAAGAAGAAGACGCTTCGCATGATTGGCGACCCCGCCACGCGCTACCGCGAAGACCCGGTGCGCATCATCCGCGCCGTGCGCTTTGCAGCCAAGCTCAGCCCCCTGGGCTTCAGCATCGACGCCAAGTCGGCCGCACCCCTGGTGCAGTCGCAGGCGCTGCTGGCCGAGGTGCCCCAAAGCCGTATGTTTGACGAAATGCTCAAGCTGTTGCAGACCGGGCATGCCATCGCCACCATCGAGCAGCTCAAGAAGCTGGGCATGTCCAAGGGCATCTACCCGTTGCTGGACGTGGCCGTGGAGCGCGCCGATACGCCGTTTGTCAAAGCCGCCCTGGTGGACACCGACCGCCGCGTCAACGAAGGCAAGCCCGTCGCCCCGAGCTTCCTCCTGGCCTGCGTGCTGTGGGAAGACGTGCGCAATGGCTGGCAGGCGCGCCTGAACCAGCGCCAGCACCCGCTGCCCGCGCTGCAGGAGGCCATCGACGAGGTGTTCGACAAGCGCATTGGCGATGTGTCCGGCCGGGGCAAGCTGGCCGCCGACATGCGCGAGATCTGGGTCATGCAGCCGCGTTTTGAAAAGCGCGTGGGCAACACACCGTTTGGCATGGTGATGCAGCCGCGCTTTCGCGCCGGTTTCGACTTCATGCGCTTGCGCGCCGATGTGGGCGAGGTGGAAGAAGCTCTGGCCGAGTGGTGGCAGGACTTCCAGACCGCCGACGACGAGCGCCGTGATGACCTGATGGACCAGGCCAAAGAAGAACAGAAAGCCCGCCAGAAAGCGCAGCCCGTGGTCAAGCGCGTGCCCCGCGCTGCACCCGCCGCCGATCCGCGCGGCTTGCCCCAAGGGTCAGAGGCCGGACCGGTCGACAGCGACGCCGAGTTCCCCTCTGAAGGCGGTGCCCCCAAGAAGCGCCGCCGCCGCCGTCGCAAGCCCGGTGGTGCGGGAGGCGGCGAAGGTGCAGCCCCTGCGGCGGCGGGCGAGTGAATCTGCCGGACCTCGGCGAGGAGGGCGAACGGCCCGCCCTGGTCTACGTGGGCCTAGGCGCCAATCTGGGCGAGTGTGAGGCTGCCTTGCGCAATGCTTTGGCGGCCATTGGCCAGTTGCCAGGCACCCGGGTCACACGCGTGTCGCCGCTCTACGGCAGCGCGCCGGTCGATGCCGGTGGGCCCGACTACCTCAATGCCGTGGCCGAGCTGACCACGGCCCTGGCCCCGCAGCCCCTGCTGCAGGCCCTGCAATCCATCGAACAAGCCGCTGGCCGCCAGCGCCCCTACCGCAACGCCCCGCGCACGCTGGACCTGGACATCCTGTGGTTTGGCGGCCAGGCCATCGACACCCCCGAGCTCACCGTGCCCCACCCTCGGATGGCCGAGCGCGCGTTTGTGCTGCGCCCCCTGGCCGATCTTGCGCCCGAGCGCGTGGACGCCGCAGCATTGCAGGCCGTGGCATCGCAGGACATCCACCGGCTCGAAGGCCCGGGTTGGGCGGACGCTGTGGTGGGTGGATAAATTGCTCCTGAATCAGGAGCTGCTAGCGCTTTGTAGATAAGCGCTAGAGGCTAAAAAAGCTAAAAAATATTACCCTGCGCGACGGATGGACCCGCACCGGATGAAACTGGCGCAGCCCAACGCCAGTGCCACCGTGGAACCGGCTTTGCCGGGCCACGGGTGGCGTCCCTCTTGGGGGTTGAGATACTGCCGCTCAGGGGATCAATCCACCTTCGCGCCGGACGCCTTCACCACTTGCTGGTACTTGGCGCGTTCGCTGGCCATGAAGCTGTCGAACTGCTGCGGTGTGGTGGGTACGGGTTCGGCCAGCAAGGCGCCAAAGCGGGTCTTGGTTTCTGGCGCATTGAGGGCGGCTACAAAGGCCTTGTTCAGCTTGTCGATGATGGGCTTGGGCGTAGCTGCAGGTGCCACCAGGCCCCACCAAGTGTCGATGGAAAAGCCCTTGAAAGTAGCAGACAGGGGCGGCACGCCCGGCAGCGAGGGCGAGGCGTCCAGCGAGGTCACGGCCAGGGCCTTGAGCTTGCCGGCACGGATGTTGGGTGCGGCGGCCGCCAGGTTGTCGATGTTGAAGTCCACCTCGCCCGCCAGCAGTGCCAGCTGCGCGGGGTTGGCGCCGCGGTAGGGGATGTGCAGCGCAAAGATGCCCGCGCGCTGCTTGAACATCTCACCTGCCAAGTGGCCCGCGCTGCCATTGCCGCCGCTGCCGTAGTTGAGCTTGGCGGGGTTGGCCTTGGCGTAGGCGATCAGGTCGGCCAAGGTGTTGATCTTGAGCTGCTCGGCTTTGGCGGCGTTGATGACCAGCACGTTGGGAACACGCACCATCTGCGTGATGCCCGCGAAATCCTTGCCCGCGTCGTAGGGCATCTTGGCGTACAGCCAGGGGTTCACTGCGTGCGTGGCCGTGGCAGCGATGCCGATGGTCAGGCCATCGGGTGCGGCCTTGGCAATGGCGTCGGCACCGATGTTGCCGCCTGCACCGCCCTTGTTTTCAATGATCACGGTGCCCAGCGAGTCGCGCACGCGCTCGGCCAGTGCACGCGCCGTCACGTCGATGGGCCCACCGGGTGCGTAGGGCACGACCAGCCGGATGGGCTGGCCGGAGTCCTGCGCAAGCGCGACCGAGGCCGCGAAGGGGGATGAAAAAGCCGCTGCAACAGCGGCACTGGCGATGAGGTGGTTTCTGCGGTTCATGGTGCCATTGTGCAAAAAATAATAAGACTGCTTACGAAAACTGGTGGACGGCAGCTGTGGAGGGTGCCTGTGGAGGGCTGTCACAGCGTGCGCAACGTGTTTTCTGCCAGCCCCAGATCTTCCACCAGCATGCCCAGCTCGTGCGACGAGCGGATGTCCAGTTTCAGGAAGATGGCAGAGCGGTGCGTGTCCACCGTGCGCGGGTCGATGGGTCGCTCCGGGTCGCGCTGGGCCAGCGCGCGCGCCACCTCCTTGCTGCTGATGCCGGTGGCCAGCAGGCGCGCCACCTCTTGCTGGCGCGGGCTCAGCGTGTTCCAGCGCTCCCGCAGGGTGTTGCGCCGCTGCGCGCGCTGTGCGTCTTCCAGCGACAGGTTCGCGGCCCGGAGCACGGCGGCCAGCAGGGTTTGCTCGTCGCAGGGTTTTTCGAGCCAGTCCACGGCCCCTTGCTTGACGGCGGTGACGGCCGAGGCCAGCTCGCCATGGGCGGACAGGAACACGGTCTTGAGCACGGCATTGCGCTCGCGCAGGGCATCGAACACCTGCAGGCCGCTCATGCCGTCCATGCGCAGGTCCAGCAGCACGCAGCCCGGGTGGGCGAGGTCGGCGCGGGCCAGGAACTCAGGGCCGCTGGCAAACGTGCGGGGCGCATGGCCACCGGCCAGCAGCAGGGCGGCCAGGGAGTTGCGCACGCCCTCGTCGTCGTCCACGACGTAGACATTCGCGGGAACTGTGGTGTTGACGGTGACGGGAGTGGTCGGATGGCTGTCGGTCATGGTGGGGGCAAGAAAATGCGGGGCAACCGGATTTCAAACACGGCGCCGCCACCGTCGCGGTTGCGCGCCAGCAGCTCGCCGCCCATGCTTTCGACAATGGAGCGGCAGATGTTCAGACCCAGCCCCAGGCCGTCGGAACGGGTGGTGAAGAAGGGCTCGAACAGGCGTTCGGCGATCTCGGGTGGCAGGCCAGGCCCCCGGTCCAGCACTTCGAGGCAGGCAAACCGGGTATCGGCCGTGGTGCGCAGCAATAGTTCGTGCGCCTCGGTCGGCGTGCCATCTGCGCGCATCGCCTGCATGGCCTGCAAGGCATTGAGGCCCAGGTTCAGCACCACCTGTTCGAGCAGCACGCGGTCGGCATTCACGCGCAGCGGGCCGTGGGCCAGGTCCAGCCGCACCGCTACCCCGTGCCGCCGCGCCTCGGCGCGCAGCAGCAGGCCCAGGGACTGGTCCACGGCGGCATTGAGGTCGCAGGGCTCGCGAGCCTCGGGGTGCTGGCGCACCCAGCGGCGGATGCGGCCGACGATGTCGGCGGCGCGCAGGGCCTGGCTGGAGAGTGCGGTGAGGCTGTCGTTCAGCAGCTCGGTTTTGCCCTGCGCCGCCAGGGAGCGCGCTGCGGCCGCGTAGTTGACCAGGGCGGCCAGTGGCTGGTTCAGCTCGTGCGCCAGCGTGGAGGCCATCTCGCCCACGGTGATCACACGCTGCACGCGCTGCAGCTGGGCCTCGCGCTGCTGCTGCTGTTCTTCGGCGCGTTTTTGGGCGGTGATGTCCACCACCGAACTCATCCAGCCGATGTGCTGGCCGTTGCCGTCGATGAGGCGTGCGGTGTAGAACATGGTGTACACGTCGGAGCCATTGCGATGCCGCAGCCGGTTTTCGTTGCCCTGGGGCGCGGCTTTGCCGGCCAGGGCGGTGTCGCTGTCGTTCCAGTGCCGGTCCAGGTCGTCCGGGTGCCAGTAGGGGTAGGGCGGCAGGCAGCCGATCAGCTCGTCTGCGCTGTAGCCCACCATGTCGCACATGGCGGCGTTCACGTAGACGATGCGGCCTTCGAGGTCGCGCGCGCGCATGCCCACCAGCAGCGAGTCTTCCATCGACTGGCGAAATGCCTGCGCCTGCTGCAGTGCATGGGTGCGCTCCTGGACGCGCTGCTCCAGCTCGATGCGGGCCTGCCGGTTCTCTTGCAGGCGCCGTTCGCGCAACTGCCAGTACAGGGCGCCGAGCACCAGCAGGCCCGACGCCAGGCTCGCCAGTGCCCAGGCCTGTTGGCGCGCCAGGGCGATGGCCTTGCTGTCGGCCGTGAGGGTCAGCGTCCAGCCCAGATCGGGCAGGCGCTCTTCAAGGGCCAGATAGCGCTTGCCGGTGCCGGGCACGAGGATCTCGGTGCCTGGCTGGCCGTCGCGCTGGAGCGTTTTCCAGGGCACGGGCTGGGGTGTCCAGCGTGCGCCATACTGCTCGTCGAATTGCACCTGCTGCACGTCCTGTTCGGGCAGTGGGCGCGTGGTCTGGTACAGCCAGGGGAGGACAGAGCCGAGGAAGATAATGCCGCGCTCATCGGTCACGAAGACCGGGTCGCGCAGTTGCGCCCAGGTGTCCACGATGGGCTGCATCCACACCTTCACGGCCACGACGCCGATCACCCGGCCGTTTTCCACCACGGGTGCCGATGCAAAAAGCCCAGGCTCGCCGGTGGTCTTGCCCACGCCGTAGAACCGCCCCGGCTGCCCTTGCAGTGCATCGCGGAAATACGGGCGGTTGCCGTAGTTCTGGTTGACGAAACTGGTGGGGGTATCCCAGTTGCTGGAGGCTACCGTGAGCCCGTCGGTGTTCATCACATACAGCGTGTCCGAGCCCGCATTGGCATTGATGGTCTGCAGGTAGGCGTTGGCAGCGCTGCGCAGCGGTTGTGCGCCGGGGTTGTGCAGCAACTCGGCAATCAGCGGCTGCTGCGCCGCCGTGAAGGGCAGATAGCTGTAGCGGGTGGCCACGCCGCGCAGGGCCAAGGCCTGCACTTCACCCGAGCGGCGCAGGTTGTCCCACTGGTTGTCGAGTTCGCTCTGGGTTGCCCATTCTCCCGCGCCTAGCACCAGGAGCACCGCCAGCCCCACCACGGCCGCCATGGGGCCCGTGCCGCGCACTGCGGCGCGCCATCGCGAAATCCGCCCTGGTGGGAGCGCAGTGCCGGGAGGCGGCAGCGCCAGCGGCGCACGGGGTGCAGCGGGCTCAGCCGGGGTGGTTGGCATGTGCGCCCCGGTCAGCCGCCGTGCTTGTCCGCCTCGGAGGTGAAGGCATCCGCATAGAACTCTTCTGCGGGCAGGCCGCGCTGCGCGCTGTAGGCATCGCGCGCCGAATCCACCACGATGGGCGCCCCGCAGGCATACACCTGGTGGCCCGAGAGGTCGGCAAAGTCGTCCATCACCGCCTGGTGCACAAAGCCGGTGCGGCCAGTCCAAGCGTCTTCGGGCATGGCATCGGACACTACGGGCACGTAGGTGAGGTGGGGCATTTCGGCCGCACGCGCCAGCACCCAGTCATGCAGGTACAGGTCGCCCGGCCGGCGGCCGCCCCAATACAGCGCGGTCGGGCGTGTGATGCCCTTGAACTGCATGTGCTCGATCAGCGCCTTGATGGGCGCAAAGCCCGTGCCCGAGGCCAGCAGCACGATGGGCTTGTCGGAGTCCTCGCGCAGGAAAAAACTGCCAAACGGGCCTTCCACCCGCAGGATTTCCTTTTCCTTCATCGCGCCGAACACATGGTCGGTGAACTTGCCGCCCGGCATGTGGCGGATGTGCAGCTCCACGCCCGGCGCTTCAGCCTGCGTGTGGGGCGCGTTGGCCATCGAGTAGGCCCGGCGGGCGCCATCCCGCAGGATGAATTCGATGTACTGGCCTGCGTGGTAGCGGAAGGTATCGGCGGCGGGCAGCTGCAGGCGCACCTGCATCACGTCGTGGGATTTTTTTTCCAGGGTAGATACACGCACCGGCATCTTCTTGATCGGATACGCGCTTTCGTCAGTGACCTGGCGTGATTCGAGCACCACGTCGGTCAGCGGTTGCGCGCAGCAGGTCAGCACCAAGCCTGCAGCCTCTTCATCGGCCGTGAGTGCCTTGGACTGGTGTTCGCCGTGGTGCACGGCGCCGCTGATCTTCTTGCACTTGCACGAACCACAGGCGCCGTCCTTGCAGCCGTAGGGCAGGCCCACGCCGCTGCGGATGGCGGCGGACAGGATGGCCTCGCCCGCATTGGCACTGAAAGCGCGGCCGCTGGGCTGCACGGTGATCTGGAACGCTGCGGGGGTTGCAGCCTCTGCGCTGGTCATGTGTGGGTATCCTTGGAATCGTCTTCGATCAAACTATCGGCCCAGCAAAAGCCAAGCAAACGGACCCAATTTTGCCTTCAATACAAAGCCCCCTTGGCGCCCTCCCTGCGCGCTTTCGCCGTGAACGCCTCCTGATCGTGGGCTGCGGTGATGTAGGTCAACGCGTCCTGCGTGATCTGCAATCAGGCCCCGGCGCCGCACGCATGCGGGTGATGGCGCTCACGTCCAGCCCCTCGCGGGTCGCGGGGCTGCGCGCCCTGGGAGCCAGACCCATCGTAGGCAATTTGGACGATGCGCCTTCGCTGCGCAGGTTTGCCGGGCTGGCCACCCGGGTGTTGCACCTGGCGCCCCCGCCGGGCGAAGGGGCCGGAGGAAATGCCTGGTGGCTGGACCCCCGCACCGTGGCCTTGGCCCGCGCGCTGCGGCTGCGAAGCCTGCCGGTGTCCTTGGTGTATGCATCGACGAGTGGGGTGTACGGCGATTGCCAGGGGGCCCTGGTGCCTGAGACGCGGGCCGTGGCTCCCGGCACTCCGCGGGCGCAGCGCCGCGTGAACGCAGAAACTGCGGTACGCCACCTGGGCCGTGCCGGTGTGCGGGCCAGTGTGCTGCGCATTCCGGGTATCTACGCACCTGACCGCGAAGGCGGCACGCCCGAGGCCCGTCTGCGCCGAGGCACGCCGGTGCTGGTGGCCGAAGACGATGTGTTTACCAACCACATCCATGCCGATGACCTGGCGCGGGCCTGTATGGCCGCCGTGTGGAAAGGGCGGCCACAGCGCACTTACAACGTGAGCGACGCCACCCACCTGAAGATGGGCGACTACTTTGACCTGGCCGCCGACCTGTACGGCCTGCCGCGCCCCCTGCGTGTGCCCCGCACTGCAGCGCAGGAGCAGTTGTCGCTGATGCTGCTGAGCTTCATGAGCGAGTCACGCCGGCTCGACAACCAGCGCATGGTGCGGGAACTGGGGTTGCGGCTGCGATACCCCAGCGTGGCCGAGGGGCTGAGCGGGCAGCCGCAGCGTTAGAGCCTGTTGCTGCGCGCCTGCGGCATCAGCAGGGCGCCTGGCCGCCGTTTGAGCGGCAGACCCCACCGGGCCCGGGAAACCGCCCCGGACCTGTGCGGGGGTAGGTGTTGCCCAGGTTGTCGGTGCAGCGAAAGTCGCCACATTGGGTGAGGCGTGGTGGGGGTTGTGGGGTACCTGCCTGGGGAAACGGGTCGGGGTAGAGAGGGCGGTGCCTGGAGGGAGGAACCACCACCACACGCGGCTGGTTGGCACGTGCCTTTTCGACCTCGGCATAGCCCTGGGGGCCCAGGCAGTCCAGGTCCACCTGCCGCTGGGCCGCTTCGAGCCGAAGTTCCTGCTCATAGGTCGAGCGCGACAGGCCTGCAGCCACCATGTCGAAATTGCGCCGCGAACGTGCACATTCCGGGGAGCGGGCGTAGTCCTGCGGTTGTGGGGTTGCGGCAGCGGCCTGCGCAGCGCGTGCCCGGTCGCGCTCGGCGTTGCGGCGGGCCTCGGTCTCTGCGGCGGTGGCCTCGGCCTGCAGCCGCTGCTGCTTGCGCTCCAGCGCCTCCGCGGCTTGTTCGCGTTCCAGTTGGAGTTCTTCCGGCGTTTTGCGCGCTTCCACTTCGCGCGCCGCCGCTCCGCCCGTACAGGCCCCATCGGTATAGGTCACCTTGCCGGTGCGGGTGTCGGTGCAGCGCACCACTTGTGCGTGGGCCACGGTGCCCAGCCAGGCTGCGCACACACAGAGGAAGAGGGTGAGATGGCGGTTGCGGAGGCTCATGGTCTGCGGCCAAGGTGGGCAAAAGCGTGGCGGTGGGAGCCCTGGTCAACCCCTGTCAGGGCTTGTCGGGGCTGTTGGACTGTTGGCGGGAGCGCCAGTCGTGGGGGTCAAACGAGTAGCTGCCTGGCGCAACACGGCCTGGAGGGGGTTGGCGATTGCGGCGATCGTCTGCGGCGCGGCGGTCGCGCTCAGCCTGCTCGCGCAGGGCCTGGTCACGGTCGCGCTGACGGCGGTCGAGCTCGCGGGCCTGCTGTTCGCGGCGATCACGCTCGCGTTCCCGGGCCTGCCGGTCGCGCTCGGCACGTTCCCGTTCGCGTTCACGTTCTCGCCAGTCGTTACGGTTGCGGTCTCGCTCCCAGCGGTCGTCCCGGTCGCGTCCACCGTAGTAGATAACGGCTGGGGGCGCCGAATACGCGGGGTACACCGGCGGGGCGTTGTTGTAGATGTAACCCGGCTGCTCATAAACACGGTACGGAGTGGGTTCGTAGTACGGGTCACCCTGCACCGTGGCGCAGCCGGTCACCGCGGCGCCCAGGACCGTGGCAGAAATAAGGCGGGCAAGTGTGTTTGTCATGGTGGTCAGACCCTGGCAGGGAGTGGCCGTTCCACCCTGCTCGTAAAGCCCCCGAAAAGCACCCCGGCGGAGTGTTACAAATTTCGGAGGCTGGCGCGTTGAAGCCGCTTTCAATGTAGCGCGTGGCGCCCCGTTTTGGTTGACCTGCCTGCCGATGTGCCGGGTAGGACGGCGCCTATTGTCCCACTCGCCAGGATCGGACTCATGGGGAAGGTGCTGCAAAAAAAATAGCTATAAACCATTGAGTGACAAGCGGAAGCAGCCAATTTTTATCACATATCTGACTGTGGGGCGGGGCGCCTGCTCCGGGGCAGGCCGCCCTGCCTTTAAGGCTTGGGCAGCACCCGGCGGATGGTTTCGGCCAGGTCTTCCGCCACAAACTTGGCGACGTACCCATCGGCTCCGACGCTGCGCACGTGGTCTTCATTGGCCGAGCCCGACAGCGAGGAGTGAATGACCACGGGCAGCCCATGAAAACGCGCGTCCTGCTTGATGTTGCGTGTCAGGGTAAACCCGTCCATTTCCGGCATTTCCAGGTCGGTCAGCACCATGGCGACGCGGTCCAGCACGCTTTTGCCTTCGGCCTCGGCGCTCTTGGCGATGGCATTGAGGCGGTCCCAGGCTTCCTTGCCCGATTTCACCATTTCATAAGGGGCCTTGAGCACTTTGAGTTCTTGCTCGATGAGCGAGCGCGCCACAAACGAGTCGTCTGCCGCCAGGATGATGGTACCCGGCTTGAGCACCAGCTTGGCTCCAACTTTTTCTTCAGTGACTTCGTGACCGTCCGAGGGCGACACCATCTGCAGGATGGCCTCCACGTCCAGCACCTGGGCCAGGCGGGATTCATCCGTGTTGCCGTCCAGGCGGGCGATGCTGGTGACCAGCTTGCCAGCGGCGCCGCTGGTTTCGGCCGAGAGCACCTGTTTCCAGTCCAGTCGCACGATGTCTTCCACCGACTCGACCGCAAACGCCTGAGTGGTGCGCGCGTATTCAGTCACCAGCATGATGTTCAGGCCCGTCTGGGGCTTGCAGCCCACGATGGCAGGCAGATCCAGCACCGGGATCACCTGGCCACGCAGGTTGACCACGCCCAGCGAGTACTGCGTGGTGCCCGCAATCGGCGTGATGCTGGGCATGGCCACGATCTCGCGGATCTTGAACACGTTGATGCCAAACAGCTCTGACTTGCCCAGGGCACTGTCGGTGCCCAGGCGAAACAGCAGCAGCTCGAACTTGTTGGTGCTGGTGAGGTTGGTCCGCTCGTCGATGTCCTGCTGCACTGCTTTCATGATGGGTCCTTCGCGCAGAAAAGAAGAAGATACGCGCGTTTACAAATTCTAGGATCAGAACGGGGTGCGCAGTGCGCTAAATGTTCAGGCAATACCCGAATAGTGCGCTGCCGCATCCTTGCGTGGCAGCGCTGTCACACGTTGGAGCCGGGTTGCAGGCTCAGGCCGGGGCTGGCAGGGCCACCGGCCCAAAGTGCAATACCGTGGGGAAAGGGTCGTAGAAGTGGTGCAGGAGCTGTTTCCAGTCCTGGTACCGGGCCGACTGGCGAAAGCCGATCTCATGGTCCTCCAGGGTGACCCAGCGCACCAGCAGCACGTAGTCCTGCGGGCGCTCCAGACAATGGCCCAGTTCGTGTGACAGGTAGCCGGGCATCGAGGCAATGATCTGCTGCGCCTGGGCAAAGGCGTGCTCGAAGGCCGCGTTCTGGCCGGGGCGGATGGTGAGGTGGGCGATTTCGAGAACCATGGTGGGCTTGGGCGTGCTGTGCGCTGGGGAAGTGCCTGTTTCTACCGCAAGACTGCCGGGGTGCCGTATGCATCCTGTTGCCCCGCCCCCACCCACACCGGGAGGCTCAGGCAACGCTGCTCTGGGGAATCACAGAGGCCTTCAAACTGTCGGCCAGGCGGCCCAGCAGTGCGAGCATGGGGGCATCCGAGGCATCGCAGGCCAGACCCAGGTGGCGCGAGAACGCCAGGGGGCCATCGAGGGGGCGCGTGACCGAGCGGCGAGCATGCGCCGCGTGGGACTGTGGCACCACCGCCACGCCCAGGCCGCTGTCCACCATGTGCAGCAACAACTCTTCGCGTGCGGCGCTGGCCTGTACCTCCAGGGCAATGCCGCGCTCGGCCAGCAGGCGGATGAACGACTGGTGCAGCGGGCAGTAGGGCCATTCAAGAAGCGGCACCCCTTGCAGGTCCGCCAGACCGAATTTCTTCTTGAAGCGCAGGGGATGCTCCTCGGGCAACAGCATCACATAGGGCTCGCGCCACAACGACACAAACGTGTCGCCGGGCGGTTTGCAATGCTCCGCCACCAGGCGCAGCCGGGCCTCCTGCGCTGTGGCCGTGAGTCGGACCAGCGTGTTGGGCAGGAGGTCGGCAATCTGCGCAAACAGCGGCGCGGCTGGGCCCACCATCAGGTCGTCCTGCAGGAACACGCCCAGCGTTTCGCGGGGCGCATCGCGAAAGTCGCGCACCATGGCGCTGGACTGCGCCAGCAGGCTGCAGGCGCGCGGGTACAGACGGTGGGCGGCGGGGGTGGGCGCCAGACCCTGGCGGCTTCGCTCGAACAGCACGGTGTCCAGCGCGTCCTCCAGCCCCTTGATGGCCATGCTGATGGATGGCTGCGCCACAAAGCAGCGGCGCGCCGCCGTGGTCACGGAGCGTTCTTCGTAGGCCGCGACGAAGTAGCCGAGGGCGCGCAGGTCAAACAGCATGGGGTTTCAGGGGCCGGGGCCACAGTCAGGTAGGGGTGATCGTGGTGACGGTTTCGCGAAAGTAGTCGAGCTGGCCGTTTTGCGAGTGGCTAAGGATCCAGGTCAGCGACTCCACTTCGCGCTGTTGTACTCCATAAAAGAAGCGTTGGCTTAACTGGGTCATCACCCAGTCGTCGCCCAGCGGCTGGCTGTGGGTGTGAACGATTTGGGTGCCTTGCGGAAAGATCTCCGTGCCCAGGCGCTGCAGCACCGTCAGCAGATCGGCTTGGTTGCGCGCGACCTGCCAGCTGGTGTCTGCATCATCGCGGTAGTGGTCGATGCGGAAATCCAGGTCATCGGCAACGCTCCCGAGCAGCGTGGGGACATCGCCTTTTTCAAAAGCGGCCAGTACGCGGTCGATGGGGAAGTTTGTGGTGAGGTTGGTCGTCATGTGCGCTCTCCAGTCGGGGGTTAAAAGGGCCAGAAGCAGGCCCTTGGGGGGCGACTGTAGGCAGCCGGCGCTGCCTGCACAACGATGGAATTTGTGGTTCTGAACGATAAAAAAATGATGGATAAAAAGTGGCAGCGATATCCCTGCGAAGGAATGCGCCGAAGGCAGTCGCCCACGGACTGATCCCCTCTCATTCCGTGACGCCGGGCAGCTGGCTCAGATAGCGGTGCAGCGCGGCAATGGTCTGGCGCACCTTAGCGGGCTGGGCATCGCGCTGGGGTGTCACCGCCCAGATGTCCAGCGTGCCAAACGACCAGTCGGGCAGCAGCCGCACCAGCCGCCCGGCCTGCAGCGCATCGTGCGAATCCATGCTGCCCACCAGCGCCAGGCCCAGCCCGGCCTCGCACATCTGCTGGATCGAAAGTTGGTTGTTGCTGGCAATGCGCGGCTCCACCCGCAGGGCCCGGGGATCGCCCGTGGGGCTGCGCAGGTCGATCAGCAGGCCGCCGTTTTCGCGCGCAAAGCCCAGCCAGCTGTACGAGAGCAGTGCGTCCGGGTGCTGTGGCACGCCGTGGGCAGTCACCCAGCCGGGCGCCGCGCACAGGTACCACTGCATGCCTCCCAGGCGCCGTGCTGCCCAGGTGGAGTCCTGCAGGCGCCCGTAGCGCACGGCCAGATCGATGCGGGCATTGATGAGGTCAATGGGCGAATCGTCTACCAGCAGGCGCAGGCGCAGCGCGGGGTGGGCGGCCAGCAGCTCGCCCAGCGCTGGGGCAATGTGGCGTGCAAACCCCACGGTGGCCGACAGCCGCAGCTCGCCACTGGGGGCATCGCGCGAAGCGGCCAGCTCGGCCCGCGCCTGGTCGGCTGCGGCACACATGGCGGCGCAGCGTGCGTGGTAGCGCTGGCCTGCTTCAGTGAGCGCCAGCTTGCGCGTGGAGCGGTGAAGCAGTGTCACACCGCCATCGCTTTCCAGCTTGCGCACCTGCTGGCTCACGGCAGAAGTGCTCATGCCCAGGGCACGGGCGGCTCCGCTCATCGAGCCGTGTTGCACCACGGCGGCAAACACCGCCATGCGTTTGAGGTCTTCCATATCAGGTCTTCTCGTCAATCCCCACTGGGCTGTTGTCCGCCTCCATGCCTTGGAACTGGCGCGACCAAGGCCAGTGCCCCCGCGCAAGGGCCGCCAAGCTGCTTGTGCGGCGCTTCGCTTGAGTGCGCTGGGGGCGTCCCCATCCCGCATGGCGCAGCCTTGCGAGAGAGGGGGAAGGCGCAAAGCGACTCAGGGGGTGACTCATTAATTGTGAAGCTGAGCTTCAAAGAGAAGGCAGATTTAGCCATCTACCGCCCGTTTTGACAATCTCCTATTCTCACTACATCGCAACTTCGACCCCAAGGACATCGAGATGAACATCGTCCTGATTGGCGCCACCGGCTTTGTTGGCGCTGCCGTGCTGAATGAACTGCTGCAAAGCGGCCACCGCGTGACGGTACTGGCCCGCAACCCCGCCAAGCTCGCCGCGCGCGAAGGTCTTACGGTAGTAGCGGCCGACGCGCAAGACGCCGCCCAGGTCGCCAAGGCCGCTGCAGGCCACGATGCCGTGGTCAGCGCCTACAACCCCGGCTGGGAGAACCCCAACATCCACGACGAGTTCCTGAAAGGTACCCGCGCCATCATCGATGGCACCAAAGCGGCTGGCGTGCGCCGCTTTCTGATGGTGGGTGGCGCTGGCAGCCTGTTTGTGGCGCCCGGCGTGCAGTTGGTGGACACGCCCCAGTTTCCCGCCGAATGGAAGCAGGGCGCCCTGGCCGCGCGCGAGGCGCTGAACTGGATTCGCACCGAAAACACGCTGGACTGGACCTTCCTCTCGCCGCCCATCCTGCTGCAGCCTGGCGAACGCACGGGCCAATATCGCCTGGGCGACGAAGCGCCGCTGATGAATGGCGAGCAACCCGGCAGCATCAGCGTGGCCGACCTGTCTGTGGCCATCGTGGACGAGCTGGAGACGCCGCGCCACGTGCAAAAGCGCTTTACGGTGGCAAACTGACCGCCAATGCTGACCGGGGTGCAAAGGCCGAAAAGGCCAGAATACTCCTGTTTTGATAGCTGCTAGCGCTTAGTGGATAAGCGATAGCGGCCAATTTGGCTACAAATTGCCACGATTTAGCCGATAAACCACCGCATCGGCACCAGCACGATGGACGGGAACAGCACCATCAGGAACATCATCGCGAACTGCGCGCCCATGAAGGGGAGCACGCCCCGGGTGACTTGGTCCATGCGCATGCGTCCCACCCCCGCCACCACGTTCAGCACCGTGCCCACCGGCGGAGTGATCAAGCCGATGGCGTTGTTCATGATGAACAGCACGCCGAAGTAGACAGGGTCGATGCCTGCGGCTTTGACCACCGGCATCAGCATGGGCGCCAGGATCAGGATGGTGGGCGTCATGTCCATGGCGGTGCCCACGGCCATCACCAGCAGCATGATGGCCATCATCAGCAGGATGGGGTTGTCCATGAAGGGCTTCAGCAGCGAGACCAGCTGTCGCGGGATGTCGGCCACGGTGATGAGCCACGCGCTCACCATGGCGGCGGCCACCAGGAACATGATCACGGCCGTCGTTTTGGCAGCGCTCACGAACACGGCGGTCAGCTGGCGCCAGTGCAGCTCGCGGTACACCACCGTGGCTACGAAGAGCGCATAGACGGCGGCCACGGCGGCGGCTTCGGTAGGGGTGAACACACCCATCTTCAGACCCACGATCACGATCACTGGGAGGAACAGCGCCCAGGTGGATTCCTTCAAGGCCTGCAGCTTCTCTGCGGTCGTTGCTCGGGGCGGCGGCAAAATGTTCTCGCGCTGCGACACCCAGTACCAGGCCGCAGCAATGGACAGCCCCATCAGCAGGCCCGGCACGATGCCTGCCAGAAACAGCTTGCTGATCGACACGTTGGCCGCGACGCCAAACACCACAAACCCAATGGAAGGCGGAATCACCGGCGCGATGATGCCCGCCGAGGCTATCAGCCCCCCGGCGCGCGCCTTGTCATGCCCGGCCTTCACCATCATGGGCAGCAGCAACGCGGCCAGCGCAGCGGTGTCTGCCACGGCAGAGCCCGACAGCGCCGCCAGCATGCAGGCCGCGAGGATGGCCACAAAGCCCAGCCCGCCGCGCTTATGGCCCACCAGCGTGAGCGCCAGCTTGACGATGCGCTGCGACAGGCCGCCCGCATTCATGATCTCGCCTGCCAACATGAAAAACGGCACGGCCAGCAGCGGGAACGAGTCCGCGCCGTTGATGACGTTCTGCGCAAGGATCTGCGCGTCAAACAGGTCCAGGTGCCACATCAGCGCCACGCCAGACACCAGCAGCGCGTAGGCAATGGGCACACCAATGGCCATGGCCGCCAGCAGGGAGCCGAGAAAGATGAATACGGTCATGCGAGTGTCTCCGGGGGGGGGCTCAATGGGATGGCGGCTTGCGTGACGGCAACGCCGCGCGGTCCAGCTGCATGTCGGGCAGGGCGGCCACATCCTCCGACCCGGAGGTCTGCACCAGCTGGTCGTCTGGTACCTGCCCCGACAGCAGCCTCCACAGGTTGAGCAACAACAACAGGCCCGACGCCACGGCAAACACCACCCCGGACGCATAGAAGATCGCCACCGATGCGCCGGTTACCGGCGCTTCCACATCCCAGTTGATGCGTGCCTGCGACAGGGCGCCACTGAACAGCAGCCAGGTGCAAAACAGCATGAGCCCGTGGCTGATGACAAGGCACACCCGTTGCGCGATGGGTGGAAGCTTGGTGAGAACCAGGTCGGTGCCCAGGTGGCCGTGTTCCTTCACCGCCACGATGGCGCCCAGGAACGTGATCCATACGAACAGCCAGCGCGACACCTCTTCGCTGACCGCAATGCCCGAGTTGAATGCGTAGCGCAGCACCACGTTGCCGAACACCATCACCACCATCACGGCCAGTGCCAGCGCGATGAGTACGTTGATCCACCGGCAGCACCGGTCTATGAGGGCGTTGAGCACGGGTGTCTCCTTGGTCTTCTTCTGGTGTGCGTGCCGTTACGGCCTGTGGCTCAAAGCGCTGCGTCGCGCAACAGGCCGCGCTGCGTCAGGTTACTGATAAAGGCGCGCAAACCAAAGCGCCAGGGCGCCGCCGCCTCGCTGTGCGCCACGCGGTTGTGCAGGCCACCCAGCCACGCACTCTGGATGGACACCAGGTCGCCCAGGTGGTGGGTGAAACCACCGCCCGGCTGGGCGCGGTCTTCAATGGGCGCGAACAGCGTGCCCAGAAACAGCATGAATCCATCCGGATACTGGTGCGCGGCCAGGGTCTGCGCCACCAGGTCGGTGGGGTCGCGGCTGATGCTGGCCATGGTGTTGATGCCGCGCAGCTCATAGCCATCCACCCCTGCAACGCTCAGGTGCACGGTTTCGCTGCGCACCTTGTCCATCCCGAAGCTGGCGTCGAACAGGCGGATGAACGGGCCTAACGCGCACGAGGCGTTGTTGTCCTTGGCCTTGCCCAGCAGAAGGGCGCTGCGGCCCTCGATGTCCCGCAGGTTCACGTCGTTGCCCAGCGTGGCGCCCACGATCTGGCCCCGGCTGTTCACGGCAAGCACCACCTCGGGCTCGGGGTTGTTCCAGGCCGAATCGGAGCGGATGCCGATGTCGTCCCCGCAGCCGACGGACGCCAGCACCGGCGCCTTGGTGAACACCTCGGCATCGGGGCCAATACCCACCTCCAGATACTGCGACCACAGGCCTTTCTCTTGCAACAAAGTTTTGAGTTCCATGGCCTCGGGCGAACCAGGGCGGATGTCGGCAAGGTTCTCGCCGATCAGCTCGATGACCTGGCTTCGCAAGGCTTGCGCACGGCTGGCGTCGCCCCGGGCCTGTTCTTCGATCACGCGCTCGATCAGGCTGGCCGCAAACGTCACTCCCGCAGCCTTGACCACCTGCAGGTCGCACGGCGCCAGCAGCCAGGGGCGGCTCGTGTCGCGCGTGCCGGGCAGGCTGTTGGCCAGCAGGTCTTCCACGCTGCACAGGTACTGGCCGGTGGCTGCACGCACGGCCTCGGCGGGCGCCAGGGTGTCGAGCAGCGTGCTCATGGTGGGGTAGTGCGCACTCAGGTCGAACACACCCTCAGGCCGCAGTGCCACCACCGCCGGGCCGGGAACGGCGCCATGGGGCGCCCACACGCGGCCTACCAGTGTGCCCTGCAGACCATCGTCGGGGAGTACTTGCAATGCGGTCTGGGGCGCACGGGCCCGTTCGGCAACTGCCGCTGCCGTCATGTTTTTCATGGAGAGTCCTTCAGAAAAGTCCGCGTAGGCGCCGGTGGCCCACCCGTTGGTTGTCAGTGGTTGTGGCGTGGCGTCTTTTCGGAAATGCGCTGGAAGCCCAGCGCAAAGTCCAGCGTGGCGCCGTCGGCCAGTTGCCCCGTCTTTTCGCGGTACAGCGCCTCCCAGGGCGACTGGCTCGCAGGCACGGGCGGGGCGGGGAGGTCACGTTGTCGGCGTGCGATCTCCTCAGGCGCCACGAGGGCATCGCAGCGCCCGGTGTTGAGGTCGATGCGGACCGTGTCGCCGCTTTGCAGCCAGGAGAGGCCCCCACCCACGGCGCTCTCGGGCGATGCGTTGAGGATGGACGGGCTGTCTGCCGTGCCCGACTGGCGCCCGTCACCCAGCGTGGGCAGGGTGTTGATGCCGCGCTTGATCAGCGCGTCGGGCGGCTGCATGTTGACCACCTCGGCCGAACCCGGCCAGCCGATGGGCCCGGCGCCGCGCATGACCAGGATGCAGCCCTCGTCGATGTCGAGCGCTGGGTCGTTGATGCGTGCGTGGTAGTCGTCCGCGCCTTCAAAAACCACGGCACGGGCTTCGAAGATGCCCTCGCGGCCCGGCTGGCTCAGGTAGCGCTCGCGAAACGCGGGCGATATCACCGAGGTTTTCATGATGCCGAAGTCAAACAGGTTGCCGCTGAGCACCAGGAACCCAGCTTTTTCCATCAGCGGCGCGCTGAAGGGGCGAATCACTTCACGGTCGCGCGCTTCGTGGCCCTGCAGGTTGTCGCCGATGGTTTTGCCCGTCACGCTGGCGCAGTCGTTGTGCAGGCGGCCCGCTTGCTGCAGCTCCCACATCAGCGCAGGCACACCGCCCGCGCGAAAGAACCGTTCGCCCAGGAACTGGCCTGCAGGCTGCATGTTCAGCAGCAGGGGCAGGTCGTAGGCGTGGTCCGTCCAGTCCTGGGCCTCCAGTACCACGCCTGCATGGCGCGCCATGGCCATCACGTGCACCTGCGCATTGCTGGAACCCCCGGCCACACTGATGACCGACAGCGCGTTCAAGAAGCTCTCGCGCGTCAGGATGCGCGAGGGTCGCAGGTCTTCATAGGCCATATCGACAATGCGCCGCCCGGTTTCGTACGCCATCTGGCCGCGTTCGCGGTACGGTGCAGGAATGGCCGCGCAGCCGGGCAGCGACAGGCCCAGGGCTTCAGCCACTGCGTTCATGGTGGAGGCCGTGCCCATGGTGTTGCAGTGCCCGGCCGAGGGCGCGCTGCTGCAGGCGCGCTGCAAAAATTCTTCCTCGTCGATCTCGCCCGCCGCCAGCTGGCGGCGGCTGCGCCAGATCACCGTGCCCGAGCCCACCAGTTGCCCGTCGTGCCAGCCATCGAGCATCGGCCCACCCGAGAGCACGATGGCCGGGATGTCCACCGTGGACGCGGCCATGACGCCCGCAGGCGTGGTCTTGTCGCAGCCCGTGGTCAGCACCACCGCGTCGATGGGGTAGCCGTACAGGATCTCCACCAGCCCCAGATAGGCCAGGTTGCGGTCCAGTGCGGCCGTGGGCCGGCGGCAGTTTTCAAAGATGGGGTGGACGGGGAACTCCATCGGAATGCCGCCCGCATCGCGGATGCCGTCGCGCACGCGGCGCGCCAAGTCCAGGTGGATGCGGTTGCAGGGCGACAGGTCGCTGCCCGTCTGCGCGATGCCGATGATGGGCCGGCCCGAGCGCAGTTCCTCGGGCGTGAGCCCGTAGTTCATGAAGCGTTCGAGGTACATCGCGGTCATGTCCGAGCGCTCGGGGGCGGCAAACCAGTCGCGGGAGCGGAAGGGGCGGCGGGGTGTTTGGGTCATGGGGTCGGGACGTCGCAAAAGGAGGGGCGGGG
>NZ_JAMXAX010000064.1 GCF_023913775.1 Acidovorax facilis
CATGGCCCGCGCCCGCCCCGGTGCCCCCCGCCTTGGCAAGGGCACCAGGGGCTGTCAAAAACAGATACAGCGCCTTCGCATCCACATCACTCAACTGCCCCAGCGACTCAAACGGCATCACCTGGATCGGCGTGCCATCCGGCCGCTTGCCAGTGCGCAGCATCGCCACAAAGCTGGCGGCATTGGGGTAGCGGGCCATGGCGCTGTTGGCGCCGGGGCGGATGTCGGCAGCGGCGGGCCAGTCCGGCGGGCCGCCCGGGATCTTGCCGCCCGACAGGTCTGCGCCGTGGCAGCCGATGCACATGTTGGCCACATACTGGCCATTGGCCACCGTCACACCCGCAGGCACGGGGCGCGATGGCGCCAGCTGGTGGTCGATGCGCGCGGCTGCGTCGGGGATGGCGCCCAGACCGTACAGCACCCAGGCAGGGCGGGGCAGTTCCACCACGGCCTGCGTGCCCTCCTGCGGCTTGAACTGGCGCACGTAGGACACCAGGGCATTCAGGTCGTCGTTGGTAAAACGGTTGTAGTCCTCGCTCGGCATCACCAGCAGCGGACGGCCATTGGGCTTGACGCCGTGGCGGATCACGCTGTTCCAGTCTTCGGGCTGGTAGCGGGCCACCACGCCAGCGGGGGTGATGTTGGGGCCCACGATGCGCGTGCCCTTGCCGTCGTTCACAAACTCGCGGCCCGTGCCTTGCGCGTCGTGGCAGTCGGTGCAGCCGCGCGACGCATACAGGTACCGCCCGCGCTCAATGGTCTGCGCGTCGGTGGTGTAGGCCACGGGGCGCGGCTTGATGTCGATGTAGCGGTTGCGCTTTTGCTCGGCCAGGTACAGGCCGCTGGTGGCTGTGGCCACAACGACCACGCCCAGCAGCAGCGCGCCGCCTGCGGTCCATTTGATCCAGCGTTTCATGGTGGTATCCCTCTTCTTCGAATGAATGGCAACTGAACGAATCAGCGTGTTCAGGCGCCGGATTCTGGATTCGAAGAAGCGGTTTGTGACACCCTCCTGCCGCAGGGCGTGGCGCAGCCGGTGACATTTGTCACAAACGCGCCGCCAGTGTGGTGCGGCGCGCGTCAACGGCCCCGTTGCTCAGCGCTCGATGGTCTTGTTCCAGCGCGTGTTCCAGACCGGGCGGTTGGCGTTGACGCTGTCCCAGTCCAGGGTCACGGCGTTTTTCATCCACTGGTTGATCTTGGCCACCTGCTCGGCGCCTTCACCCACGGCCGGGGCCTTGGGGTTGGTGGGGATCTGCGCGCCAAACTGCAGCACGTTGGCCTGCGCCAGGGGGCTCAGCAGAAATTCGGCCAGTTTTTGCGCCAGCTCGGGCTCGCTGTTCTTGGCGATCACGCACTGGCCTGTCATCAGCACCACCGAGCCTTCCTTGGGCTGGGCGTATTCCACCGGAATGCCCTTGGATTTGAGTGCAGCCACGGCCGTGGGCGTGAGCGGGAAGATCGCAGCCTCGCCCGTTTGCACCATCTCCGAAATCTTGGCCGAGCTCGGGATGTACTCCAGCACGTTCGGGCCGATGGTCTTGGCCCAGTTGTTGAAACCCGGCTCCACGTTCTTGTCGTTGCCGCCCTGGATGCGGTTGAACATCAAGAAGCCGTGCAGCCCGAACGATGAGGAGGGCATGGACTGGAACACTACCTTGCCCTTGTACTTGGGGTCGGCAAAGTCCATCCACGAGGTGGGTGCGGCCCAGCCCTTTTCGGCAAACATCTTGGTGTTGTAGGCGATGCCCGTCATACCCACGCTGACTCCGCTGGCCAGGTCGTCCTTGAAGCGCGCGGCGGGGTAGATGTCGTTCAGATGCTGGTTGGGCTTTTGCTTTTCGCACAGGCCCATGCCCATGGCGCGCACCATGATGCCGTCGTCCAGAAACATCACGTGCATCTGGGGCTTGTCCTTGTTGGCCTGGGCCTTCGCCAGGATGTCCGAGGACGTGCCGGGCACCACCACCACTTTCACACCATGCAGCTTTTCAAACGCCGGGAACACGTACTGCGTGTACGCCTTCTCCATGGTGCCGCCGTTCATGCCGATGTACAGCGTCTTGGTCTGCGCGGTGGCGGTGCCTGTGGCGGCCACGGCGGTCAGTGCAGCGGCCGTCACAAGGGCGCGGCGGGTGCGGCTGGCAAAGCGGGGGGAGAAGGTCATGGTGGTTTCCTTTCTGGTGGGGAGGGGAGTTTTTTCGGTGGCAAACGGGGTCAGTGGGCAGCGGCAGTGCTGGCCACGTCAGCCACCGTCGTTGGGAGAAATCGCTCAATCGCAAAGGCATCAATCGGCGTGGTGCTGCGGCCATCGCGTGCCAGCTCTGCCAGCACCTCGCCCACACCGGGGCCGATCTGAAAGCCCGCACCCGCAAAGCCAAAGCCATGGATAAGCCCGGGCGTGGTGTGGCTCTTGCCCAGCACCGGCTGGCGGTCAGGCAGATAGCCTTCGGTGCCGCTCCAGGTGCGAATGAAATGCGCATTCTTGAGGGCGGGCAACAGCTCTACGGCCTGCACTGCCAAGGTAGCGATGGCGCTGCGCTCGGAGCGGGCGCGGTAGGCATCCAGCGCCACACCTGCGCCACCACCCAGAATGAGGTTGCCACGCGCTACCTGTCGGCAGTAGATGCCGCCGCCTTCCACACCCAGGCTCCAGTGCATGAAGAAGGGCAGGGGCTCGGTCACCGCCATGGCGGGGTGGCCGGAGTGGATGGGCACGGCCTCGCCAAACTGCGCGGCCAGCGCACCGGCCCAGGCTCCTGCGCAATTGATGAGCACGGGTGCACGCACCGCCACGGTGGTGCCCGAGCGCACGGTGAACCGCTGGCCGTCGTGCTCCGCCGAGGTCATAGGTGTGCGCTCCAGAATCTGCGCGCCCGCGCGCTTGGCCGCCAGCGCAAACGCGGGCGACACCAGACGCGGGTTGGCCTGGCCGTCGTCGGGGCACAGCGACCCGCCCACGGCGCGCCCGCCCAGCCAGGGGCAGCGCTCTCGCAGCGTGGTGCCGGAGATGAGCTGTAGCCCCAAGTCAAAGTCGCGGCTCATTGCTGCATAGGCCTCCAGTGCAGCCATGTCCGCCTCGCTGCGGCCAATCTTGAAGTGCCCGCTGCGCTGGTATTCCCCATCGGTGCCAATCAGCGCGGGCAGGTCGGCCCACACCTGGTGGGCGCGCTGCGCCAGCGGCAGCTGGCTCACCGGGCGGCCCTGGCGGCGCACGCCGCCATAGTTCACGCCACTGGAGCGCGAGCCGCACAGGTCACGTTCCAGCAGCACCACGGCCACGCCTTTGCGGCGCAGTGCCAGCGCGGCCGATGCGCCCATGATGCCGCCGCCCACAATGGCGACGTCGGTGTCAATCGTTGGGGTGGCGGTCATGCGCTGGCCTCCGCCTGGCGTTGCAGGTGGATGGGAATCGGCTTGATCGGCGCCTGTCCGCGCAGCCGTCCTACCGTGTCAATCGGCTTGCCTGTGGCGTGGGCCAGAATTTCTGCAGCGGCCACACCGCACATGCGGCCTTGGCAGCGGCCCATGCCCACGCGGGTCAGGGCCTTGAGGCGGTTCATCTCATCGGCTCCCGCATCGCGGGCACAGGCGCGCAGCTCGCCGGCTGTGATGTTCTCGCAGCGGCACACCACCAGCGTATCGGGCGCATGGGTTGCCCAGTCGGTAGGGAAGGGAAAGGCGCGCTCCAGCCCCTGCCGGAAGGGCATCAAGCCAGTGAGCTGGCGTTCCAGCTCCGCCGCGCGTGCAGTGTCCACCTTCACGCCGTGGTCAGCCAGCAGCGCCAGCGCTGCGCGCTCGCCCGCCCATTCGGCCGCATCGGCGCCCATGATCCCCGCGCCATCCCCCGCCAGGTACACACCGGCCACGCTGGTGCGGCCTGCTGTGTCGCGCTCAGGCAGGTGGGCACGGTGCATGGGGGCCCAGGCAAAGCGGCAGCCCAGCAGGTCGGCCAGTTGGGTTTCGGACCGCAGTGCGTAGCCAAAGCCCACAGCATCGCAGGGCACGGTGTGCTCGGCGTTCCCGTCGCTCCACACCACGGCGTTGACCCGTGTTTCGCCCTGCACGCGCACGGGCCGCACGCCGGTGTACACCGCTACGCCATGCGCGCGCAGCCAGCCTACGTAGTACATCCCTTTGGCCAGCACGGCAGGCTGCGTCAGCATGCCGGGCAGGGCGGCCAGCTGGTCGGCAAATCGGGCGGTGTCTAGCACTGCAGCCACCTTCACGCCCGCCTCGGCGCCTGCCTTGGCATATTGGTACGCCACCAGGTACAGCAGCGGCCCGGTGCCCATCAGCACCACGTTGCGGCCGATGGTGCAGCCCTGGAACTTGAGCGCCACTTGCGCGCCGCCCAGCGTGTACACCCCTGGAAGTGTCCAGCCCGGCACGGGCAGCACGCGGTCGGTGGCGCCGCTGGCCACGATAAGCTGGCCGTAGGGCACCGTGCGCGTGGTCTGCGTGGGGCCATGCAGCACATCGAGCTGGCCACCCTGGGCGTTCCACACCAGGCTGTCGGGTTGGTAGTCGATGTGCGCGCGCAGCCCATCAAAGGTGCTGTGCAGCGCCGTGGCGCGTGATGCTTCGGTTCCGTACAGTGTTTGCGGGCTGCGGGCAAAGTGGGCGGGCGGGCGGCGGTAGATCTGCCCGCCGCCGCGCGCGGCCTCGTCTATCACCGTGGGCCGCACGCCATGCGCCACCAGGGTTTGCGCCGCACGGATGCCCGCAGGGCCTGCGCCCACGATCACGGGTTGCAAGGTGGGGGCGGTCATGCGGCCCCTCCGGTAGTCAGCTGCATGCCCGCCTGGATGAAGGTGGCGCAAGACCGTAGGCGTTCGCCGGTAGCCGTCATCACCCAGCAGTCCTGGCACGCGCCCATCAGGCAAAAGCCTGCGCGCGGCTCGTGGCTGAACTCGTTGCGGCGCAGTTGGGCGCGGTGGGTGAGGATGGCGGTCAGCACCGTGTCGCCTTCGAGCGCAGCGGCGGGTTCGCCATCGAGCACGAAGGGCACTGGTGTGCGGTCTTTTTCGGCCACGCGGTGGAGCAGAGGTTGGCTGGAACTCATGGTTGCGGTGCTCATTTATTTCCGGCCGACCAGAACGCGATCGAGTCCATACACCCGGTCGAGAATCACCATCGCGCAGGCCGTCAGGGCCACCATCAGTGCCGACACCGCCGCCATCAGCGGGTCAATCGACTCGGTGGCGTACATGTACATGCGCACCGGCAGCGTCACCGTGCTGGGCGAGGTGACAAAGATCGACATCGTCACTTCGTCAAAGCTGTTGATGAAGGCCAGCAACCAGCCGCCCGTCACGCCGGGCAAAATCATCGGCAGCGTGATGCGTGTGAACACCGTGGCCTGGCTGGCACCCAGCGACAGCGCGGCATGCTCGGCACTGCGGTCAAACCCCACCAGTGCGGCCACCACCAGCCGCAGCGTGTAGGGCGTAACGATGAGCGCATGCGCAAACACCAGCCAGCCAAAGCTGCCCGTGCCCCCCAGCAGTGCAAACAGGCGCAGCAGGGCCACACCCAGCACCAGGTGCGGAATGATCAGCGGCGACAGGAACAGGCCGTTGAGAAAGCCGCGCCCCGCAAACTCGTAGCGTGTGATGGCAATGCCCGCCGGCACGGCCAGCACCGTGGCCAGCGTGGCCGATGCCAGCGCCAGCCACAGGCTGTTCCAGAACGACTGCACAAAGTCCGAATGCGCGAACACTGCCTTGAACCAGCGCAGCGAGAACTCAGTGGTGGGCAGCGTCAGCGTGTTGTGCGGCGTGAACGCCACGATGCACACCACCAGCAGCGGGGCGAGTATGAAGGTGATGACCAGCGCGTTGAACGCGAGGGCCAAAGGTCCGTTCTTCTGCATAACTTCAGCCCAACGCTTTCTTGTACCGGCCCTCAACCAGCCGGTTGTAGCTCAGCATCACCACCAGGTTGGCCACCAGCAGCGTCAGCGCAATCGCTGCGCCCAGGGGCCAGTTCAGCTCGTGCAGGTATTCGTCGTACACCACCGTGGCCACCATCTTCAGGCGCCGCCCCCCCAGCAGGCCGGGGATGGCAAACGAGCTGGCCGCAAGGCCAAACACGATGAGGCTGCCGGACAGGATGCCGGGCAGCACCTGCGGCAACACAATGCGCCGCAGCGTGGTGAAGGGCGTGGCCTGCAGTGAAAGGGCGGCGTTTTCCACACCGGGGTCTAGCTTCTGCAGCGAAGTCCACACGGGGATCACCATGAAGGGCAGCATCACATGCACCAGGGCGATGACCACCGCGATCTCGGTGTAGAGCATCTTCACCGGGCCGATGCCAACGAGTTGCAGCGCGCCATTCACCAGCCCCTCGGGGCCCAGCAACATGCTCCAGCCAAAGGCGCGCACCACCACCGACACCAGCAGCGGCGCAAGCACCGCCAGCAGCAAGATGGAGCGCCACGGGTTGCCCATACGGCTCAGGATGTAGGCCTCGGGCGCGCCAATCAGCACGCAGATCAGCGTGACCAGGCCCGCAATCCAGAACGTGCGCCAGAAGATGGTGTGGTAATACGAATCGGTGAACACATGGGTGTAATGCTCCAGCGTGAACTCACCCGCCTTCACCCCGGTTGCCGGGTCGAACGCGTTGAACGACAGCACGGCCGTGAGCGCCAGCGGCACCAGCAGCAGCACCGTGAACAGCACCAGCGCCGGGCCGGACAGCCACCAGGGCGCAGCCTTTTTGTGCAGCAAGGTGGTGGCCAGGCTCATGGCGCCACCTCGGCGGCGTCTTCGGCCTCCAGCTCGGCCATGGCGGTTTCATCGGCGGGCAGCAGGCGCATGCAGTGGTCGGGCCAGTCCACGCCCGTGCGCTCGCCCTCGGCCAGCGCAGCGCGGCCGTCGTTGGGCACCAGCACCATCAGGTCGCCCACGGGGGTGCCCACACGGTACAGCCACTGGCTGCCCAGGAAGAACCGCTCGCACACCTGACCATCCATTCGGCCCTGCACGGCGGGCACCAGTTGCACTTTTTCAGGCCGCACGCTCAGCAGCACGGCGGCGCCGGGGCGGTAGCGGGCACCGTCCACCGCCATCGTGAGGGCGCCCACCTTCACCTGCGTGTGTGTGCCGCTCGCATGGGCGACTTGGCCCGGTAGCAGGTTGGCCTTGCCCACAAAGGTGGAGATGAAGCGCGTGCGCGGGTGCTCGTACACGCGGTGCGGGTGGTCGATCTGCGTGGCGCGGCCGGCTTCCATCACCACCACACGGTCGCTGATGGACATGGCTTCGCTCTGGTCGTGCGTGACCATGATGGTGGTGGTGCCCACCTTGCGCTGAATCTGCCGCAGCTCAAACTGCATCTCCTCACGCAGCTTGGCGTCGAGGTTGGACAAGGGCTCGTCCAGCAGCAGCACGGGCGGCTCGATCACCAGCGCACGGGCCAGCGCCACCCGCTGGCGCTGGCCGCCGGACAGCTCGCGCGGGTAGCGCGTGGCATGCTTTTCCAGGTGCACCAGGGCCAGCGCCTGGGCCACCCTCTCGGCGCGCTCGGCCTTGGGCACCTTGCGCATCTCCAGCCCAAAGCTCACGTTGGCCGCCACCGTCATGTGCGGGAAGAGCGCATAGCTCTGGAACACGATGCCCAGCCCGCGCGTGTTGGCCTTGGCGTGGGTGATGTCCTTGCCATCGAGTTCGATGCGCCCGCTGGTCACCGCTTCAAACCCCGCCACCATCTGCAGCGTGGTCGTCTTGCCGCAGCCCGACGGGCCCAGCAGCGACACAAATTCACCCTTTTGCACCGTGAGGTTCATGGACTGCACCGCGCAGGTGCTGCCATAGAACTTGGTCACATCCGTGAGCTTGAGAAACGACATGGCGAAAGCCTTTCCGGTGGTGGCATCGCACGGTTTGCCTGGGGGGCTGTGCGTGTCACCTGCTGTGGAGTTGCATGGATGGGCTGCGGGCCTTCGGTGTGCTTGCACCGGGGTGGTGCAAGTGCCGCACAAAGGCTGGAACAGCCGCTCGATTCAATTGAATCTATTGCAATAAACAAACCAGAATGCTTCGGGTATTCCATTAATCAAAATTTTTATTGAATTTATTCCGTTCAATGAAATATGATGCCTTCAGTTTGATCAACGAATTCCACAGGAGCGAGGTATGGAAGCCGCATCCACCGCCACCGGCGGCGTACCCCGGGTGTTTGCCGTTATCCGGGCCCTGTCGGCCGTGCAGGCCGAGGGCGGGCGAGTCACCCAATTGGCGCGTGCCGTGGGCCTGACGCAAGGCACCACGCACCGTTTGCTGCAATCGCTGGTGGCAGAGGGCATGGTCGAGCAGGACGAGCGCAGCAAGCTCTACCGCCTGAGCATGGACTTCTTCGCCCTGGCCGCCAAAGCAGGCAACCCTGGCGACCTGCGCAGCCTGTGCCGCCCCGCGCTGCTGCGCCTGTGCGCCAGCCTGGGCGACAGCATCTTTCTCTTGGTGCGCAGCGGGTTCGATGCCGTGTGCCTGGACCGCAGCGAAGGGCCGTTCCCGATCCGCTCCTTCACCGGCGACATCGGCGGCCGCGTGGCCCTGGGCGTGGGGCAGGGCGCGCTGGCCATCCTGGCCTTCTTGCCCGAGGCCGAGCGCGAAGAAGTCATCCGCTTCAACCTCTCGCGCGTGCGCGAGTACGGCGTGTTTGACGAGGTGTATCTGCGTACCGAGATCGAGCGGGTGCGCCAGCTGGGGTACGCGGGCCGCAATACCGGCTTGCTCGAAGGCATGGCCGGTGTGGCTGTGCCTATCCTGGACCGTGAGGGCCGTGCAGTGGCGGCGCTGAGCGTGGGCACCATCTCTGCACGATTGAACGATGACCGGCTGCCGACGGTGGTGGAGTTGCTCAAGCGCGAGGCAGCAGCCATTGGGCCCAAGATCAATCCATTTGATGCCACCCTGCGGCGGCCCGCGCAAAGCCTGTCGAGCGTGCGCAACGACCACGCCATTCAACCCGCAGAGCAGGATTGAAGAGTTAGACACGACACGCAGGCCCTCACCCCATGTCCGCCACAACGCAACCGAATTCGCCGTCGCTGCACGCCCACCCGCACGCTTGCGCAGCACTGGCCGAGGCATTGTTCAACGATCCGTTCTACCAAGCCGTCACCATCGACCATGCGGCCAACACTGTTCGCCGCCTGCAGGTGCTGGCCCACTACTGCGCGCTGGCCATGGACGAAGCCCGCGCCGTGGGCGACGTGCAGGTGGCCGACCCCCACGGCGCCGCACTGTGGATCACACCCCACGCGCCAGCCGCAGACAAGGCGCAATACAGCGCCCAGCGCACCCGCAGCTTGCGCCAGTTGCTGGGTCCGCTCGGGTTTGACCACTACCAGCGCATTTGCGCCGCCATGGAAGCGCAGGTGCCTGCCGATCTGCACAGCGCGTGGTACCTGTCGATACTGGGTGTGCACACCGCCGCGCGTGGCCACGGGTTGGCGCAGCGGCTACTGGCACCCACCTTGGCCAAGGCCGACCAGGCCGGTGCATCGTGTTTTCTGGAAACCTTCAACCCCTTGAGCGTGCCGTTTTATAGCCGCCTGGGTTTCACGCGGTCGGTGGAATGTGTGGAGCCAATCACCGGCAGCACCTATTGGCTGCTGGTGCGCGGTGCCGCCGTGCTTGGCAGGTAGCCAGCGTTCACGGCGCCGCTGTTGCCAAGCCCAGGTAACCTAACGCCCGAAAACGCTTTTGCCGTCTTGCCTTTGCCTGCATGCTTGCTGCACACCCACGGAGGCTGCCTTGCAACGCACACCATCCGCATCAACGTCGCCTCCCCACCCACTTCCTCATTCACAGTCGCCGATCGAATCCGGTCTGCCCTTCAGCTTTGGCAACCCCGTGCCATTGAGCACTCGCAGCAGCGTGATGCTGTGGGCCGCCAGCGCAATCGCCTTCGTCCTGTTGCTGGCGGTGCCGCGCTGGTTGCCCGACCAGTGGGGTGGCGCTTTGGCCGCGCTGCTGTTTGTGGGCGTTCAGTGGGCGGGCCTGCGATGGGCGGTGGGCCCGGCATGGAGGGCGCTGTTCAGGCGTCCCCGCTGGCGCGATGTGGCGCTGGGGCTGGCCGCTGTGCCGCTGGTGATCGGCTTGCCCGCGCTAGTGGCTGCATATGGTTTGGGCATGTCTCACCTCAGTGCCAACGCCAGCATCGATGCTGTTGCGGGCTTGTCCCCAGCGCAGCTGGCTGGGCGGTTCGCACTGGTTGCCGTGCAGCTGCTGGGCGAAGAGCTGGTCACCATCCTGCCACTGCTGGCCACCGTGGCCTTGCTGCACCGCGCTGGCATGCCCGCCCGTTGGGCCGTGGCCTTGGCATGGATGGTTACGGCGCTGGTGTTTGGCGCACTGCACCTGCCCACCTACCAATGGCATCTGGGCCAGGCCTTGCTCGTTATAGGAGCCGCTCGTCTGGCGCTGACGGCAGTCTTCATCTACACCCGCAACCTGTGGGCCAGCACCATCGCCCACATTGCCAACGACTGGACGATCATGGCCTTTGTGCTGGCCTCTACCCGCACCATTGCCTGACCCATTGACCCTGCCCACCGCCGCAAGGAGCTCCTGTGGACTTTCTCAAGATCCTCAAGTCGTTTGAAGACTTTGTGTACGAGGCACTGATCTGGCTGATCCTGCTGCCCAGGACCCTGTTGCGCATCGTTCTGCGCCCGCGACAGATGGTGGCCTACGTGCAGGCCGAGCAAACCCGCGAAGGCGACGACCGCTACGGCGACGCCATCAGCCCACCGCTGCTGCTCATCCTGTGCGTGCTGGTGTCCCACGTGTTCGACCTGGCCCTGCGCAAACAAGCGGCGCAAGAGATGGGAACGCTCGCGGCCGAACTGCTCAAGTCCGAGCAAAACCTGCTGCTGTACCGCACCATGGCGTTCGGAATCTGGTCTCTGGCGGGCGCCGTCTGGTACATGCGCCACAGCCGCCAGCCCATCCACCGCGTCAACCTGCGCAGCCCGTTTTACGAACAGTGCTACCTGGTGGCACCGTTCGCAATGGCCATGTCGATCAGCACCACGTTCGCACTGTCGGGTGGGCTGCTCTCTGCATTCGGAGTGGGGCTTGCACTGTTGGCCCTGCTTTGGTTTTTTGTCGCCGAGTGGCACTGGGTGCGCGAGCGGGCGGGGTTAGGCGCGGGCCGTTCAGCGGTGGTGGCTGGAGGGCTGGTGTTGGTGGGGCTGGTGGCGAATACCGGCCTGGGGTATCTGCTGAGGCATTTGTGAGAGGCTGGTTAGAACGAATTCGATATAGGGCGCTGCCTCGTGCCCGCTGGCGCACTTCACCGTAGGGCAGAATTCGGCCAGAAGCAGCCGCCTGGCTATAGCCGGCGTTTTCCATAAGGCCTTCAAAGACGAGGCTAATCAAGTAGAGGTGGCAACTTGTTTAGTGGAGATGACCTGTTGCCAGGTTGGATTGAATCCAAGACGACACATCAGTTACCGCAATGGCATGTCGTTGATTGAACGTCCCGCTCTTGTCCCATGCCACGCCGCGTCCTTGGGCAAAAGCCGCGCGGTACTTGCGCATCATGTTCTGCGGGTCGCGCGCCAACTCGTCCATAAGGTACTTCTCAGTCCACTCCGACCGACTGAAGGGATGGCCAAGAGCTGCTTGCAGTTTGTCCGCCACCTCGCCGTAGGTCACCGTGTCGCCAGCCAGAAACACAATCTCATTGCGGATGCGTGGCTGGGCAAACACCACCTCGGCCGTGAGCGCGCCAATATCGTCGGGCGTGGTCAGCGTCACAGCGGTGTCCAGGCTACCCAGGCCGTGGACTGCATGGTTCTGCAGGTCGACGACGCCAAACTCTGGCTCGAATAGATAGCTCATGAACATGCCGGTGGAGATGACGACCCACTCCATGTTGTCCTGGCTGCGCAGCAGCTCGCGCACATCGAGCTGTGCATCGAAGATGTCCTGTGGGCCGCCACGGCCAATCACGTCGAAGTCGACACCGAACTGCCAAGGGAAGTAGCGGGGAATGCCTGACAGCAGCGCAGCGCGCGCCAGCTTCATCGGCGTGTTGATGCCGGCGGCGTAGCCCGCGCAACCGATCACCGTGTCGTAGCGGGCGAACACCACGGCCAGCTCATCAATGGAGCTTTTCACCAGATCGCCCAGGACGATCTCGATGCCGAGGTCGCGAATCTCGGCGACATCCCGCTGCTTGGCAGGCTCGAAGGATTCCACGGCACTGGCGCGCAGCAGCACGCTGATCTTTGCACCGTCCACTCTCGTGGCGCGACGTGCGAGGTTGCGGAGCACCGGCATGCCGAGTTCGCCGGCACCGAGGACGAGAATGTTTTGAGAGGTAGCGTTAGGATCTGACGGGTTCATCGTGTGGTTTACAAAGTAGAAAGTTGGGCCAGTCTAGCCACGCCTCGCTTGCAATGTAAGAAGGCACACGCGTGATACCGGGAGCAAAACCACAGTGAATCGAAACGAAATTCTTCAGTACGCGCAGACCGTTTGCGACGGCCTGCGGGACGATGATGACGGTGTTCGGCGCGAGGTGCTGGCGCATGCGGGAAGCCGCTGGTCGCTTGGCATCGTCCACACACTGGGCGTTTATGGCAGGCTGCGCCACGCGGAAATCGGCAGGCGCATGCACGGAGTGACTCAGCGCATGCTGACGCTGACACTGCGGCAGCTAGAGCGCGACGGGTTGGTGCTCCGTCACGACTTCGAAGAGGTGCCCCCCCGAGTCGAGTACGAGCTGACTGATGCGGGCATGGAGTTGCTTGTGCGCATGGTCCCGCTTTGGACATGGATTGTCGAAAATGCCGACCGCTTCCGGGAAGCTCGACAGAGTTTCGATAGCCATCACCGCGAATAGGCTCCTAGCCACGACTACTCAACGACTTGAGAGGTTTGTTGGACTATACGGTCGGATACCGTGTGTGTTTATTGAACGGGTGCGACATGCACAGGCCATGCGGTGATGGTGGCAGACGGCTTTGGGCCCATGTCCGACATTCGACAACCTTCATGTGAACTGGTCATAAAACACCTCAATCTGGCTGGTAGCGGCCAAAGCTTGGAGCGGAAAGACCAGCCAAGGAGTTGCGACCTCCATGTCATTGAGGCGAACTAACAATTGATCTCGCACATCCGGTTTCACCTCCTGCCGCCAGTTCAGCACTTGGCCCCAGGTCGAACTCCCGTTCAAGTGCAAGGGAAACCGTGCGGACTGAACTGAAGCGCTATAGGCCGTTGGAAAGAGTCGCTTGTATGCCTGCAGGTTGTAGAGCCAAGAAACGCCGCGCACGGTTGTAGCGCGTGGCTCCGTGCGCTGAACATGCGATATCAGTTCTTGTAAATCGGCCCTCCTTGCGCTGGAATTCTCAATAGCAAGCGGACTGGAATTGATTCCATCTGGCGCAACAAAGTGGATGCGCAAGGTACCGTATGCATCGGGCGGATCGTAAGAAAAACAGCCGAACGACCGTTTGACTTCGATGTAGGAAAGAGATTGTTGGAACTCGGCACACAAAGCGACTTGCTCGGCACGGTCATCAACCGCGCTTTTTACCTTGTTCAGAAAGAGTTTCCACCTACTTCCGCCAGTGTCCCCCCACAGATTCAGCCTGCGTCGCAAGTTGGTACAACGGTCAATGGCGACGTCGAGAGGCACTGCCGCTTTCGCTGCATAGTGCGTGGCAAATTTCAATTGCAGGGAGAAATAGTCCTCAAGCATGAATATGACGTTAGCACCGTCTTGCCAACTTTCGCTTCTGGCCGATAGCAACCGAGCGAGCTCCCGGTCCGGGCATGGATCAGCAGATGTTTTGTGCCAATTTTGATGAGCTATCGCCGTTTTGCAATATGGTGCTACAGGCCATTTGGGTTACTGCCTCGTCCTCGTGGCGATATGCACCGGTCGCTCAGTCCGAGCGCTCGGTCCTCACCCTTGCCGCTGCCCCGCACACTCCCCCACTACCCAATCCCTGAACGCCTTCACCAACGGTGTTTGCGCCCGTGCCTCCGGGTACACCAAGTAATACGCATCGGTGCTCGTCAACACCTGGTCTGACAGCTCCACCAAACTCCCGGCCGCCAGCTCTTGCTCAATCAAAAAGCGCGGCAGCAGCGCCGCGCCCAGGTGCGAGACAGCAGCCTGCGCAATCATGGCGAAGTGTTCAGACTGCGGGCCGCGCAGGGCCAGGGCCGTGGGCGCGCCCACCAGCTCAAACCATTCGGCCCACTGGGTGGGGCGGGTGCTTTGCTGCAGCAGCACCACGCGGGTCAGGTCATGCGGGGTGTGAATGCCGTGGCGGTCGCGGTAGGTGGGGCTGCACACGGGCACGGTTTCTTCGTGCATCAGGTATTCGCACACGGCGCCCGCCCAGTGCGGGGTGCCGAAGTGGATGGCCGCGTCAAACGGCGTGCCTGCAAAGTCGAACGGCTCGGTGCGGGCCGAGAAGTTGACCATGGCCTCGGGGTGCAGCGCCATGAAGCCGCCCAGGCGCGGGATGAGCCAGCGCGTGCCCAGCGTGGGCAGCACGGCCAGGTTGAGCAGGCCGTCGGTGCTGGAGAACGCCATGGCTTTTTGTGTGCTGGCCGACAGCTGCTGCAGCACGTTTTGCACGTCGGCCGCGTAGACCCGGCCCGCGTCGGTCAGCACCACGCGCTGGCGCACGCGGTGAAAGAGGGCGGTGCCGATTTGCTCTTCCAACTGGCGGATCTGGCGCGACACGGCACTTTGGGTGAGGTGCAGCTCTTCGGCCGCGCGCGACACGCTCTGATGACGGGCTGCTGCTTCAAAGGCAAGCAGGTCGGCGGTGGAGGGCAGGAAGGCGCGGCGCAGCAGGGTCATACTGGGTCATGCGTTGGGGGAATGATGGGTGACGCCAAAAATTGAGCCTTTTGAGCCCCTGTCGCTAATTGGGTATAGGGTGGCGGTCCTGATATTTTCAGGTACTTCATGCTGATTTGTGATCAAGTAGTTCCATTTTTTTGCTATCCAGCGCGGCGCGATTGGCGGATATTGGCGCATTCACTGCGTGTGTTTTCCCACGCTGTTTCCCTTTCTCTGCCTCCATCCAAGCTAGCGAGCCGCCATGTCTGCCACCCCTGTCGCCACCTCTCTCGTGTCCGAAGTCGATCAACTGCTGCAACGCCTGGGCGTGCCCCGCACGGCGTACACCGGCGGCACGCTGGCGGCGCGCTCGCCCATCACGGGCGAGGTGCTGGCCCAGGTGCCGCAGCAAAGCGCAGCCGACGCCACGGCTGCCATCGGCCGGGCGCATGCGGCCTTTTTGGCGTGGCGCAATGTGCCTGCACCGCGCCGGGGCGAGCTGGTGCGCCTGCTGGGCGAGGAGCTGCGTGCCGCCAAGGCCGACCTGGGCCTGCTGGTGACCATCGAGGCGGGCAAGATCCCGTCCGAAGGCCTGGGCGAGGTGCAGGAGATGATCGACATTTGCGACTTTGCCGTGGGCCTGTCGCGCCAGCTGTACGGCCTGACGATTGCCACCGAGCGCCCCGGCCACCGCATGATGGAAACCTGGCACCCGCTGGGCGTGTGCGGTGTCATTTCTGCCTTCAACTTCCCGGTGGCCGTGTGGTCGTGGAACGCCGCATTGGCGCTGGTGTGTGGCGATTCGGTGGTGTGGAAGCCGTCGGAGAAAACGCCGCTCACGGCCCTGGCCACGCACGCGATTGCTCAGCGCGCCATTGCGCGCTTTGGCAGCGACGCACCCGAGGGCCTGCTGGAGCTGATTGTGGGCCAGCGCGACATTGGCGAGGTGCTGGTGGATGACACCCGCGTGCCCGTGCTCTCGGCCACCGGCTCCACCGCCATGGGCCGCGCCGTCGGCCCGCGCTTGGCAGCGCGGTTTGCGCGCGGCATTCTGGAGCTGGGCGGCAACAACGCAGCCATCGTGGCGCCCACGGCAGATTTGAACCTGGCCCTGCGCGGCATTGCGTTCGCCGCCATGGGAACGGCCGGCCAGCGCTGCACCACGCTGCGCCGCCTGTTTGTGCACGAGAGCATTTACGACCAGTTGGTGCCCCAGCTGGCCAAGGTGTACGCCAACGTGCAGGTGGGCGACCCGCGCACGCCCGGAACGCTGGTGGGCCCGCTGATTGACCGCATGGCCTTTGACGGCATGCAAAAAGCGCTGGAGCAAAGCCGCGCGCTGGGTGTCACGGTGCACGGTGGTGGCCGCGTGGAAGGCGTGGGCAGTGCCAATGCGTACTACATGCGCCCAGCTCTCGTCGAGCTGCAAAAGCACGAAGGCCCCGCATTGCACGAAACCTTTGCGCCCATCCTATACGTGGTGCGTTACAGCACCATCGACGAAGCCATCGCCATGAACAACGCCGTGGGCGCGGGCCTGTCGTCGTCCATCTTCACGCTCAATGTGCGCGAGGCCGAGTTGTTCATGTCTGCCGCTGGCTCGGACTGCGGCATTGCCAACGTGAACATCGGCCCCAGCGGTGCCGAGATTGGCGGCGCGTTTGGCGGCGAGAAGGAAACGGGCGGTGGGCGCGAAGCGGGCTCGGACAGCTGGAAGGCCTATATGCGCCGGGCGACGAACACCATCAACTATTCGACCGCTCTGCCGTTGGCGCAGGGCGTGACGTTCGACGTGTAACCCACCCGCTGGATGCCCCGTTCATGTTGATTGCTAAGGACCCACACCCCATTGTCATCGTTGGCGGCGGCGTCATCGGCAGCGCCATTGCGTACTTCCTCACCCTGCAGCAGCCGGGCTGCGAGGTGGTGGTCGTCGAACGCGATCCGACCTATGCGCGCGCATCGTCGGCGCTGTCGGCCAGCTCCATCCGCCAGCAGTTTTCGACCGATATCAACATCCAGATCTCGGCGTTTGGCATTGGTTTTTTGCGCAACGTGGGCCAGTTGCTGGCGTGCCAAGGCGATATGCCGGACATCGGTTTGCACGAAGGCGGCTACCTGTATCTGGCCACCCAGGCAGGCGAGGCCACGCTGCGCGAGAACCATGCGTTGCAAAAGCAGCATGGTGCTGACGTGGCGCTGCTGAGCCCGCAGCAACTGGCCGAGCGTTTTCCCTGGCTGGCGCTGCAGGACGTGGTGCTGGGCTCGCTGGGCCTGTCGGGCGAGGGCTGGTTTGATGGCTACCTGCTGCTGACGGCGCTGCGCAAGAAGGCACAGAGCCAGGGCGTGCGCTATGTGGCCGATGACGCGGTAGGCCTCGACACTGCGGCCAGCGACGGCGTGCTGCATGTGAACGCAGTACGCCTGCAAAGCGGCACCGTGCTGCCTTGCCGCTACGCCGTGAACGCGGGCGGCCCGTGGGCGGCAGCCATTGCGGGCTGGGCGGGCATTGATTTGCCCGTGGTGGGCAAGCGTCGCACCGTCTTCAACCTGGCCAGCCCTGCGACGCTGCCGGGTTGCCCGCTGCTCATCGACACCAGTGGCATTTGGCTCCGGCCCGAGGGCAAAGGCTTCATCTGCGGCTTTGCGCCGGATGCGGACAACGACGCCGACTTTGCCCCGCTGGAGCCCGAGTACGACGCGTTTGACAACCACATCTGGCCCACGCTGGCCGAGCGCATTCCGGGCTTTGAGGCGCTGCGTATGCAGGGTGCCTGGGCGGGCTACTACGAGATGAACACCTTCGACCACAACGCCATCGTGGGCCTGCACCCGGCGTGCGACAACCTGGTGTTTGCCAACGGCTTTTCGGGGCACGGCCTGCAGCAGTGCCCGGCGGTGGGGCGCGGCCTGGCGGAGTGGATGTTGACGGGCGGCTACCAGAGCCTGGACCTGTCGCCGCTGTCCATCGAGCGCATTGCGCGCAACCAGCCGTTGCTGGAGAAAAACGTCATCTGAGCCTTGAGCCCCCTGCGGCGATGCCCCGGCGCACCGCCCGTTCGATTTTTCCTTTTTTGGTATTTCTGCTTTCGACGCTTTCCAACCTGCCAATCACAACACCACCGGAGACAACGACCATGGCAATTTCCCGCAAGACATTCACCGCGCTCGCCGCAGGGCTGGCACTGGCCTACACGGCTTTTGCACCCGCTCAGGCACAGACCCCATCCACCCCCACGCTGGAGAAAATTAAGGCATCTGGCAAGGCGGTGCTTGGCGTGCGCGAGACTTCGCCGCCCATGGCCTACGCACTCGGCGCCAACGAAAAATATGTGGGCTACCACGTGGAGCTGTGCGAGCGCGTGCTGAAAGAAGTCGCGCCCGACGCCAAGCTTGAATACATGGCCGTGACGGCGCAGAACACGCTGCCGCTGGTGCAAAACGGTACGCTGGACATCGGCTGCGGCCCCACCACCAACAACACTGCGCGCCAGCAGCAGGTTGCCTTTGCGGTGACCACCTACGTGAGCGAAGTGCGCATGGCGGTGCGCAAGGATTCGGACCTGAAGTCCATCAGCCAACTTGCCGGGCGCACCATCGCGGCATCCACCGGTACCACGGCAGTGCAGTTGCTGCGCAAGCAAGAACGCGCACTGGGCGGCGGCGCCATCAAGACCGTGCTGGGCAAGGACCACCATGAGAGCTTCCTGCTGCTGGAAACAGGCCGTGCCGATGCCTTTGTGCTCGACGACAACCTGCTCGCCGGGATGATCGCCAACTCCAAGGACCCGTCGGCCTACCGCATCGTGGGCGAGCCGCTGGGCGCCGAGCCCATTGCGCTGCTGTTCCGCAAGGACGACCCCACCTTCAAGGCGGCGGTGGACGGTGTGCTCACCAAGCTCATGCAAAGCGGCGAGATGGAAAAGATCTACACCAAGTGGTTCGTGAATCCCATTCCGCCCAAGAACATGAGCCTGAACTTGCCGCTGGGCACCACGCTGCGCCAGCTGTTTGCCACGCCCAACGACAAGCCCCTGGAGACCTACCAGCAATGAACGCCGCCGTTCCTGCCACGGCCTTCCGCGCGGCCGACCGCATCAGCGCCATCGGTGTGTCCGACATCGTGCGCATCACCCAGGCAGCCAACGAGCTCAAGCGCCAGGGCCAGCCCGTCATTGTTCTGGGCCTGGGCGAGCCCGACTTTGACACGCCCGCCCACGTGATTGAAGCCGCGCAGCAGGCCATGGCGCAGGGCGACACGCACTACACGGTGCTGGACGGAACGCCCGCGCTCAAGGCGGCCATCCAGCTCAAGTTCCGCCGCGACAACGGCCTTGCGTTCGCCACCAACGAAATCACGGTGGGTGCGGGCGCCAAGCAGGTCATCTACAACGCGCTGATGGCTAGCCTGAATCCCGGCGACGAGGTGATCCTGCCCGCGCCGTACTGGACGTCGTACGCCGACATGGTGCTGATTGCCGGTGGCGTGCCTGTGGTGGTGCCCTGCAGCGAAGCCAACGGGTTTCGCATTACGCCCGAACAGCTCGACGCGGCCATCACGCCGCGCACGCGCTGGGTGTTCATCAATTCCCCCTCCAACCCCAGCGGCACGGCCTACAGCACCGAGCAGTTGCGGCCTATTCTGGAGGTGGTGCTGCACCATCCGCAGGTGTGGGTGCTGGCGGATGACATCTACGAGCACATCCTGTATGACGGGCTCGCGTTTGCCACCCCCGCAGCCGTGCTGCCCGCACTGCGCGAGCGCACGCTGACGGTGAACGGTGTCTCCAAGTCGTACGCCATGACGGGCTGGCGCCTGGGCTACGGTGCCGGGCCCAAGGCATTGATCGCGGCCATGGCAGTGGTGCAAAGCCAGGCCACATCGTGCGCGTCGTCCATCAGCCAGGCCGCTGCGGTGGCTGCACTCACCGGCCCGCAGGATGTGGTGGCCGAGCGCTGCCGTGCGTTTCAGGCGCGGCGCGACCTGGTGGTGGCGGCCCTCAACGCATCGCCGGGCCTGCGTTGCCGCGTGCCCGAGGGCGCGTTCTACACCTTTGCCAGTTGCGAAGGTGTGCTGGGCCGCACCACGCCGGGCGGTGTATTGCTGCGCACCGACACCGATTTTTGCGACTACCTGCTGCGCGAGTTCCATGTGGCCGTGGTGCCAGGCAGCGTGCTGGGGCTGGCGCCGTACTTCCGTATCTCGTACGCTGCCAGCATGGCCGACCTGCAAGAGGCCTGCGCGCGCATCCAGCGCGCGTGCAAGGCACTGTTCTGAGTTCTTGTTCTGTTTTGTGAAATGACCGTCTGACATGACTACCGCACCCACCACCTCCCGCACGGGCGGCCAGATCCTGGTCCGCCAGCTCATCACCCACGGCGTGAAGCAGCTGTTCTGTGTGCCGGGCGAGAGCTATCTGGCCGTGCTCGATGCCCTGCACGATGCCGACATTGCCGTGACGGTGTGCCGCCAGGAAGGCGGTGCGGCCATGATGGCCGAGGCGCAGGGCAAGCTCACGGGCCAGCCCGGCATCTGCTTTGTGACACGCGGGCCGGGCGCCACCAATGCGTCGGCCGGTGTGCACATCGCGCACCAGGACTCGACCCCCCTGATCCTGTTCGTGGGCCAGGTGGCACGCGGTGCCATGGGGCGCGAGGCGTTTCAGGAGCTGGATTACAGCGCGGTGTTTGGCACCATGGCGAAGTGGGTGGTGCAGATTGACGACCCGGCCCGTGTGCCCGAGCTGATCTCGCGCGCCTTCCACGTCGCCACATCCGGCCGCCCCGGCCCCGTGGTGGTGGCGCTGCCCGAAGACATGCTGACCGAAGCCGCCACCGTGGCCGATGCGCTGCCTTACCAGGTGACCGAAACGCACCCCGGCGCCGCGCAGATGGCCGAGCTGGCCCAACGCCTGAAGGCCGCGCACCAGCCCGTGGCCATTCTGGGCGGCAGCCGCTGGTCCGAGCAGGCGGTGCGCGAGTTTGTGGCGTTTGCCGAGGCTTGGTCGCTGCCGGTGTATTGCTCGTTCCGGCGGCAAATGCTCTTCCCGGCCAACCACGCCTGCTATGGCGGCGACCTGGGCCTGGGGGTGAACCCGCGCCTGTTGGCGCGCATCCGCGAGTCCGACCTGGTGCTGGTGGTGGGCGGGCGCCTGTCAGAGATCCCGTCGCAGGGCTACGAGCTGTTTGCCATCCCCAACCCCACGCAGCCGCTGGTGCATGTGCATGCCGATGCCGATGAGCTGGGCAAGCTGTACCGGCCCGCGCAGGCCATCCACGCAACGCCGCAGGCATTCACTGCGGCGCTGGCGGGTGTGCGGCCAGCGGGGGCGGTGGCCTGGCATGCCCATGCGGAGATGGCGCGGTCCGAGTACATCCTGTGGAGCGACACCAACCCCATCCAGATCCCCGGCGAGCTGCAGATGGGCCAGGTCATGCAGCATCTCAAGTCCACGCTGCCGGCCAACACCATCTTCTGCAACGGCGCAGGCAACTTTGCCACCTGGGTGCACCGCTTCTGGCCGTTTACCACTTATGCCAGCCAGCTGGCGCCCACCAGTGGCTCCATGGGCTACGGCCTCCCCGCGGGCGTGGGTGCCAAGCGCCTGTGGCCGCAGCGCGAGGTGGTGGTGTTTGCGGGCGACGGCGACTTCTTGATGCACGGCCAGGAGTTTGCGACCGCTGTGCAGTACGGCCTGCCCATCATCGTGGTGCTGCTCGATAACGCCATGTACGGCACCATCCGCATGCACCAGGAGCGAGAGTACCCCGGCCGCATCAGCGCCACCCAGCTCAAGAATCCGGACTTCAAAGCCTACGCCCAGGCCTTTGGCGGGCATGGAGAGCGGGTAGAGCGCACCGAAGACTTCGCCCCGGCTCTTGCTCGTGCACGCGCGAGCGGTCTGCCCAGCGTGTTGCACTGTTTGATCGACCCCGAGGCGATCACGCCCACGGGCACGCTGCAGGGCATTCGCAGCGCGGCGATGGCCAGGCGATAGTCCCGTCATGCCCGGTGGCAGCAGTCTGTCACTGTGCCGCGCACAATAGCGGGCGTGACCGTTTCAGCGCCCGATTTCCCCGATAACGAGCCCGCAACTGCCGCCCCGCCACAGCGCCAGGGGCAGCGGCTGCGCCGCATCGCCCATCTCGATATGGATGCCTTTTTCGCATCTGTCGAACTGCTGCGCTACCCGCAGCTCAAGGGCCTGCCCGTGGTGATTGGGGGCGGGCGGCGCAAGGTGGATGAACTGTTGCTGCAAGGCCCGGATGGCACGGGCTTGCGGGAGCGGCATTTCATCCCGGTAGAGGACTTTCCGCTGCTCAAGGACTATGTCGGCCGGGGCGTGATCACCACCGCCACCTACCCAGCGCGGCAGTTTGGTGTGGGCTCGGCCATGGGGATGATGAAGGCCGCCAAGCTGTGCCCGCAGGCCATCGTGCTGCCGGTGGATTTTGACGAGGTGCGGCGGTTTTCACGCCTGTTCAAAAGCACCATCATGGAGATAGCCCCCGTGATGCAAGACCGGGGCGTGGACGAGGTGTACATCGACTTCACCGACGTGCCCGGCGGCCAGCGTGAAGGGGGCAGGGTGCTGGCGCGGCTTATCCAGAAGAGCATCTTTGACGTGACCGGGCTGACTTGCTCGATTGGCGTGGCGCCCAACCGGCTGCTGGCCAAGATGGCCAGCGAGTTCAACAAGCCCAACGGCATCTCCATTGTTTACGAGGAAGATCTGCAGACCAGGATCTGGCCGCTCAATGTGCGCAAGATCAACGGCATTGGCCCCAAGGCCGGCGAGAAGCTGGCACGGCTGGGCATCGAAACCGTCGGGCAGCTGGCGGCGCAGGATGAGCAATGGCTGATGGGCCACTTTGGCAAGTCCACCGGGGCGTGGATGCACCGGGTGGCCTGGGGCCGCGACGACAGCCCGGTGGTGACCGAGAGCGAGCCCGTGAGCATGAGCCGCGAGACCACGTTCGACCGCGACCTGCACGCAGTGCGAGACCGCGCTGAACTGGGCGCGATCTTCACCGACCTGTGTATGCGCCTGGCCGAAGACCTGCAGCGCAAGGGCTATGTGGCGCGCACCATCGGCATCAAGCTGCGCTACGACGACTTCAAGATCGCCACGCGCGACCACACGGCGAACCTCTACACGGCCGATGGCGCCACCATCCGCCAGCTGGCCGGGCAGTGCCTCAAACGCGTGCCGCTGGACAAGCGCCTGCGGCTGCTGGGCGTGCGGGCCAGCACGCTGGCGCGGCGGGGCGAAGAGCCCGTGCTGGAGCCACGGGCAGGGGCAACGGCAGAAACACGCCGGCGCAAGCCAGGCTCCGCAGATGGCGCAGAGGGTGTGGGTGGCACGGCGCAGCTTTTTTAGCGCGGGTTGACGTCGTTTCCTGCCAGTTCACGGCCCGGTGGGGTCGTGGCAATCGGCGTAAACACCCAGAGCGAGACCTGCCTGCATCGCCTGTTGCGTTCCTATACTCGCCCGCATATGGCCACTGCCACCGATGTTCCTTCCGCCAACCTGCAAGCGTTGATCCGCGCCGCAGCCGGGGGAGACCATGCCGCCTTCGCGCAGATCTACCAGCGCACCCACGTGCATCTGTTCGGCGTTGCCGTGCGTATGTTGGGACAAGGACAGGCGGCCGAGGATGTGCTGCAAGAGGCGTATGTGAGCATCTGGAAGAACGCTGGGAGCTACCGCAGCGAAGTGGGCGGGCAGCCTATCCAGCCCATGACATGGCTGATCGCCATCGTGCGCAACAAGGCGCTGGACGCCTTGCGCGTCCGCGCCCGGCGGCCTGAAAGCGCCTGGAACGACACCACGGAGCTTGCAGGCAGCGATGGGGATGGCAGCGACGCGCCGCCGGGTGCCGCGTCTGCATTGGCCCCCGCACCCAGCGCGATGCATCTGTTGGAGCAGGCCACCCAGGCGCTGCGCATCGAAGGCTGCATGAATGCGCTGGACGGAAGCTACCGGCAAAGCCTGGCACTGGCTTACTACCAGGGCCTGTCGCATTCCGAGGTGGCAGCGCAGATGGGCGCGCCGCTAGGTTCGGTCAAGGCGTGGATCCGGCGGGGCCTGGAGCGCCTGAAAAGCTGCCTGTCCGCGCAAGGGGTGGGCGCATGAGGTACACCCACCCCGCGCTGCTGGACCACCTGGCGTCTGCCTACGTGCTGGGCACGCTGGGCGGTGGCGCGCGCCGCCGCTTCGAGCGGCTGCTGCGCGATCGCAGCGACGTGCAGTTGCTGGTGGCGCAGTGGGAAGGGCGGCTGGGGATGCTGGCCAGTTCGGTGCCGGTGCAACAGCCACCGCAGCGCGTGTGGGCCGCCATTGAGGCGCGCACCCGGCCGCGCGATGTGAAAGACGCAGCCCCGCAGGGCGGTTGGGCCGGTGTGCTGTGGCGGCGCCATGGTGTGTTGCAGGGCTTGGCGGGTGTGGTGTTGGGTGTGGTGGCTACCGTGGCCCTGGTGGCTGCGGTGCCAACCTTGTTTGTGTCGAGCGACCAGGTGGGCCTGCGCGCAGGGGACAAACTGCCGCAGGCCTATGTGGGCCTGCTGACGGACGAGGCGGGCAACGGCAAGGTGCTGGTGAGTTCGCTGCGCCATGGACGCACGCTGACGGTGAAGGTCATCGGGCCTATCACGCTTCCAGCGATGCCAGCGACTTCAGCGACGACGGCGGGTGCAGCCCCCCAGCTGGTGTTATGGGCGGTGCCAGCTGACGGTGCCCCGTTTGTGCTGGGCACGGTGCCGGTGGCGGGTTCTGCGGTGTCGGTGTTGCCCGATACGTCGGAGAAGCTGCTGCTCAAGGTCAGCAAACTCATGGTGACGCTGGAGGCATCGGCAACGCCGCAGGTGCCCAGCAGCACCGTGCTTTTCACCGGCAACTGCGCCAAGCTGTGGTGAGCGGCGCAAGGCGCCCATCGGCTTTGCAGAAATAACTGTCCGGCGCTGCATCCGTTTTGCATTCCGTGTCGTTTATCTGAGGTGCCGGTCTCCGGCATGGGGCCAGCGCGGCCTCCGACCATTCCAACTTCACGTTTTCAGGAGCTTCCCATGCCTTCATTCCCTGTTCGCCCCTTGATGTCTGCGCCCCTGCTGAGCCTGGCGCTGGTGCTGGTGCCCCTGTTGGCACTGCCAGTGGCCCACGCGGCCGATATGCCCACCATGCCAGTGGAGAACGCACGCATTGACGACTTTTCCGTGGGCAAAAAAGCCATCGAAGCCAAGAACTGGGCGCTGGCGGCCAGCAGCTTCAGCAAGGTGGTGGCCCAGAATCCGCAGAACGCCGATGCCTATAACCTGCTGGGCTATTCCAACCGTTGGCTCGGTAAATACGACGAGGCGTTTGCGGCCTACAACAAGGCGCTGGCGCTGGACCCCCGCCACAAGGGAGCGCTGGAATACTCGGGCATGGGCTACCTCAAGGTTGGCCAGAAGGCGCAGGCCGAAGCCCAGCTCGCCAAGCTGCAGGCCATCTGCGCGCAGTGCGAGGAGACCACCGATCTGGCCAAGGCCATTGCGGCCTACAAGCCGGCGCAGTAAGAGCGGCGAAAAAACCCTTCCTGCGTTGTTGCTGCGTCTGGTCGTACTACCCGTACAGCCTGCGACGCAGCGCCTCGCCAGAACCGCTGCGCTGGGTTTTGTTATCCGCTCTAAATCGTTTTCAGGCGCCTGATTTTTGGTGTGTAAGGCCCTGTTGGCCCGTTAGACTTGATTGGTATCAAGCGGTAACGAAAAGCGTGCCGCGCTGCCTGCCCATGCTGCAGGCCCATCAGGAGCCAACATGCGCATCAACCTGCCCGTGACCCAGCAGAACTTCGACTATTCCGGCGATGAACTGCTGGTGTCCAGCACCAACACCAAGGGCGAGATTACCCACTGCAATCCAGCGTTCGTTCGCGTGAGCGGCTACAGCTACGACGAACTCATTGGCCAGCCGCACAACCTCATCCGCCACCCCGACATGCCCGCCGAGGCCTACAGGGATCTGTGGCGGACCATCGGCCGGGGCGAGCCGTGGACAGGGATTGTCAAAAACCGCCGCAAAAACGGCGACCACTATTGGGTGCGCGCCAACGTCACCCCCATCATGGAAGGTGGCAAGCCGCGCGCCTACATGTCGGTGCGTACCAAGCCCAGCGCGACAGAGATCGCCGCTGCCGAAGCCCTGTATGCCCAGATGCGCCGTGAGGCGGAGTCGGGCGCCTTCAGCTTCTCGCTGGCCGGCGGGCAGGTGCGCCACCATGGCCTGCGGGGTGCATGGCAGCGGCTGGTGCAATTGCCTTTGCAGATCCGCATGGTGCTGATGATGGCCATGCTGGTGGTACTGGCCCTGGTGCCCGATCTGCTGGGCCTGCAGGGCACTTTGGCCGTTGTGCTGCGGGGTGGGCTGCTGGCGCTGGGTGCGGGTTTTGTACTGTGGCGGTTTCAGACCTGCGTGCTGCGCGGCCTGCGCGACGCTACGCGGTTTGCGTCGGACATTTCGGCTTGCAACCTGACCACCTCGGTCCGGTCGGACTATCCCGAGCCGCTGGGTGCACTCATGCAGCGCCTGCTGCAGACCCAGGTCAATCTGCGCGCAGTGGTGGGCGATGTGCGCACCGAGGTGCGCAACTTCATTGAATCGGCCGACGAGATCTCGCGCGGCGGCCTCGACCTGTCGGCCCGCACCGAATCGCAGGCCAGCAGTCTGGAAGAGACCGCTGCGGCCATGGAGCAACTGGCCAGCACGGTGCTGGAGACCTCCGAGACTGCCGCCAAGGTCTCGCACGAGAGCGCGCAGAGCAGCGACATCGCCAAGCGCGGCGGCCAAGCGGTGCAAGAGGTGGGCGCCGCCATGCAGCAGATGAAGCTGTCGTCCACCAAGATCAGCGAAATCGTGGGCGTGATCGAGGGCATCGCCTTCCAGACCAATCTGCTGGCCCTGAACGCCGCCGTCGAGGCGGCCCGTGCCGGTGAGCAGGGGCGGGGTTTTGCGGTGGTGGCGGGTGAGGTGCGGGCGCTGGCCCAGCGCAGCGCCAGCTCCGCCAAGGAGATCAGCGGTCTGATCGGCGTGACGGTGAACCAGATCGCCAGCGGTGCCCAGCAGATGGGCCATGCCGGCACCACCATTGAGGGCGTGGTCGATGCAGTGGAGCGCGTGAGCACGCTGGTGCAGCAGATCAGCAGTGCCACCAAAGAGCAGTCGCAAGGTATCGCCCAGGTCAACGAGGCGGTGACGCAGCTGGACACCGTGACGCAGCAGAACGCGGCGCTGGTCGAGGAGTCTGCGGCGGCGGCGCAGGGGCTCAAGGAGAGTGCGGTGTCGCTGGGCCGCTCGGTGGATGTGTTCCGGCTGGGGTAACGGGTAACGGGTGCTGTGGCGAGCGACCGCCAGCCACGCAGACCTTGACGAATGCTTACTCGTAACTTACAGTGATTTTCCCGTTTTCCGGGAGATCACCATGACCCTCAACGAGCTGCAACGCATCAAGCAGTGGCATGTCGCGCACAAGGCAGACCACCCGCTCGAATACCAACTGTGGGACCTGGTGTTGACGGTCTGGATGCTGGGCTGGGTGGGCTGGTTTCCCATCATCGCTTTTGGCGAGCCGTGGACTGCGCCGCTGTGCCTGATGGGTATCTTCGGGCCCAGCCTCTATGTCACCTGGCGAACGCGTGCACACCTGCGCCACACCCTGCGGTGCGACTGGATCGATGTGCGGAGCTGATCGACGCGACTGACGGCGGCTGGGCCTACTGCCGTGCCGTGCGAACGTTGCGCGGCAGGCCCTGCGGGTGGCTGGTGCGCAGCGGGTTGATGTCCAGCCCGCCCCGGCGCGTGTAGCGCGCGTACACAGTCAGTTTGATGGGTTTGCAGCGCGTCCACACGTCCATGAAGATGCGCTCCACGCACTGCTCGTGAAACTCGTTGTGGTTGCGAAAGCTCACCAGGTACTGCAGCAGCCCTTCCTGATTGATCTGCGGGCCGCTGTAGCTGATCTGCACACTGCCCCAGTCGGGCTGGCCGGTCACCAGGCAGTTGCTTTTGAGCAGGTTGCTGGTCAGTGTTTCGGTCACGGGTGCCTCGTTGAACGTGGCCGTCAGCAATTCGGGGGCTGGCTGGTACTGCGTGCATTCCACATCCAGGCGGTCCAGGCTCAGACCGTCCAGTTCATGCACGGGTTCCTGGTCGAACAGCTCCGGCGCGATGAGCCTCACGCCCACGGTGGCCGGGTGTTCCGCCCCGCGCCACGCGGCTTCGCTGATGTCGGTGCGGATGCGCGCCTGCACTTCGGCCGCATCGGCAAAACGGGTGTTGTTGAAGCTGTTGAGGTACAGCTTGAACGATTTGCTCTCCACGATGTTGGGCGTCTCGCACGGCACGGTGATGTGCGCCAGCGCCACCTGCGGCTTGCCGCGCAGGTTCAGCCACGACAGCTCGAACGCCGTCCACAGGTCGGCCCCGAAGAACGGCGCGGCGCCGGTGATCCCGATTTCGGCGCGCTTGCCGGAGCGGGGGATGGGGAACAGCAGCGAAGCGTCGTACTGGTCCACGTAGGCGGAGGACTTGCCGAGTTGGGATTGTTCCGGGGTGTTCATAAATGCTATTAAATTTATAGCTTGTAGAGCTTTATGGATAAGCGCTAGAGCCTGTTTTTACTTGAATTCCCGTTCGCGCAGCCACTTTGTGGCGATCCACTTCTCGCCCGCGATCACCGGCGCACCTCCGTGCAGCGTGCGGGTGGACGGGTGCGGGCGCTCATAGCTGAAGAACACCGCATTGCCGCGCTGCGGCGCGACCTCCAGGCGCACGTCGGGGAAGGTGGTACCACCGCCTTTTTCGGGGGTGTTCAGGTACATCACCAGTGTGCCCACGCGTTGCCCGCCGCGCTGGACGATGGTGGGCGTGCCGGGCTCGGCGGGGTCGAAGTAGTCGTAGTGCGGCTTGTACTCGGCTCCTGGTCGGTAGTGCAGCACCTGCAGGCCCTCGCCGTTCTCGATGGGCCAGTTCAGCAGGCGCGCAATACGTTCTTCGATGCGCTGGATCAGCGGGCTCTGGCCGCGCTGGAAGAACATGCCGTCGCTGGTGCGGTCGTCATTGATTTCCTCGCCGCCCGTCTTGGTGGCCACGGTGAGCGAGCGCGCCATGCGCGGCGCAGCGTCCGCGATGAGGGCGTCGCATTCTTCGGGCGAGAGCAGGTTGCCAAACACCACGATGCGCGGCTGGGCCATGGCCAGCAGCACATTCACGGTGCGGTCGCCACAGTCCACCTGGGCGGGCGATGCATCCAGCTGGGGCTCGGGCACAGGCACAGCGGCGGGCTGGCCTTGTTGTACGGCCAGTTCGTTCAGGTGGTCTTGCAGCGTGACCTCCAAGGCGTCGGCGGCCACGTCTTCATCCCAGCCCGCATCGCGCATGGACTGCAGCACCACGGGCGCGGCGTAGCCGGCCTGGGCCTGTTCGATGATCCAGCGGCGCAGCTCGGGCGTGATGGCCTGCCGCGCGGTGCTGGCGCGCTGGTGGGTGGTTGGGGTGCTGCTGTCGGGGTGCTGCTCAGAACGCGATGCCATGGCGGTCCTTCAACGTGAATGGGGTTAGCAGAGTCAGGCGGTGGGCAGGGTCTTGCGCCGGAAGACCAGGCGCTCGGGCTCGGATGATGCCGGGGCAAAGGCATAGCCGTCCAGATCAAACCCTTCGAGCTCGTGCGGCGTGGCCACGCGGTGCGTGATCGCATAGCGCGCCATCAGGCCCCGCGCACGTTTGGCATGGAAGCTGATGATCTTGTAAGCGCCGCCTTTCCAGTCTTCGAACACACATTCGATGACACGGGCCTTGAGCGCCTTGCGGTCGACGGACTTGAAGTACTCCTGCGATGCCAGGTTGACCACCACGGGGGTCGTGTCGGCGCGCAGGCGGGTGTTGAGGTGCTCGGCAATCTGGCTGCCCCAGAACTGGTACAGGTTGCTGCCTGCGCTGGTGGCCAGGCGCGTGCCCATTTCCAGGCGATAGGGCTGCATGCGGTCCAGCGGCCGCAGCACGCCATAGAGGCCGCTCAAGATGGCCACATGGCTTTGTGCCCAGTCCAGTTCCTGCGGGGCGAGCGTGCGGGCGTCCAGTCCCTCGTACACATCGCCGTTGAAGGCCAGCAGCGCCTGGCGCGAGTTGGCGGCCGTGAAACGGGGGCGCCAGGTCTGGTAGCGCGCCACGTTCAGCGCGGCAAGCTTGTCACTCAGGTCCATCAGCGAAGCGATTTGCTGCGGAGATTGCTCGCGCAGCACCTCAATGAGCGCGGTGGATTGCGCCACAAACTGGGGTGTGGTGTGTGGCAGGCCTTCGGGCAAGGGCGTGTCGTAGTCGAGCGATTTGGCGGGAGACAGCAGGAACAGCATGGAGGCAGAAGGTCCGTGGATCTCGGAAGGTGCAGCAGGTGGCCGGGTGGGCTGCTGCGATTCTGGGGAGGCGGTGGCTCGAAATGGTACCTGTTGAAGGACTGTCTTCGGGCGCTTGCGGGCATTGGCAGGCTCCCGCAAAAAAAGAAGGCGGCCTGGGCCGCCTTCTTTTTGCATAGCTGCGGCTCCCGGAGGGGCAGCAGCTGTTTTCAGCGCATCAGGCCGAGGGAGTCTGCTCAAACGGCAGCTTCATGGCAGACAGGTCGCGGCGGGTTTCCACCAGCACCAGCGGGCCTTCGTCCAGCACTACTGCAGGTGGGCGCTCACGTGGCACGCGGATGGGCTTGGGCTCGGCGGCAATCGCAGCTTGCACGGCAGCGATCTTGTCCATGTCGGAGTTGACCCACTGCAGGCCCGATGCGGCAGCCACTTGCTGCAGCTCGTCGATGGGCAGTGCGAACGCCTGGACGCGGGGCAGACCGTTCGCAGCGGGTACCACCGGTGCGATGGGTGCTGCAGCGGGTGCAGGTGCTGCAACAGGCGCTGGTGCCGCCACAGGTGCTGGCGCGGCCGCCACCGGGGCTGCTACCGGCGCGGCGACAGGTGCAGCAACGGGGGCTGGTGCGTGGGCCGGGGCGGGCACGGGTGCTGCCACAGGCACTGGAGCGGGTGCCGCTGCCGCTGGCTCCGCTGCAGGGGCCGTGAAGTAGCTGCGGCGTGGCGCTTCGTCCTGCGCGGGTGCTGGCTCGGCCTGCGTGGGGTCGAAATCCAGCATGGCCGGTGCGGCGACTTCGGCATTGCCGTTGTTGTCACGCGGACCGCGTTCGCCACGCTCGCGGCGGTCACGGCCGTAGCGGTCGCGCGAACGGCGCTCGCGGCGCTGTTCTTCTGCAGCGGCACCATTGCCGTTGGGCTGAGCGTCGTTGCCGGACAGGTCCAGATCGGGCAAGGCAGCCAGTGGCGCTGTGTCGGCAAAGTCGCCAGGCACTGCGGCAGCGGCTGTTTCCTGGGCTTCCACCGCGCGGGGTGTGCGCTCGCCACGTTCGCCACGGTTGCCGCGATCACCACGTTCACGGCGTGGGCCGCGTTCGCCACGGGGCTGCTGGGTGGGTTGGCCTTCTGTGCTGTTGCCGGGGTTGCCAGCGTTGGGGCCTTCCACCTGTGCGGTCACGGCGGTGTTGTTGTCACCGTTCAAGCCTGCGTTCTGGTTGCGCGGCTCGGTGTTGTCGCGGCGGCCACGGCCACCTCCTTCACGCCCTTCGCGTCCATTGCGGCCACCGTCGCGGCCTTGGCCTTCGCGGGCCTCGCCTTCGGGGCGGCGCTCGGCGTCGCGGGGTGCGCGGCCTTCGGCCGAGCGTTCGCCACGGCGGCCCCGGCCTTCGCCGTTGCCTTCGCGGTTGCCGTCACGGGGTGCGCCTTCGCGCTGGCCGTCCCGGTTGCCATCGCGGCCACCACGGCGGCCACGGCCTTCACCGTTGCGGCCATCGCGGCGGGGTTCGCCACGGGCGGTGGTCTCCGGGGCTGCTGCCGGTGCGGGCGCAACCACGGGGGCAGGGGCTGCCGGTGTGGTGCCAACGCCGAACAGGCTCTTGATCCACCCAAAGAAGCCTTGC
>NZ_JAMXAX010000065.1 GCF_023913775.1 Acidovorax facilis
TTCTTCATCCACCTTCTCGACATCAGCAGCAACAGGACCTAAACCCCATCACCACCACATCTTCAGCGTCACCACATTTCTGCAGAACCGCCTAAGTAGCGAAGCCTTCGACTATAGCACTAATTTAAAGGGGCTGGAAAGAGATGAGGACGAAAATTCAGCAGACTACGGGGCAGAGGCCGTCAATGCAGCCTCCAGGGCATCGATGAACAGGGAAGCGACATCGCACCCCGTCTGGTCAAAGATCTCCTGGAAGCAGGTGGGGCTCGTGACATTGATCTCGGTAACGCAATCGCCGATCACATCAACTCCAGCCAGCAGCAGGCCCCGCGCCTGAAGCACAGGCCCCAAGGCGTTACCGATTTCCCAGTCCCGTGTCGACAACGGCTTGGCAACACCCTTGCCTCCGGCAGCCAGGTTGCCCCGGGCTTCGCTGCCTTGCGGGATGCGCGCCAGGCAAAAAGGCACTGGTGCCCCCCCGATGATGAGGACACGTTTGTCGCCTTCGACGATCTCCGGCAAGAACTTCTGAACCATGACACTTTGCGCGCCGTGGCGGTTCAGGGTTTCGGTAATGCTTCCCAGGTTGAGCCCATCCGGGCCCACACGGAAGATTCCCATGCCGCCCATGCCGTCGAGCGGCTTGAGAATGATGTCCCCGTGCTCTGCATGAAAACGCTGAATGTCTGCGGCATCCCGCGTCACCAGAGTGGGCCCGATGAATTCCGGAAACTCCATGATCGCCAGCTTCTCCGGGTGGTCACGCAGCGCACGGGGCTTGTTGAACACACGGGCGCCGTCACGCTCAGCCTGCTCCAGCAGGTGAGTCGCATAGAAATACTCACTGTCGAAAGGCGGGTCCTTGCGCATCAGCACAGCGTCGAAGCTGGCCAAGGGTGCCCTGCGCTCGGGCTGTGCGGCGTACCACTGCACCGGGTCTGCTGTCAGTTGGATGTCGCACACACGGGCCGTCACCTTGCTGCCACGCTGCCAGGTGATGTGCTGCGGCTCGCACACCGCCAAGGTGTGTCCGCGCCGCTGAGCCTCGCGCATCATGGCGAATGTCGTGTCCTTGTAGATCTTGAAGCTTTGCAGGGGATCGGCAATGAAGAGCAGTTTCATGGTGTCGGGTCAGAAAGGTGTGCAGGTGCTGCCAATGGCAGATCACTTGCAGACAGATAAGAAGAAGAACAGGGAGCGACGCATGCAGTGCGCCGTGTACCTCACGCTGGTGAACGCCTGTACTGTTGCACAAATAGCGCAAAGCTGCCCGCGAACACCACGCCGCTGAGCGTCACCAGAAACGTAGAAGATGTCGCACTGTAGATTTGAGGCCGCCAAGCGCCAGGGCCTGAAAACACTCAAAAACAATCAGCTCAAATCTCGATCTTGGACCCGAGTTCGACCACTGCGTTGTTCGGCAGATGCAGGAAGTCTGCCGCGCCGCTGGCGTTGTGGTGCATCTGGGCAAACAGCTTTTCGCGCCAGGGGGCCATGCCGCCGCCCATGGTGGGGATGACCGTATCGCGCGAGAGGAAGTAGCTGGTCGTCATGGCCTCCAGCTCGCAGCCCCGGCCGCGCAGCAGCTCCAGCGCGCGGGGTACGTCGGGGTCGTTCTTGAAGCCGTAGTGGATCACCACCTGCCAGCAGTCGTGGCCCAGCGGTTCGACCTGCAGGCGCTTGTCCAGGCCGATCCAGGGGGTTTCGTGGTTGTGCACCGTGACGAACAGGTTCTGCTGATGCAGCACCTTGTTGTGCTTGAGATTGTGCAAAAGCGCATTGGGCACCGCGCCGGTTTCGGCAGTGAGGAACACTGCGGTGCCATCCACGCGCGTGGGCGGACTGACGAACACCGACTCCAGGAAGTCCTTGAGGTCGATTGCGTCGGCACGCAACTTGTCATTCAGCAGGCGGCGCCCTTCCTTCCACGTCATCATCAACGAGAACACGATGCCCCCAATCAGCAGCGGGAACCAGCCGCCCTGGAACAGCTTGAGCAGGTTGGACGCAAAAAACGCCAGGTCCACCACAAAGAAACAGCCTGTGGCCGCAATACAAAGCGCTAGCGGGTAGCCCCAGCCATAGCGGATTACGAAGAAAGTCAGCGTGGTGGTGATCAGCATGTCCAGCGTCACGGCAATGCCGTAAGCCGCCGCCAGGTTGCTGGACGAGCGGAACATCACCACCGAAAGAACGATGGCGGCGAACAGCCCCCAGTTAACCAGCGGCATGTAAATCTGCCCCGTGTCGCGCACGCTGGTGTGCTGGATATTCAGTCGGGGCAGGTAGCCCAACTGAATCACCTGCTTGGTCACGCTGAAGGCGCCGGTGATGAGGGCTTGCGACGCGATCACCGTGGCCATGGTGGCCAGCACCACCAGCGGGATCAGCGCCCAGTCGGGTGCCATCATGTAGAAGGGGTTCTTCACGGCCTCGGGCTCGGCCAGCAGCAGTGCACCCTGGCCAAAGTAATTGAGCGTGAGCGCCGGCATGGCCACGCCAAACCAAGCCAGGCGAATGGGCCGCTTGCCAAAGTGGCCCAGATCGGCATACAGGGCCTCGGCACCGGTCACGCACAACACCACCGCACCCAGGATGATGAAGCTGGTGCCCGGATTGGCCCACATGAACCCGACCGCATGGTGCGGGCTCAACGCCCAGAGGATTTCGGGATGGCCCACGATGTGAGAGACCCCCAAGAGGGCAATGCTGAAAAACCACACCAGCGTGATGGGCCCGAAGAACTTGCCGATCCCGCTGGTCCCGCGCTTTTGTACGGCAAACAGGCAAAACAGCACGACCAGGGTGATGGGAATCACGTACTGCTTGAAGTGGGGCGAGACCACCTCCAGACCTTCCACCGCCGACAACACCGAAATGGCCGGGGTGATGACGCCGTCACCATAAAACAGCGAGGTGCCGAAGATGCCCACCGCCAGCAGCACGCCGCGCAGCCGGGGTTTGTCCTTCACGGCCTGCGAAGCCAGGGCCAGCATCGCGATCAGCCCGCCTTCGCCATGGTTGTCGGCGCGCAGCACCAGCACCACGTATTTCAGCGAAACAATGACGGTCAGCGTCCAGAAGAAGATCGAAAGAATGCCGTAGATGTTGTCTTGCGTGAACGGCACATGGCCGGACCCGAACACTTCTTTGACGGCATACAGCACGCTGGTGCCGATATCGCCATACACAACACCGATGGCGCCCAGCGTGAGCGCTGCGAGCGATGACTTGGAGCTTTGCACTGACCGCACCCGACACACAAGGGTCGCCGGGTTCCGTTACTTTTGGGAACGCTATTGTGCGCTTGCGCCCGATCAAGCGCCTGGAGGCCACACCCTATGTTGCAACGCAGCAACTCACCCTTGGCAGTCGTGGGCCGACGTGGCAGGCAGCGTCACTTGGCTGGTGGGAGCGCGCCGTGGGCAATTCAGGGAGGAGGCTAGTCGTACACCTCGGCGTCGGGGTTGGTGGCCTCCAGCTCATAGCTGGCTGCCAGCATCGCCAGGCGGCCCACCACGCCATACATATAGAAGCGGTTGGGCGCACTCACCCCCGGGCGCACGCCAGGCTGGGGCATGTGGGTGCTGTGCTCAAAGGCCAGCGGCACGAAGCTGGCGCCCGGTGCATTGAGGTTTTCGTCCACGCCGCGCTCTGCATGCATGCGGTAGAAACCGCCCACCACATAGCGGTCCATCATGTAGACCACAGGCTCGGCCACGGCCTCGTGCACACGCTCTTGGGTCAACACGCCTTCCTGGATGATGAGGTCGTTGACCGGCTGGCCGTCCTTGATGACGGCCATCTTGTTCTTGGTCTTGCGGTTGACCGCATCCAGCTCCTTGGCATCGCGCACGGTCATGATGCCCATGCCGTAGGTGCCGTTGTTGGCCTTGACGATGACAAACGGCTTTTCGTTGATGCCGTATTCCTTGTACTTGCGGCGCACCTTGGTCAAAAGCGCATCCACCGTGGTCTGCAGCTTGTCCATGCCTTTGTCTTCGGCAAAGTCCACCTCGTCGCACTGGCTGTACATGGGGTTGATGAGCCAGGGGTCGATGCCCAGCATCTTGCCAAAACGCTTGGCCACCTCTTCGTAGTTCTTGAAGTGGGTGCTCTTGCGGCGCACGCTCCAGCCCGCGTGCAGCGGGGGCAGCAGGTACTGCTCGTGGATGTCTTCCAGGATGCCGGGGGCGCCGGCCGAGAGATCGTTGTTGAGCAGGATGGTGCAGGGGTCAAAGTCCTTGAGACCCAGGCGGCGCTTGGTGCGCACCACGGGTTCCAGCGTCACCGTGTCACCGTTGGGCAGCTCGATCAGCGTGGGCTTCTTGATTTCGGGGCTGATGGAGCCCACGCGCACGTTGAGCCCGGCCATGTTGAAGATGCGCTGCAGCTGCACCACGTTGGCCAGGTAGAACGTATTACGCGTGTGGTTCTCCGGGATGATCAGCAGGTTGCGTGCCTCGGGGCAGATCTTCTCGATGGCAGCCATGGCGGCCTGCACGGCCAGGGGCAGCATCTCCTTGGTGAGGTTGTTCCAGCCGCCGGGGAACAGATTGGTGTCCACGGGCGCGAGCTTGAAGCCGGCATTGCGGATGTCCACCGAGGTATAGAACGGCGGCGTGTGCTCCATCCATTCCAGCCGGAACCAGCGTTCGATGGCGGGCATCGAGTCGAGAACACGCTGTTCGAGTTCGTTGATCGGCCCGGTCAGGGCCGTGATGAGATGCGGAACCATGGGGAGCCCTCAGAGGAGACGGGAACGATTGCAATCCATTGTAGGGTTGGGGCGTGACCGAGCCTTCGCAAGCCCGCCGGGCGGATTTTTCGGGCAGCCCCGCTCAGCGCCGCCAAAACGCCGGGGTGAGCAAGGCCATGAAGCTCAGAATCTCCAGCCGCCCCAGCAGCATGGCCAGGGAGCACACCCAGATCTGAAAATCGGTCAGCACGGCGTAGTTGGACGCAGGCCCCACGCTGCCCAGGCCCGGTCCCGCACAGTTCACGCTGGCCAACACCACGGAAAAAGCCGTCACCGGGTCCAGATCGGTCAACAGCATGACCATGCTGAGCCCGAAGATGGTGCCGCCATAGACCAGCATGAAGGCCAACACCGAAAAGATCACTCGGTTGTCCACCACGGCATCGCCCAGCCGCACGGGCTGCACCGCGCGCGGATGCACCAGCCGGTTCATCTCGCGGCGCGCCTGCTTGACGAGAATGAGCATGCGCACCATCTTGATCCCGCCGCCCGTTGAGCCGGCACTGGTGGCCACGCCCGACAACAGCAGCATGAACACGGGCGCAAACACCGGCCAGGCGAGGTAGTCCACCGTGGCGTAGCCGGTGGTGGTGGCCAGCGACACCAGGTTGAACATGCCGTGGCGCAGCGCATCGAGCGGCCCATACACGCCCTTGGCCCACAGCAGCAGAGCCACCACCAGCCCGCCGCCGATCAGCGCAAACAGCGTGGCCCGCAGCTCCGGGTCACGCCAGAAACCACCCCAGTGGCCCTTGCGAAATGCCACAAAGTACAGCGCAAAGTTGCAGCTGGCCACCAGCATGAAGAAGATGCAGATCACCTCCAGCAGGGGCGACTGGAAGTAGCCAAAGCTCAGGTCGTGCGACGACAGCCCGCCCAGGCTCACGGTGGTGAACATGTGCATCAGCGCATCCAGTGGCGCCATGCCCCCGGCCCAGTAGGCCAGGCCGCACAGCGTGGAGAACAGCGCATACACCCCCCAGAGCCCCTTGGCCGTACCGGTCATGCGCGGCGTGAGCTTGGTGTCCTTCAGCGGCCCGGCCGCCTCGGCCTTGAACAGCTGACTGCCACCCACCCCCAGCAGCGGCAGCACGGCGACGGCCAGGATGAGGATGCCCATGCCGCCCATCCACTGCAAAAAGGTGCGCCACACGTTGACCGACACCGGCAAGGCGTCCAGGCCCGCGAGCACGGTGGAGCCCGTGGTGGTGAGCCCCGACACAGCCTCGAAGTAGGCATGCGTGAACGACATCGGCTGCCCGGTGTAGTGCCCCGCCAGGATCAGAGGCAGCGCGGCAGAAAGGGGAAGCAGCATCCACACCAGCGAGACCAGCATCACGCCATGGCGCGGTTGCAGTTCTTGCCGGAACAACCGCAGCCGCCACCACAGCCAGGCCCCCGCCAGCATCGTGGCCCCCATGGACAACGGGTACACAAACCAGACACCATCGCCCGTCCACAAAGACACCGCCAGCGGCAGCCCCATGGCCAGCGCAAAGATCATGATCAGGATGCCCAGCACCCGCAAAACGGGAAACATGTCCGTCATGGTGATCTCGCCAAGCCCGGGGTCGGGTCAGAAAAAGGTCGCGCTCACGCGGAAGAGCTTTTCCACGTCACGTACCCGCCGCTTGTTGGGCAGGAAGAACACCACATGGTCGTTGCTCTCGATCACCGTCGCGCTGCGCGGGATGATGACCTCGGGCTCGCGTGGGTGGCCCGGGACAGGGTCGGAGGCATCGGGCAGCCCGCGCACAATCAGGCCGATGTGCACGTCGCGCGGCAGCTGCAGCTCGCTGACCTTGCGGCCCACCACGCGCGAGCTTTTGCGGTCGCCGCGCGCCACGATCTCCAGCGCCTCGGCCACGCCACGGCGCAGACTGTGCACGGCCTGCACATCGCCCTGGCGCACATAGGCCAGGAGCTCGCCCAGCATGGCCTGCGCGGGCGACAGCGCAATGTCGATCTGCGTGCCGTGCATCAGATCGGCATAACTGCGGCGATTGATGAGCGCCAGCACGCGGCTGGCGCCCATGCGCTTGGCCAGCAGGCACGACATGATGTTGTCCTCGTCATCGTCGGTGAGCGCGAGGAAGAGGTCCACCTCCTCGATGCCTTCATCACCCAGCAGGTCTTCATCGGTGGTATCGCCCTGCAGCACCAGCACGTCTGAGGGCAGCGCCGACGCCAGTGCCACGCAGCGCTCGGCATGGTCTTCAATGATCTTGATGTGAAAGCGCCCTGGCGTCTGCGCCAGTTGCCTCGCCAGGCGCAAGCCCACCCCACCGCCGCCCGCAATCATGATGCGGCGCACCGGCTGGGCCTGCTGCGAGGTAGGGCGGTGCAAGGCCGCCAGCACCTGGGAAATGTGCTCATGCGCCGCCAGCACAAACACCTCGTCGCCCGGCTCGATACGGGTGGCGCCGTCGCAGGCGATGAAGCGATCGGGCTCGTCGGCAAAACGGCGGTAGATGGCCACCATGCGCATCGCCATCTCGGGCGCACGCTCGCGCAGCTCGCCAATCGTGGGGCCCACCATGGGCGCACCGGGCCGAGCCCGGCCCGACACCAGGCAGGCGCGGCCGCCCGCAAACTCGCGCACCTGCATGGCCTCGGGGTATTCGATCAGCTTGCCGATGTAGCGGGTCAGGGACTCTTCGGGGCAGATGATGCGGTCCACGCCAAAGCCCTCGGGGCCGGTCAGCCGCTCATCCAGCGTGAATCCGTTGGAACGCACCCGCGCGATGCGCTTGGGGATGTTGAACACCAGTTGCGCCACCTTGCAACACACCAGGTTGGTCTCGTCCTGTGCAGCGCAGGCGATCAGCAGATCGGTGTCCTCGGCGCCCGCCTCGGCCAACACGGCCGGTTCGATGCCATTGCCCACCACACCGCGCAGGTCAAAGCGCGACTCCAGGTCGCGCAGGCGGGCTGCATCGGTGTCGATGACTGTGATGTCGTTGCGCTCGGACACCAGGCTGTCTGCCACGCTCTGGCCCACACGGCCCGCGCCGAGGATGATGATTTTCATAAAAAATTGGGCCTTAGCGCTTTACAGGCAAGCGCTAGCAGCTATGAAATAAGGAGCAAATCAAACCCGCACCTCACCCTCGCCCAGCACCACGTACTTGAGTGAGGTCAGCCCTTCGATGCCCACCGGCCCACGCGCATGGAACTTGTCGGTGCTGATGCCGATTTCTGCCCCCAGGCCGTACTCAAAACCATCGGCAAACCGCGTGCTGGCGTTCACCATCACGCTGGCCGAATCCACCTCGCGCAGGAACTGCTGGGCGTGCATGTGGTCACGCGTCAGGATGGCATCGGTGTGGTGGCTCGAATAGTGGTTGATGTGGGCAATGGCCTCGTCCACACCGGCCACCACCTTCACGCTGATGATCGGGGCCAGGTATTCCTCGCTCCAGTCCTGCTCGGTGGCGGGCACCAGCTGGGCACCAGGCACCGAGGCCAGGATGGCCAGCGACTCGGGGCAGCCGCGCATCTCCACGCCCTTGGCCGCATAGACAGCGCCAATCTTCGGCAAAAACTCTGCCGCCACGCCGCGCGCCACCAGCAGGCCTTCGCTCGCGTTGCAGGGGCTGTATTTGTTGGTCTTGGCGTTGTCGGCCACCTTCACCGCCATGGCGATGTCGCAGGGGTCGTCCACATAGGTGTGGCAGTTGCCGTCCAGGTGCTTGATCACGGGCACCTTGGCATCGCGGCTGATGCGCTCGATCAGTCCCTTGCCGCCACGCGGGATGATCACGTCCACAAACTGCGGCATGGCAATCAGCTGGCCCACGGCCTCGCGGTCCGTGGTCTGCACCAGCTGCACGCCGTGCTCCGGCAGGCCCGCCTCCGCCAGTGCCCGCTGCACCAGCTTGGCCAGCGCCTTGTTCGAATCAATCGCCTCGGAGCCACCACGCAGGATGCAGGCATTGCCGCTCTTGATCGACAGCGACGCGGCCTCGATGGTCACATTGGGGCGGCTCTCGTAAATCATGCCGAACACGCCAATCGGCACGCGCATCTGGCCCACGCGGATGCCGCTGGGCTGCTGCTTCATGCCCAGGATCTCGCCAATGATGTCGGGCATGGCAGCGAGCTGCTCGCAGCCTTCGGCGCAGGTCTCCAGCACCTTGGGGCTGAGCTTGAGGCGGTCCACCATGGGCTCGGCCAGGCCGTTGGCCACAGCGCGCTCCAGGTCTTTGGCGTTGTCGATCTGCAGCGCAGCCACGCTCTCACGCAGCAAGCGGGCCAGCGCCTTGAGCGCTTTGTTTTTGATAGCTGCTGGCGCTTTGGCCATCAGCGCAGAGGCCGTTTTGGCCTGGAGACCGAGAGAATGCGTGTATTCGGCGACGTTGAGAGCGTTCATCCAGCGATTTTGCCGCACTTGGCTTTACCCTTGCGGCCTTGCCCTACTCGCACATCCTTGGCCATGACCACCACCGCCCCCGCCCAGCTCGTCGCCCTGACCGAAGCCTTGCAGGCCTTTGAACGCGGCGACCACACCGCCGCCACCCTGAGCACCCTGGCCCGCCAGCAAACCACCCTGCTCGCCGCCCTGCCCCCACGCTACGGCGAGGTGCTGCTGAACCTGCTGGACCGGCTGGAGTCGAGCGCGCTGTTTTCAGAGGAAAGCTGCTCGTTCAGCCAGAAGGATCTGGTGGCCAACCTGCGGATGTGGGCGGACAAAGCGCGCGGGGTGCTGGAGCAGCCCTGAAGTCCACGGGCAGACAAAGTCCGCCACTACATCTTTGATAGCTACTTGCGCTTTCTGGATAAGCGCCAGAGGCCAAGAACACTCAAATTTATCGGCCAACCTTACCGCGCGGCCTGGGTCAGCCTGCACACCTGCAACGCAAGCCTCTGCAGCGCCTGCCACCCGTCCGTGGGCCAATCGGGCTGCTTGAGCCCCTTGACGATGCCGTCCACGATATGCGCCGACTGCAGCAGGCGCGCCAGCGCCGCGTCGCTGGCCCTGGGCAGGATGCGTTCGTACAGCTTTTCCTTGGCGCCCCACACCCGGTTTTCGCGCAGGGCCATGGGCAGAGGGCGGCCGGCGTTCATGGCGTCTTTCACGCGCTTCAAGGCACGGATGTCTTCGGCCAGCGCCCAGTGCACCAGCACTTCGGCCTCGCCCTCGGCCTGCAGGCCGTCGAGCATGCGCTGCACGCGGGCGGTATGGCCTGAGAGCACGGATTCAGAGAGCTTGAACACGTCGTAGCGCGCGACGTTGAGCACAGCGGCTTCGACCTGGGCCTGCGCCAGCTCGCCGGGGGGGTGGAGCAATGCGAGCTTTTGGATCTCCTGGTGGGCGGCGAGCAGATTGCCCTCCACCCGGTCGGCAAAAAACTGCAGCGTGCGCTGGCCTTCCTCGCCCGCCACCACGCGCTGGCCCTGAGCGGCCAGGCGCTGGGCGATCCACTGCGGCAGCATGCCGCGCTCGATGGGGTCGATCTGGATGGAGGTGCCGCTGGATTCCAGCGCCGCAAACCATGCGCCCGTGCGTGTGGCCTTGTCCAGGCGCGGCAGCATCACCAGCGTGAGCGTGCTGTCGTTGCCCTTGGCAGATTCAGCAATCTGCTGCAGCGCCACGCCACCATCCTTGCCGGGCTTGCCCGAGGGGATGCGGATCTCGACGATTTGCTTGTCGGCAAACAGGCTCAAGCTGCCGCCTGCAGCCAGCACGGCGCTCCAGTCAAAGTGAGCGCCTGCTACCGTGTACGAGGTGCGTTCGGTATAGCCCTGAGCACGGGCCGTGGCGCGGATGGCGTCTGCCGCCTCCTGCTGCAGCAGGGGCTCGTCGCCATGCAACACGTAAAGCGGCGACAGGCCCCGTTGAAGATGCGGTGAGAGTTGGGCCAGGGCGACTTGCATGCGGCAAAGTTTATCGCCTGGGCAGGCCCGGCACTGTGCACATTGCCAGCAAATGCCCTCACAGTGCACAAGAGAGACCGCGAACTAATCAGCTGCAGTGCTATTCACTGGCGCCCAAAGCCCCGAGAATTCCCCCGGGGCGCGTACACGCGCCCGTACCGACATCGACTGCCTTCCCAGAAAGCCCCCGCACCATGCCACCCAACGCCCTGCGCAGCGCCCAGCCCACCAGCCTGATCGGCGCCCCCACCGACATCGGCGCCGGGGCGCGCGGCGCCTCCATGGGGCCCGAGGCCCTGCGCGTGGCGGGCCTGCAGGCAGCGCTGGAGTCGCACGGACTGCAGGTGTTTGACCGGGGCAACTTGAGTGGCCCCGCCAACCCGTGGCAGCCGCCCGTGGACGGTTACCGACACCTGCCCGAGGTGGTGGAGTGGAACCAGCGGGTGTTTGACGCCGTGTATGCCGAGCTGCAACTGGGCCACCTGCCCATCTTGCTGGGTGGCGACCACTGCCTGGGCCTGGGCAGCATCAGCGCCGTGGCCCGCCATTGCGCGGAGGTGGGTAAGAAGCTGCGGGTGCTGTGGCTGGATGCCCATGCCGACTTCAACACCAGTGCACTCACGCCCAGCGGCAATGTGCATGGCATGCCCGTGGCCTGCCTGTGCGGGTTTGGCCCCGAGGCGCTGACCGGGCTGGCCCGCATGCCGGGCGGTGGCGCGGCGCTCCGCCCGTCGCAGATCCGGCAGATCGGCATCCGCAGCGTGGACGCAGGCGAAAAGCGCTTTGTGCATGAGCAGGGCCTGGAGGTGTTCGACATGCGCTACATCGACGAGGTGGGCATGCGCCAGACCATGCAGCAGGCGCTGGCCGGACTGGATGCACACACCCACCTGCATGTGAGCTTTGATGTGGACTTTCTGGACCCCGACATCGCGCCCGGCGTGGGCACCACGGTGCCGGGAGGCCCCACCTACCGCGAGGCGCAGTTGTGCATGGAGATGATTGCCGACAGCGGGCGCCTGGCCTCGCTGGACATTGTGGAACTCAACCCCGCGCTCGATGTGCGCAACCGCACGGCGGTGCTGGCGGTGGACCTGGTGGAGTCGCTGTTTGGCAAAAGTACGCTCATGCGAACATCCCCCTGAGCGCCTGCGCCTCGCCCATCACGAACGCCCGGCAAGGCGCTGTCGCTGCCTGCTGCTCTGCGCTACCGCCAAGAGGCCACAGCCCCACGCCTGGGCTCAGCGCTTGGCCGCTGCCAGGCGGCGCATAAGCTGCTGCACCAGGTCGGTCCGCATGTTGCGGTAGAGCAGTGCTTCCTCAGCCTCCTTGGCGAGGGCGATGGTCTCGTTGTAGCTGATGTCGCGCTGCTGCAGCAGTTCGGTCTCGGGAATCAGTTCGGCACCTGCCGGGGTACGCAGCCGGAACCTTATGCGCAGGCGCAGCTGCAGTTCGCGCACCTGGCCCGAGGCATTGAGCCCCACCACGGCGCGCTCCTGCTGCTCCTGCAGCACATCCAGAATGGCATCGGCCGTGGGCATGGCCGCCGGGTCGCGCAGCAGCTGCAGCTTGCCGCCCGAACCCTCCAGCGTGCGCTGCAACTCCCGCGCGAGGGGCGAGCCTGCAGGTGCTGCGATGTAGAGCGAGTCAAACCCGAACTCGGGCACGCCCCGCAGCCGAAATCCGCAAGCGGACAGCAGGGCCACGGGCGCGAGGGAGAGCAGTGTGCGCTTGTTCATGGGGGCTATACCACCACGTTCACGAGGCGGCCAGGCACCACAATGACGCGCTTGGGCGCAGCGCCTGCAGCCTGGGCCACAAACGCCTCGCTGGCCAGGGCAATGCGTTCGATCTCGGCCTTGTCGGCCTGTGCGGGCACATGGATGGAGCCGCGCAGCTTGCCGTTGACCTGCAGCATGAGCTCGATCTCGTCCTGCACCAGCGCGTTCGCATCGACCTGGGGCCAGGGTGCATCCAGCAGGTCGCCCAGTTCGGCCGCGTAACCCAGGCCGCTCCAGAGGCTGTGCGCAATGTGGGGGGTGGCCGGGTACAGGCAGCGCAGCAGGATGCCAAAGCCTTCGATCAGCGCCACCTGAGCACCAGCCGAGTCGGTGGCCTTGAAGTCTTCGAGCGCGTTGATCATCTTCATCGCGCCGGAGACCACGGTGTTGTACTGCATGCGCTGGTAGTCGTAGTCCACCTGCTTGAGCACGGTGTGGATCTCCAGGCGCAGGGCCTTGGCCTCTTTGCTGAATTCCACATCTTTCAGGCTGCTAGCGCTTGCCACGCTTGCGCTGGCAGCTCCCATATCCATAGCAGACAGCTTGAGACCGAAGTTCCACACCCGGCGCAGGAAGCGGTAGCTGCCTTCCACCGCAGCGTCGTTCCACTCCAGCGTGGCCTCGGGCGGTGCGGTGAACATGGTGTACAGGCGGGCGGTATCGGCGCCGTACTTCTCGATCAGGTCCTGCGGGTCTACGCCATTGTTCTTGGACTTGGACATGGTGCCCACGCCCTCGTAGTCGATGGGCGTGCCCACGGGCAACATACCGTCGCCGCTGGTGGCTTCGTTCTTGAGCTTGGCGCCGATGATCTTGCCGCCTTCGTCCAGCACGTGCTCCACGTCGTGCGGCCAGAAGTAGTCCTTGCCGCCCTTGGCGGTGCGGCGGCTGTAGATGTGGTTGAGCACCATGCCCTGCGTGAGCAGCTTGGTGAAGGGCTCATCGACCTTGACCAAGCCCAGGTCACGCATGACCTTGGTCCAGAAGCGGGCGTACAGCAAGTGCAGGATGGCGTGTTCGATACCGCCGATGTACTGGTCCATCGGCATCCAGTAGTCGGCACCGCCCGCCACCATCGCATCGGCATTCTTGGGGTCGCAATACCGCATGAAGTACCACGAGCTGTCCACGAACGTGTCCATGGTGTCCGTCTCGCGGCGGGCAGGCTTGCCGCACACGGGGCAGGTCACGCCCGCGTGGAAGCCTTCGTGCTTGTGCAGCGGGTTGCCCGAGCCATCGGGGATGCAGTCTTGCGGCAGCACCACGGGCAGGTCTTTTTCGGGCACGGGCACGGCGCCGTGTTCATCGCAGTGGATGATGGGGATCGGCGTGCCCCAGTAGCGCTGGCGGCTCACGCCCCAGTCGCGCAGGCGCCAGGTGGTCTTCTTCTCGCCCAGGCCCTTTTGCTCCAGCGCATGGGCCACGGCGTTCACGGCTTCCTTGTACGACAGGCCGCTGAAGCTGTCGGAGTTGATGGTCACGCCGCGCTGCTTGTCGCCGTACCAGTCGTTCCACTGGTGGTAGTCGAAGTGTTCGCCATCGACCAGCACCACCTGCTTGATCTCGATGCCGTACTTGAGGGCAAACGCAAAGTCGCGCTCGTCGTGCGCGGGCACGCCCATCACGGCGCCGTCGCCATAGCCCATGAGCACGTAGTTGCCGACCCAGACCTCGACCTTTTCGTCGGTGAGCGGGTGCGTGACGAACAAGCCCGTGGGCACGCCCTTCTTCTCTTGCGTGGCCAGCTCGGCCTCGGTAGTGCCGCCGCTCTTGCATTCTTCGATAAAGGCTCTGAGAGCAGGATTGGTCTTGGCGGCGTGGGCGGCCAGCGGATGCTCAGGCGCCACGGCGCAGAAGGTCACACCCATGATGGTGTCGGCGCGCGTGGTGAACACGTACATCTTGCCGTCGCCGATCAGCGCACCGTCGTCGCCTGCAATGTCGTGCGTGAACGCAAAGCGCACGCCTTCGCTCTTGCCGATCCAGTTCTCCTGCATCAGCTTCACGCGCTCGGGCCAGCCGGGCAGCTTGTCGCCGGTGACGAAGTCCAGCAGCTCTTCGGCGTAGTCGGTGATCTTGAGGTAGTAGCCGGGGATCTCGCGCTTTTCGACCACCGCACCCGTGCGCCAGCCCTTGCCGTCAATCACCTGCTCGTTGGCCAGCACGGTCTGGTCCACCGGGTCCCAGTTCACGACCTGGGTCTTGCGGTAAGCGATGCCCTTTTCCAGCATCTTCAAAAACAGCCACTGGTTCCACTTGTAGTAAGTGGGGTCGCAGGTGGCCACTTCGCGGCTCCAGTCGATGGCCAGGCCCATGGCCTGCATCTGCTTTTTCATGTACGCGATGTTTTCGTACGTCCACTTGGCAGGGGGCACACCATTCTTCAGCGCCGCGTTCTCGGCGGGCAGGCCGAACGCGTCCCAGCCCATGGGCATCAGCACGTTGTGGCCGTTCATGCGCAGGTAGCGCGTGAGCATGTCGTTGATGGTGTAGTTGCGCACGTGGCCCATGTGCAGCTTGCCGCTGGGGTACGGCAGCATCGAGCAGGCGTAGAACTTCTTCTTGTTGGCGTCTTCCGTCACGCGGTAGGCATCGGTGGCGGTCCAGTGGCCGTGGGCGGCGCGCTCGACGTCTTGGGGAGAGTATTTGTCTTGCATGGGGGCTCGGGGGTGAGAGGGAGGTGCAGCCGCAGGGCCGCGCTGCGCAGATTTTAGGCTGTCAGGCCCTACCTTCCGCGCCTGCCGCCGCCAGCGGCCTGCGCAGAACGGCTGGCACGGCGGTGCACGGCGGTTTCAGGGGGCCTTGGCAGGGGCAGACGGCGCGCCTGCAGCCGGTGGCTCGGCCACAAAGCCGATGCGCTGCAGCCCGGCCAGATGCGCTGCGCCCATGACCTCGACCACGCGCCCATAGGGCACTGCGGCGTCGGCGCGCAGCTGGATTTCGGTGTCGGGCCGTTCGGCGCCGATGCGGCGCAGGCGCTCAGCCAACGCGCTCTGCGACAGCGGCTGGTCGTCCAGAAAGGCTTGGCCCGACGCATCGACCACAAGGGTAACGAACTGCGGCGCACTACCGGGCGTGGCGCCCTCGGAGCGCGGCAGGTCGAGCCGGATGGAGCTGGCCAGCAGCGGTGCCGTGAGGATGAAGATGACCACCAGCACCAGCATCACATCGACCAGCGGCGTCATGTTGATGTCGCTCATGGGCTGTGGCCCGGTGGTGCGTTCGAGACGTCCGAAGGCCATGATGGATTCAACCTCCCTGGCGCTCAGGGCCGGGAATCGGCGGGGGCGACCGTGTCAATGACCAGTTCGCGCAGGTCGCGCGCAAACCCTTCCAGGTCCGCCTCGATGCGGCCGATCAGCCGCCCAAACACGTTGTAGGCCAGCACGGCGGGGATGGCCACGGCCAGCCCGGCCGCCGTCATGACGAGGGCCTCGCCCACGGGGCCGGAGACGCGGTCGATGGTGATCTGGCCCGCGCCCGCCATGGCCGTCAGCGCATGGTAGATGCCCCACACGGTGCCCAGCAGCCCCACGAACGGCGCGGTGGAGCCCACCGTGGCCAGCAGCACCTGGCCAAACTGCAGGCGCCCCAGCACGCCATGCAGGGCATCGCGCAGCACCCGGGTCAACCGCTGGGACAGGCTGCCCGCGCTGGCCAGCGAGGCCGGGGCATCGGGCAGAGAATGATTTGCTATTGAATTTGCAGCAACCACGAGAGGCAAGACCAGCGCAGCGCGGTCAAAAGACTGCAAACGTTGTGCCGCAACCTCCATGGATGGCGCCTGCCAGAACGCCGCAGTGCAGCGGGCCACGTCGGCACTGGCCTGGCGCATGAGCCGCAACTTCCAGACGATGACCACCCAGCTTGCCACTGACATGGCCAGGAGCACCAGTGCGGCACCCTGCGTGACGGCGTCGCCCTGGCGCCACCAGTGGAGAGCGTCCATCAATACCTCGTTATTTGGCGCATCGCCCGCAACTGGCGCGCCCGAAGCCAGTGCCACCGTGGAACTGGCTTCGCCAGGTCACGGGTGGCGTTCCCCTGCAGGGGGAAGATGCGAAGCATCTCAGGGGGTTTCTCATTGCAGACCGAGCACGTCGAACATGTCGAACATGCCCGTCTTGTGCCCAGCGAGGAACCGCACCGCCCGCAGGCTGCCCTGTGCGTAGGTGGAGCGGCTGGAAGACTTGTGCGTGATCTCGATGCGCTCGCCGATGCCCGCGAACAGCACGGTGTGATCGCCCACGATGTCACCACCCCGGATGGTGGCAAAACCGATGCTCGACGGATCGCGCTCACCAGTGACACCTTCGCGGGCGTACACGCCACATTCCTTGAGGTCGCGCCCCATGGCTTCGGCAATCACCTCGCCCATCTTGAGCGCGGTGCCCGAGGGCGCATCCACCTTGTGGCGATGGTGGGCTTCGATGATCTCGATGTCGTAGCCCGTGGCCATGGCCTTGGCCGCCATCTGCAGCAGCTTGAGGGTGACGTTCACGCCCACGCTCATGTTGGGCGCCATGACGATGGCGGTACGCTGGGCAAAGACGGCAATCTCGGCCTTCTGCGCATCGGTGAAGCCCGTGGTACCCACCACGGCTTTTACCCCGAGTTCGCAGCACACGGCCAGGTGGGCCAGGGTGCCCTCAGGGCGTGTGAAATCAATCAGAACGTCGGCGTTTTTCAGGCCCGCAGCAATGTCGGCGGTGATGGCAACACCGCTGGCATGGCCCAGAAACGCGGTGGCATCCGAACCGATGCCGGGGCTGGACGGCACGTCCAGCGCGCCTGCCAGCACACAGTCATCACTGGCGCGAAGGGCCTCGATCAGCATGCGGCCCATGCGACCGGATGCACCGGCAACGGCAACACGGAGGGGGCGCGAGGGCGTAGATGCGGGGGCAGGCGAAGGGGTCCCTGTCATGAGTGTCCTGTACGTTGTCGTTGGCTTTGAAGTGAGGCGGGCATCGATCTACCCGTTGCCCCACCGGCCAGATCGCGAAAATCAGCGTGCTGGCGCTTCCAGCGGCGGGTAGCTGACAGAAGCAGGCTCCAGCGGGGGCGCTGTCGGGGAGGCAGATGGCCGTTGCGACGCAGGGTAGCGGGCCAGTTGCTCCGGTGTGGCCTCCAGCACAGGCACCTTGCTTTTGGAGCCACGCGAGCCCAGTGTGGCCACGAACTCGGTCTCTGTGGGCATGGGATCGCCTTCGGAGCGGTCCAACCCATCGCCCTTGAAATACACGGTCAGCTTGCGGGTCTGGGCTTCTTCACCGGGGCGCTTGAGCGTGAACACGTATTCCCAGCGGTCTGCATGGAACAGGCTGGTGACCAGCGGCGTACCGAGGATTTCACGCACCTGCTGGCGGCTCATGCCGGGCTGGAGCGCCTCGACCTGCTCGCGCGACACAAAATTGCCCTGCACCACATCGATTTTGTAGGGAGTGACAATGCTGGCAATGCGGGTACTGGCACCATCCAGGCTACTGCAACCGGCCAGGGCGGCCACGCTGGCACCGACCAAAAGGACCAGGCCCAGGCGGGCGCTGCAACGGGCTTTGACGGGCATGGGTAAAAGGGCTGAGGATATGATCGCCCCATTGTAGCGGCAGGCCTTCTGACCTTGAGGCCGAGGCCCGCATCCCGAAAGACCATGCCATGACCAACATCGACGAACTCAAAAGCACGGGACTCAAGGCCACGCTGCCCCGCCTGAAGATTCTGGAGATCTTCCAGAAAGGCGAGCAACGCCACATGACGGCCGAAGATGTGTTCCGCGTGCTCCTGGAAGAGCGTTCGGACATTGGCCTGGCCACGGTCTACCGCGTGCTCACGCAGTTCGAGCAGGCGAGCATCCTGATCCGCAGCAATTTCGAGAGCGGCAAGGCGGTGTACGAACTCAACGAAGGGCAGCACCACGACCACTTCATCTGCACGTCGTGCGGCAAGGTGGAGGAGTTCTACGACCCCGAGATTGAAAAACGCCAGCAGGCCGTGGCCAAGGCCAAGGGCTGGCTGGTGCAGGACCACACCATGGCCCTGTATGGCCAGTGCGCGGCCTGCGCTAGCAAGTAAGCCCCCCTGAGTCGCCTTCGGCGCCTTCCCCCGAGGGGGACGCACCCAGTGGCCCGGCGAAGCCGGTTCCACGGGTGCGCTGGTATTGGCGCGCGCCAGTTTCGCAGCGCCTGAATCCAAACTGGCTGTATCGCCTGCCTGTCAAGCGCCAGCAGCTATCAAATACGCAGCATACTAGCCACCAGTATCGCGTTCCATCGCGCGGCGATGGCGCTCCACAAATTCCTGGTACGTGTCAATGCCGCGCAGTTGCAGGATGGTGTTGCGCACTGCGGCTTCGACCAGCACGGCGATGTTGCGGCCAGCCACCACCTGGATCACCACCTTGAGCACGGGCACGCCCAGCACGTCTTGCGTGAGTGGCTCGTAGGGCAGGCGCTCGTAGTCGCGCTCCAGGGTCTCCTTGCGCACCAGGTGCACGATGAGTTTGAGGCGCATCTTGCGGCGCACGGCCGTCTCGCCAAAGATGGCTCGGATATCGAGCAGACCGATGCCGCGCACTTCCAGCAGGTTCTGCAACAGATCGGGGCACTTGCCCTCGATGGTGGTCTGGTTGATGCGGTAAAGATCCACCGCGTCGTCGGCCACCAGGCCGTTGCCGCGCGAAATCAGCTCCAGGCCCAGCTCGCTTTTCCCCAGGCCAGATTCGCCGGTGATCAGCACACCCAGCCCGAGAATGTCCATGAACACGCCGTGCATGGTGGTGCGGTCGGCAAAGTGCTTGGACAGGTAGGCACGCAGCACGTCGATCACAAACGCCGAGGACTCGTGCGTGGAGAACATCGGGATCTGCGCGCGTTCGCACATCGACACCAGCGCATCGGGGGCGGTCTGGTCGTCGGCCAGCACCAGCACGGGCGGCTCCAGCGTCACGATGCGGGCAATGCGACGCTTGCAATCGTCGGGAGACGCACTGCTCAGATAGGCGATCTCGCGCTCGCCCAGGATCTGGACGCGGTAGGGATGGATGTAATTGAGGTAGCCGACCAGATCGGCCCCGGAGCGCGCGGACCGCACGGCCACTTCGTCAAAGCGCCGCTCGGAAGCGCCCAGCCCGGCCACCCACTCCCACTTCAGGGGGCCGCGAAATTCCTCAAACAGAACATCGGCGCTGACAACATTGGGCTTCACGGCGAATCAGCGAAAGTGCGCAGCGCCAGACAGGCTCAAGCCGTTTGCGTGGACTGCCAGCCGGCAATCATGCCGTGCAGTTCGGCAGCATCGGTGCAGGCCTTGAGCCTTTCACGCAGGGCCGAATCGCTGAGCAGTTCGGCAATCTCGGAGAGGATTTCGAGGTGCTTCTGCGTGGCGGCTTCAGGCACCAGCAGAAAAATCAGCAGGCCCACGGGCAACTCGTCTGGCGCATCGAACCCGATGGGGTTCAACAGCTGGAACACGGCAGCCATCGGTGCCTTGAGGCCCTTGATGCGCCCGTGGGGAATGGCCACGCCATGGCCCAGTCCGGTGGAGCCCAGGCGTTCACGCGCAAAGAGGCTGTCGGTGATCAACGCGCGCGAGAGACCGTGCTGGCTCTCGAACAGCAGACCCGCTTCTTCAAAAGCACGCTTCTTGCTGGTGGCGTCAACGCTCACAAGCACTTGAGCGGAGGGCAGGATGGAGGCGAGTCGGTTCATGGTCAAGGGTAACAATTATGCACATATTGGCGAAAACCCTGAGCGCGGCGCTGTGGGCAACAAAAAAACCGCCCGAAAGGGGCGGCTGCTGTGCCAGGCTCAGGGCTGGCGCATCAAGCGTGCAGTTCGCGCTTGGCGGCTTCGTGGTGGTGGTCCTGCAGACGATCCTTGTGGCGCACCACCTGACGGTCCATCTTGTCGACCAGTTCATCCACGGCAGCATACAGGTCGGCGTGGGAGCTTTCGGCAAACAGGTCGTTGCCCTTCACATGGATATTGCATTCCGCTCGCTGCCGCTTTTCCTTCTCCTTTTGCTTCTCTACCGTCAGCAGTACCTTGACGTCGACAACTTGGTCAAAATGGCGGGTGATCCGGTCCAGCTTGGTGGTGACGTAGTTGCGCAAGGCTGGGGTAACTTCGAGGTGGTGACCGCTGATCGTCAGGTTCATAAATAAGTCTCCTGTAACACTCTCTGTGGAAGAAGCGCCGCCCTGGATCAGAGGAGCGGCCCGGCGAACTTGGATGCATCCCGTTGACGTGAAGTCACTATGCCCCCGCCCTTCCTGAAAAGCAATCCCATTCCGCCCCGACCCGCTGGGTTATGCCCGCCAAGGTGCCAAGCCTCCAAAAAGCGCGCACAATGGCTGAGTTGCCGGGGAGCACACGCCCCGCCAGTCGGCAGTTGCTCAGCGTGCCGAAGGCGCTGCGCCATGCAGCGTCAACCGTCCTGCCACCACCATCGACAGCAGGCTCGCGGCAATACCCACCAGCGCCGCCATCCAGTAGTTCTGCACCAGCCCCTGCGCGTCGCGGCTGATCAGCATCCCGCCCACCAAAGACGCCGCCCCCATGGCCGCAGACTGCACCGATGCGTTCAAGGTCATGAAGGTACCGCGCAGCGGTGCCTGCGCCGCAGAGGCCACGATGGCCATGCCCGGAATCATCCGGCCGCTCACAAAGGCAAACATCAGGGTGGACACCGCCAGAACGCCCCACAGCGGCAGCCCATGCACCAGCGTGATGCCCAGCAGGCAGGGCGCCGCAGCCAGGGCCAGCCAGCGAAAGGTTCGCACCTTGCCGCGCAGGTCCGTCAATCGGCCAAACAGGCGCGCGGTGAACAGGGTCGCGACACCTCCACACAGGTAGGCCACCGGAATCTGGTCGGCCCGCACACCGGCATTGGTCTGCATGTAGATGGTGATGTAGGGAATCACCGTAAAACCTGTAAACATGAGCAACGCGGAGAACAGGAACGCCCAGCGATGGTTCGGGTCGGCAAGCACTTGCCCGATGCCGCCCAGCGCCGTTCTGCCGCTGGCCGCCTGCACATGGGCCGTCATCGCCGGCATGGTGCGCGCCGCCAGCACAGCCAGGACCCCCACCATGGCGGCAATCGCAATGAACGGCATGTTCCAGCCGCCCACCTCGGCAAGGATCAGCCCCAGCGGAACACCGGCCACGGTCGATACCGAGAATGAGGTCATCACGATGCCCATCGCACGGCCGCGACGCTCGAACGGGATCACGTCAGCCACGATGGTTTGCGACAGGGCCGACAGCACGCCCCCAAACGCCCCCGCCAAAACGCGCGCCACCATGAGCGTGCCGTAGGTGGGTGCCACGCCACAGGCCAGTGTGGCCAGCCCAAACAGGACGTAGAGGACCAGCAGCAGCCGCTTGCGCCCGAACCGGTCGATGTAGGTGGAGGCCAGCAACCCCGACACCCCAGCCGAGAGCGTGTAGGCCGACACCAGCAGCCCGAACTGCGCGTCGCTGATGGAAAACAGCTGCGTGAACCGGGGCCCCAGCGGCATCATGATCATGAAGTCAAGGATGTGGGTGAACTGAATGCCCGCCAGGGTGAGCAGCAGCCAAAGTTCGCGGCGGGGAGTGAGCGCAGAGGTGGAGGGCACAGGGGGCGCGGCCAAAGGTGGCGCTGTCAGATTCAAGGCCACACAGTGTGCCGCAAGCTCATCGAGCGCGCAGGTCCACACTAGCGCCCTCATGCACGCCGGTACATGCCCCTGCCGAGCCCCCACCGAGCCCCCACCGAGCCCTTGCCGCAGACACGCGTCAGACCCGCGCGTAAAATCCGAAGGTTGCGCGCACGCACTTGAAGACTTCACCAGCTCCCGCGCTTCACTCCCCGTTTTGCGGCCTGCCTGCAGCGCACATCGATCGCCCACACCGACACCATGACCCAGCCCAGCTCCAACGCCCTGCACACCTCCGCCCTGACATCGCTGCCCCTGCTGGCACGCGGCAAGGTGCGCGACAACTACGCCGTGGGCGACGACCGCATCCTGATGGTGGCCAGCGACCGCCTGTCGGCCTTTGACGTGATCATGGGCGAGCCCATCCCGGGCAAGGGCGAGTTGCTCACGCAGATGGCGCTGTTCTGGTTCGACAAGCTCGGGGATATCTGCCCCAACCACCTGACGGGCGACGCGCCGGAAAGTGTGGTGTCTCCGGAAGAAGCCCCGCAGATCCGTGGCCGGTCCATGCTGGTGCAGCGGCTGCAGCCCATTCCAGTCGAAGCCGTGGTGCGCGGCTACCTGGCCGGCAGCGGCTGGAAGGAATACCAGGAATCACGCGCGGTGTGCGGGGTACCCCTGCCAGAAGGGCTGACCAACGCCGCCAAGCTGCCCGAGCCCATCTACACCCCGGCCGCCAAGGCCGCTGCGGGCGAGCACGACGAAAACATCACGTTCGAGCGCACGGTGGAGATGATTGGCCTTCAGCTCGCCACCCGCATCCGCGACCTGAGCATTGCGATCTACAAGGCTGCTGCCGACATCGCGCTCACCAAAGGCATGATCATTGCCGACACGAAATTCGAGTTTGGACTGGCGCCCGATGGCACGCTGGTGCTGATGGACGAAGTGCTCACACCCGACAGCTCGCGCTACTGGCCCGTGGAAGGCTATGAAGCGGCTCTCGCTGCCGGCCAAAACCCGCCGAGCTACGACAAGCAGTTCGTGCGCGACTGGCTGGAGCAAGCCCAGGTGAACGGCAAGCCCTGGGACAAGACCGCGCCCGCCCCCCGCCTGCCGCGCGAAGTGATCGAAAAGACCGCCGCCAAGTACCGCGAGGCGCTGGAGCGTTTGGTCGGTTAAACGGCGACCTGCTTAAAAAACACAAAGGGCTCCCAACCGGGAGCCTTTTCTTTTCCGCCCATCGCACGATGCAGTCGCAACTGGCACGGTGCAGGCCAGCGGCCACCGTGCAAGGGCCGCCCCGCCGCACTGGCGGTATCCCCCTTCCAGGGGGAAGGCGCAAAGCGCCTCAGGGGGTAGCCTGTTCTAGCTCAGCACCACGCTCGACAAACGGCGGCGGTAAGTAGCCACCACCGGGTCGTCGGGAGGGATCTGGCCGTCGGCTACCTTCACCTTGGGCGGCTCGATGATTTCAAGGATGGCCACATAGGTCTTGCGGGCGGCCTCTTCGCCCCAGGCCTTGTCGCGCATGAGGATTTCGAGCAGTTCGTCCATGGCGTCCGTCCAGCGCTGGTCAGCCATGAACCAGCGGGCGCGGGCGTAGCGGGTGTCAAAGTCGCGCTTGTTGGCGGTGATTTTTGCATCAAAATCGGCACCAGCGCTTTCCCCATAAGCGTTAAAAGCTACAAAATCAATAGCATCCATCCAGGCTTTCAACGCACCCAGCTTGCGTGAGGCTGCGGCCTTGGCGATGACGGGGGCAAAGGCGACCTTGGCGTCGTCCTCGCGGCGCAGTTGCAGCAGTAGCTTGACGTAGTCGAAGCGTGCGTCGTCATTGGAAGGATCGGTCACCACGGCGTGCTGCAGCTTCTCCAGCGCGGTGCTGGTGTCGCCTTCGGCCAGGGCGTCCTGGGCTTCTTCTTCCTCGATTTCCGCCACCAGTTCTTCGGCGGTGGGTATGTGCTTGTCCAGGAAGGCGCGCACCTGGCCTTCGGGCAGGGCGCCCATGAAACCGTCCACGGGCTGGCCATTCATGAGCAGCACGCAGGTGGGAATGCTGCGGATGCCGAACATGCCCGCCAACTGCTGCTCCTGGTCCGAGTCGATCTTGACCAGCTTGAAGCGGCCCGCGTAGTCGGTCTCCAGCTTTTCCAGCACCGGCCCCAGCGACTTGCAGGGGCCACACCAGGGCGCCCAGAAGTCCACCAGCACGGGCACGTTCATCGAGGCAGCAACCACCTCGGCTTCAAAATTTTCTACGGTGACGTCAATCATGGCGGTGTGGAGGCCAGGGGCCTGTGGAGCGGTTTGCGCGCTATTTTGGCCCATCGAAACAGCCCCATGCCGGGAAGGGAGGCGCAAAAAGTAAAATCGCGGGTTCCACCTACAGCGGCAGAGCAGGCGCAACCTGCCCGCCAGCGCCCTCCACACCATGAAACCCATCCAGATCGGCGTGGTCATGGGTTCCAGCAGCGACTGGGACACCATGCAGCATGCAGTGCAGATTCTTGAACAGTTCGGCATCGCGCACGAGGCCCGCGTGGTCTCGGCCCACCGCATGCCCGACGACATGTTTGCCTACGCCGAGGCCGCCGCGGGCCGGGGCCTCAAAGCCATCATCGCGGGCGCCGGTGGCGCCGCCCATCTGCCCGGCATGATTGCCGCCAAGACCACCGTGCCCGTGCTGGGCGTGCCCGTGGCCAGCCGCCACCTGCAGGGTGTGGATTCGCTGCACAGCATCGTGCAGATGCCCAAGGGCATCCCCGTGGCCACGTTCGCCATCGGCACGGCGGGCGCCGCCAATGCGGCCCTTTTCGCCGTGGCCCTGCTGGCCAACGAAAGCCCCGAACTGCGCCAGCGCCTGGAAGCCTTTCGCGCCGAGCAGACGGAAGTGGCCCGCAACATGACCTTGCCGCCTGCTGCATGAGCGCCGACAACACTTTGGCACCGCTGCTGCCTGGCGCCACGCTGGGCGTGCTCGGCGGCGGCCAGCTGGGCCGCATGTTTGTGCACCAGGCGCAGGGCATGGGCTACTTCACTGCCGTGCTCGATGCCGACCCCACCAGCCCCGCGAGGCTGGTAAGCCACCACCACATCCAGACGGGTTATGAAGACCCGCAAGGCCTGGCCGAGCTGGCCCGCCTGTCGGATGCTGTGACCACCGAGTTCGAAAACGTACCCGCTGCCGCGCTGGCTGCACTGGCTGCGCAACGCCCCGTGTCGCCTGCCGCCAGCGCTGTATCGGTGGCGCAGGACAGGGCCCGCGAAAAGGCCCACTTTGTGGCCTGCGGCGTGCCCTGTGCGCCGTATGCGGTGATCGAAACGGCGGAGCAACTGGCAGCAGTTTCTTCTGATCTGTTACCAGGCATCCTGAAGACGGCCCGCATGGGCTACGACGGCAAGGGCCAGGTGCGCGTGAAGACGCCCGCCGAGCTGGCCGCTGCCTGGGACTCTGTCGGCAAGGTGCCCTGCGTGCTGGAGAAGATGCTGCCGCTGGCGCTGGAATGCTCGGTAATCGTGGCGCGCGGCGCCGACGGTGGCACCGTGCACCTGCCCGTGCAGCGCAACCTGCACCGCGACGGGATTCTGGCGGTGACGGAGGTTTTTGAACAAAATCTGCCTCCAGCGCTTGCCCAGCAAGCGGTAGCAGCTGCAGTTTCGATAGCAAATGGTTTGCAATACGTCGGCGTGCTCTGCGTGGAGTTCTTTGTGCTGCAGGACGGCAGCCTGGTGGTGAACGAGATCGCCCCGCGCCCACACAACAGCGGCCACTACAGCCAGAACGCCTGCGATGTGTCGCAGTTCGAGCTGCAGGTACGCACCGTGGCCCGCCTGCCGCTCACGCAGCCACGCCAGCACAGCCCCGCCGTAATGCTCAACCTGCTGGGCGACCTGTGGTTTGCGCACGGCGACGCCGCGCAGACGCCCCCCTGGGCCGAGGTGCTGGCCCTGCCCGGCACGCACCTGCACCTGTATGGCAAGCGCGACGCCAAACGCGGCCGCAAGATGGGGCATCTCAACATCACCGCAGCCACCCCCGAAGCAGCACGTGCCACTGCCCTGCAGGCGGCGGCCCTGCTGGGCATCGCACCGTTCTGACCATGATTCTTGACGGCACCCAGCCAGCATCCATCGCCGCCGCAGCGCGGGCCGTGCGCAGCGGCGCGCTGCTCGGCCTGCCCACTGAGACGGTGTACGGCCTGGCGGCCGACGCCAGCAGCGATGCCGCCGTGGCGCAGATCTTTGCGGCCAAGGGGCGCCCCAGCGACCACCCCCTGATCGTGCATGTGGCCAATGCCGAGGGCATTGCGCACTTCGCCAGCGAGGTGCCGGGCTTTGCGCAGAAGCTGGTCGATGCCTTCTGGCCCGGCCCGCTCACGCTCATTCTGCCGCGCCTGCCCGGCGTGGCCAGCGCCGCCACGGGCGGGCAGGACAGCGTGGGCCTGCGCTGCCCCGCCCACCCCGTGGCCCATGCCCTGCTGCTGGCCTGCGCCGCGCCGGGCGACAGCGAAGCCCAGGACGGCCCGCCCGTGTGGGGCGTGGCAGCCCCCAGCGCCAACCGCTTTGGCCGCGTGAGCCCCACCACCGCCCGGCACGTGCAGGACGAGCTGGGCGCCGAGCTGCTGGTGCTCGACGGCGGCCCGTGCGAAGTGGGCATCGAAAGCACCATCGTGGACTGCACGCGCGGCGTGCCCGTGCTGCTGCGCCCCGGCGCCATCACGCGCGAGCAGATCCGGGCGGCCTGCGGCATTGCGCCGCTGTCCAAGGACGACATGCCCGCGCTCACGCCCCGCGCCTCGGGCACGCTCGAAGCGCACTACGCGCCCGCCGCCAAGGTGCGGCTGATGGACGCCAAGGCGCTGCAGACCGGCCTGGACCTTCTGGGCGCCGACGCCGCCCACATCGCGGTCTATGCCCGTGCTGCGCTGCGCACCCAATCGTCCAAGCTCGTCATGCGCCGCATGCCCGACGACGCCAGCGCCACGGCCCAGCAGCTGTTTGCGGTGCTGCGCGGCTTTGACGACGATGGCGTGAAACTGATCTGGATCGAGACCCCGCCCACCAGCCCCGAGTGGGAAGGTGTGCGCGACCGCCTGCAGCGTGCGTCTGCAGCATGAGACTCCCCCCTGAGGCGCAGCGCGCCTTCCCCCCTCTCTCGCGCTGCGCGCGGGAGGGGAGACACCGCCAGCGCGGCGGGGCGGCCCTTGCGCGGCGGCCGCCGGTCTGGGCCATGCCAACACATCCGCAGCGCCCACAATGCGCAGGCACGCACGAGGCAGCCGCTTTACATGCGTTGACGCAGCACCGCTAAACTACCCCCCACTTTTCTGGAGAAATACATGGCAGCAAATTGGATGCGCCGCACCGTACTGGTCGCCGCATGTGCGTCGGCCGCGTTGCTCGCGGCCTGCGGTTCCAGCACCACCGAATCGGCCATCGCGCCCGAGCGCTTCATCGCGTTTGGCGACGCCAACAGCGATGTGGGGCAAAAAGGAACGCGCTATACCGTCAACGACGGCAGTGTGAACAACTGGACCCTGCAGGTGGCCGCCAACTACGGCAAGCCCCTTGCGGCCGCCTCTGCGGGTGGCAAGAGCTATGCCGTAGGCAATGCCCGCGTGAAGATCAAGCCCGACGCAGCCGGCAACGCCAGCACCCCCACCATCACCGAGCAGATCGACACCTTTTTGGCCAGTGGCAGCTTTGGCGCCAGTGACGTGGTGTTTCTGAGCGGCGGCATCAGCGACGTGATCGCCGGCATGGCCGCCGTGCAGGCCGGCACCCAGACCGAGGCCGCCATGGTGGCCGCAGCCCGCCAGGCGGGTGAAGACATGGCCGCGCAAGTGCGTCGCCTGGTCGCCGCAGGCGCCAAATATGTGGTCGTGACGGGAACCTACGACCTGAGCAAGACCCCCTGGGCCAAGACCATTGGCCGCGAAGCCCTGTTGGCTGACGCCAGCAGCCGCTTCAACGACGGCCTGCTCGTGGGCATCGTGGACCTGGGTGCCAACGCGCTGTATGTGGACCTGGCCTACTACGTGAACCTGTACACCGGCGTACCCGCCAACTACGGTTTCAACAACGCCACCACGGCCGTGTGCACCTCGGTGGATGCCACCAACGGCATCGGCATCGGCGCGGGACAGGTCAACTCTGCCCTGTGCACCGCCTCCACGCTGCTGCCAGGCGCCAGCCAGACCTCCTACGTGTTTGCCGACCCGGTTTACCTCACGCCCTCGGCGCAACGCCAGTTCGGCACCTACGCTTACGACCGCCTGCGCGCCCGCTGGTAAGGGGCTGCTGACTCGCCCCCAGCCGCCGCGGAGCCTGCTGCTGTGCAGGGGCAGCGGCCCACAAAAAAGCCGACCCTTGGGTCGGCTTTTTGCTGTACGGCATGCCACGGCATGCCGACCGGCTTACTTGACCATCTCGAACACAGCGCGCGCCTGGGCGTGGCAGAACGGGGGTTCATAGGTGCCGTGGTAGGCGCCGTAGTAGGTGGCAAACGCGGCCGATGCGGGGTCGGTGGGGGCTTGGCCACCCGGGCCAAAGGTGGCCTGGATGGCGGCATCGACGTCGACCGAGGTCACATTGGTCAGGCCCCGGCTGTCGAAGTCGGCCTTCATCACGCGCTGGTGAATGGCAGGCGGCACTGTGGGGTCACCCGCGCCGCCGCACAGCAGCACGCGGGCCTTGGGGCTCCAGCCCAGCAAGTCGTTCTTCTTGGCCGTCAGGAACAGGGGGTGGGTGGTGCTGGTCTGGGAGCCCGTGATGAATTCAGGCTGAAACAGGGCGGCCCGCGCCTGGTTGGGCGTACCTGCGGGCAATGTGCCTGAGGTGAGCAGCGTGGTGAAGTTCAGCGTGGGGTTGGGCAGCAGGTTTTCGATGTAGCCCGAGTACGGTGCCTTGAAGACCTGCTTGACGTCCGTGTAAACGTCGCCATAGACCTTCTGCCAGGCCGTCACCAGATACGGCACGAAGAACTGCACCCCGGCAATCGCATCCGGAATGCGCAGCGAGCCCGACAGGTTGTAGGGGCCCGCCAGGTGGGCACCTGCGACCACATTGAATTCGCTGCCGTAGTCGCGTTCCGCAGCGCGGTGCGCGGCCATCGACGAGTGCCCGCCCTGCGAGTAGCCCGTGAACATGACCTTGCCCGACAGATTGGCCCCTACGGTGCCCGCTGCGTTGCGTGCGGCACGCACCGAGTCGATGACCGTGGTGGCTTCCGAGTCGGCATGCAGGTAGGGGTGGTAGCTGTAGCCCGACTTGGCAAAACCCAGGTAGTCGGTGGCCACCACGGCATAACCCTGGGCGGCGTACATGGCGGCGAGCAGGAAGGTTTCGCTGTCCTGCGGGTTGGCCAGGGTGCGGGGCTTTTGCACATCGGTGCCCTTGGCGTAGGCAATCAGCGGTGCGGCCGTGCTGCAGCTGCCTGCGGGCACCAGCATCACGCCCGAGGCGTTGGTGTTCTCTCCGGCCTTGGCGCCCAAGGTGGCGTAGTTGAGTGCCACCACCTTGACATCACACTTCGCCTTGCCCGTGATGGCCTGCAGGCCGCTGCTGGAGGTGCCTGCGTCGATCTGCGCGGCCGTCAGCGTGGTCATCACGGCAGGGGGGTCGATCAGCGAGCCACGGTCTGGATCGTCAGAGCCACCGCAGGCGACAAGCAGCACCGCAGCAGCGGCAACACAGGTAAGGCGGAAATACTTCATGGATGGATACCTCAGGTCAAGAAACAACGACGCATCGTGCGCGCACCTGCACTGCACCATCCATAGGGGATAACGCGGACCGAACCAGCGGGCAGACGCCTAGGTGACAGCAGCCCGCCAGCAGCGGCCGCTCAACGATGGCCGCGCGCCCCGTAGACCAGCTTCATCCCCAGGATCGTCCCCGCCAGCGCGAGCGTGATGGCGTTGGCCACCACGATGGGCCACGCCGCGAGGACGACGCCATACACCAGCCACAGCGCCACCCCCGCCGTGAACACGCTGTACATGCCCAGAGAGATGCCCCGGACATCGCGCGTGCGGAAGGTGTGCAGGGCCTGCGGAACGAAGCTGCAGGTGGTCAGGAAGGCGGCAACGTAGCCGATCAGCTCGGTGGTGGACATGGGGGGAGGCGGGTGACTGCGCGGCGGATGGCTGCGCGAGTGCGCATTATTCACTGGTCGCGCGCGGTCCAGTCGATCAGGCTGTCGAGCACGGGCCGTGCAGCGCCAGCATTGGCATGGTTGACCACGGCCACCAGCACATACCGCCGCCCGCTGGCCGCGTGCACGTAACCGGCCACGGCCATCACATCGCGCAGGCTGCCCGTCTTGAGGTGGGCCGTGCCCGCACGGCTCTGGCTGCGGCGCAGCGTGCCGTCCACCCCGGAGATGGGCAGCGACGCCACCAGCTCCGGCATCACGGGCGATACCCAGGCCACCTGCAGCATGCGCGCCAGGGCCAGGGCCGTCAGGCGGGCATCGCGGCTCAGGCCTGCGCCGTTGTCGGCCTGGGGCAGCTCAGCGTCGCCGATGCGCGCAAGCCACCACTGGCGCAGCGCCTCGCGCGCACCGTCGAAGGTGGCCACGCCGTTTTTCTGCAATGCCAGCGTCAGGAACACCTGCTGCGCCATCACGTTGTTGCTGTACTTGTTCACATCACGCACCACCTCGGACAGCGCGGGCGAGGTGACGGTAAAGGCAGGCTTCAGGCCAGGCGGCACCTTGCCCTCGCGCACGCTGCCCGTGAGCTTGCCCCCCAGTTCGCGCCACATGCCCTCCACCGCACGCGCCGCAAAGCCGCGTGGGTCGGCCGCCGCCACGGGCCAGACGCGCTCGCCACATGCCGCGGGGTACACGCCCTGAAAGCTCACCTTGGCAGGGTCGGCCAGCTCCGCCCGCAAGGCACCACGCCAGTCGCCACACTCGGTGCCCGGCGCGGCCAGCGCCACGGTGGCCTGGCGCTGCACACCCGCCAATGGCGGGTCGTACTGGATGCGCGCAAGGCCTGCCACCGCATCGGGCACAAAGGTCATCACCGACGATTTGTAGTTGAGCAGCAGCGCGTCGGGCGCGGCGTTGTAGGGGCGCAGGGGCTCACCGTCAAAACGTGCCGGGTCGTGATCGGGCACCTCAAAGGCGGCGCGGTCGAGCACGATGTCGCCCACGATGACCTGGATACCCTGGCCCTGCAGGCGGCGCATCAGCAGCCACAGGCGCTCCATGACCAGCTTGGGGTCTCCCTGGCCCTGGATGTAGACGTTGCCCCGCAGGCTGCCGTCCTGCACCGTGCCCTGCAGATAGACCGGGGTGTTCCACACATAGGCGGGGCCCAGTTGCTCCAGCGCGGCGTAAGTGGTCACCAGCTTCATCACCGACGCCGGGTTCACCGGCGACTGCGCACGGTGCGCCAGGCGCACAGGCGAAGTCTTGCCGCCCTGGGCATCCACCACCATCACCGACAGGGCCTCGCGCGGCACCCTGGCGCGGGCCAGGGCGGCTTCGACCTCGGGGGGCAGCGGGGTGGCGGGCGCCGCCGCCTGGGCCTGGGCCGTGT
>NZ_JAMXAX010000066.1 GCF_023913775.1 Acidovorax facilis
CACCGCCCTGGCAGGAGCACCCACCTTGCGCACACCTTCCCGCTGGCACCGCATTCGGGATGTGGTTCTCTCCACCGACCGTCGGCGGCGCACGCTGGTGGCCATGGCGTTGCTCGCGCTGGTGCTCATGACCAGCAGTGCGGGCGTCATGCTGATGGTGGCAACGGCGAGCAGCGCAGTGAACGCCGTTGCCGTGCAGTGGTGGGCCGCCATCTCGGTCGGCGGGATGGTGGTGATGACCGCGTTCATCCGTTCGGGCGAGACCGCGCGGCTCAGCGACCCCTCACTCACCGTGCCCCAGATGGTCTGGACCATCACCAGCGGCGCCGTGGCTTATGTGCTGGCGGGCGACGCGCGGGGCGTGGTGCCCGCCGTGCTGGCCATGATCCTGTTCTTTGGCACCTTTGGCCTGACCGTGGCCGAGGTGATCGGCATCGGCGTGTATGCACTGCTGGCCTTCGGCTGTGCGGTGGCGGCCACCACGCGCTTTAACGCCAGCCCGTTTGGCTACCTGGATACCGCCTATGCGCTCATGGTGCTGATCGTGCTGGGCGGCAGCATTGCGCTGAACCTGCGCATCCAGCGCATCCGCGCGCGGCTGCAGGAGCAGCGCGAGGCGCTGGCCCAGGCGCTCGCCGTCAACCGCGATCTGGCCACCCGCGACGAACTCACGGGCCTGCCCAACCGCCGCGCCATGCAGGACCTGATGGAGCTGGAACGCCGACGCAGCCTGCGCAGCGGCCGCCCCCTGCTGCTGGCCCAGCTGGACATTGACCACTTCAAGCGCGTCAACGACAGCCATGGCCACGCCATGGGCGACCGCGCGCTGCAGGCCTTTGCGGGCGCGGTGCGGGCCAGCGTGCGCGACACCGATGTGCTGGCCCGCTGGGGCGGCGAAGAGTTTGTGTTGCTGCTGTCGGACACGCGCATAAACGACGCGCGGGACCTGCTCGAACGCGTGCGCGCGGCCGTGGCGGCGATGGAGATCCCGCACACGTCGGGCACGCTGAGCCTGACCGTCTCTGCCGGGCTGGCGCAGCACGTGCCCCACGACACGCTGGAGCTGACGCTGGAGCGCGCCGATCTGGCGCTGTACACCGCCAAATCGCTCGGACGCAACCGCGTGGCGGTGGCGCCATCACCCCGCCGGGGCAGTCGATCCCATAGCGCGCAGACCTGACCGGCCGCAACCGGCCGTTCCGTCTGCTTCTTTCTTCTCGCCTCTTTCCTCTGGTCTCCTCCCGGGACTCAGGCACTCAGCCGTGGCGGTGCGCGCATCTGCTCCGGGGTGGTGAAGTAGGCTGCCAAGGTGCCGAGCTGCTCGCGCGCCTGACGCAGCTCGTGCCGCGCCACGGTGCGCAGGTGCACCTCGTCGGGCCCATCCATCAGCCGCAGCGCGCGGCCCCAGGTCCAGAACGCCGCCAGCGGCGTGTCGGGCGACAGGCCCATGGCGCCAAAGATCTGCATGGCGCGGTCCACCACGCGCTGCTGCAGGCGTGCGGCCACCACCTTGATGGCGGCAACCTGTGCACGCACCTGCCGCGCATCGGCAGCGTCGCCCTGGTCCAGCAGCCAGGCCGCATGCAGCACCAGCAAACGCGCCTGGTCGATCTCGATGCGCGACTCGGCCAGCCATTCCTGCACATTGGCCTGCTCGGCCAGCGGCTTGCCAAAAGCCGTGCGCTCCAGCGCGCGCTCGGTGGCCAGGGAGAGCGCCAGCTCGCACTGGCCGATGGTGCGCATGCAGTGGTGCACGCGGCCCGGCCCCAGGCGCGCCTGCGCCATCGCAAAGCCGGCGCCCCAGTCGCCCAGCAGGTGGTCGGCAGGCACACGCACGCCCTGCAGCAGGATCTCGCAATGCCCCTCGGGTGCATGGTGATGCAGCACGCTGATGTTGCGCACGATCTGCACACCCGGCGTGTCCACGGGCACCAGCACCATGCTGTGGCGATGGTGGCTGTCGGTCTGGACGTCACCTGCATTGCGGCACAGCACGATGAGCAGCTGGCAATGCGGATGCGCCGCGCCGGTGATGAACCACTTGCGACCGCTGAGCACCAGGTGGTCACCCTCGCGCCGCACCGTGGTCTGCAGGTTGGTAGGGTCGGACGAGGCCACGTCGGGCTCGCTCATCGCAAATGCCGAACGCATATGGCCGTGCAGCAACGGCACCAGCCAGCGGGCGCGCTGGGCAGGTGTGGCAAAGCGGTGCAACAGCTCGATGTTGCCGGTGTCCGGCGCGTGGCAGTTGAACACCTCGGCCGCCCACGGCAGGCGGCCCATGACCTCGGCCAGCGGCGCGTAGTCGAGGTTGGACAGCCGCGTGCCGGGCTCGTCGTCCTCGAGCGTGGGCAGGAACAGGTTCCACAGGCCTTCCTCGCGGGCGAGCGCCTTCAGGTCCTCCACAAAAGGCGGCGGGTAGTCGCCCGCCAGCACGGCCGCATGCCAGGCGGGGTTGTAGGGCAGCAGATACCGGTCCATGAACGCCAGCAGGCGATCACGCCATTGAAGGGCCAGAGGGGAAGGTGCGAAGTCCATGAGGGCATTGTGAAAACAGCGCCAGCGCGCGTCACAACGCAGGCGACAACGGGCTTGATACAGGTCAGGACCGGGCCAGGTGGGTGGCACAGCGGGCCTACAGATGCTTCTGTTTTTATAGCTGTTATCGCTTATCAAACAAGCGCTAGAGCCCTATTTCATGCAAGAAACCTCAACACCACACGCTACCATCGCCCCATGAGCACCCATTACGAAACCCTGCCCCACGCCGACACCTACCGCGAGGCCTTTGCGGTCGAGCCACCGCAGGCCCTGGGTGAACGCCACCTGTGGCCACGCAAGCCCGGCTTCTTCATCGTGCATGCGGCCACGGCAGCCGCCATCGCCCAGCCAGTGGTGGCCAAAGCGGCGGCCGACGCCGAACCCAGCCCCCCGGCAGACACGCCCACAGACGCACCCGCCGCCAGCACGGAACGCGTGCTCGTGCCCGCGCAATGGGGCCTGGTGCCGCACTGGGTCAAGTCGGCATCCGATGCCAAGCTGCGCGCGCCCAAGCTGGTCAATGCCAAGTCCGACACCGCCTCCACCGGCACCGCGTTCCGCGACGCGTGGCTGAATGGCCAGCGCTGCATCGTGCCCATGGTGGCGTTTTACGAAGACGACCTGCGCAGCGGCAAGGCCGTGCCTACCCGCGTGGCGCGCGTGGACGGCAAGCCCATGGGCGTGGCGGGCCTGTGGGCGCGCTGGCAGGGGGCCGATGGCGAGGTGATCATCAGCTACTGCCTGCTCACGGTAAACGCCAACAACCACGCACTGCTGCACCGCTACGGCCAGCCCGGCAGCGAAAAAAGCATGCCCGCCATCCTGAACGAAGGCGCCTACGACGCGTGGCTCACGGCCCGGCCAGAGAAGGCCAAGGAGTTCATGCGCCAATACGCAGCGCAGTGGCTCACAGCCAACCCGGTGGAGAAAAAGGCAGACAAGGTGCCCAAGGGCTTGCTGGGCTGATGCCGCGCCGCGTGAGCGGCACGGTGGCGCGGTAGGGGACTCAGGACGGCCGCTTCATCTGGCAGGACGTGGGCTGGGCGCTGATGTAGTTGTCCCAGGCCACTTCGGAGCGGAAGCCGTAGCCGGTCTTCTCCGCGTCGTACTTCACGCCCTTGCTGCCCTGCTTGGCCCAGATGCCCAGGTACAGCGGCGCTTCGAGCTGGTGGTCGGTCTTGCGCATGCGCACCTCGCCCATGGGGCTCTTGTAGGTCATGCCTTCCAGCGCCAGGGCCACCTTCTTGGCGTCGGTGGACTGGGCCTTGCGCATGGCTTCACGCAGCATGTGCATGCTGTTCCAGTGCGCGGCAAACACAAAGTCGTCGCCGGTCTTCTTCTTGTAGTCCACGTAGATCTTTTCCAGATCGGGCGTGGGGGCGTTGTGCACCCAGTTCCAGATCACCCCCACCTTGCCTTCGCCCCAGGGCCCGATCTGCGCGGGCGTGCCGGGGTTGTTGGCGTTGAGGGTGAAGTAGTTGATGTTCAGGCCGTAGTCGCGCGAGGACTTGAACAGCAGCGTCAGGTCGCTGCCCCAGTTGGAGGTGATGACCGTATCGGCCTTGGCAGCGGCCATCTTGGCCACATAGGGGGCAAAGTCGCGCGTCTGCGCGATGGGGATGAAGTCATCGCCCACGATTTCGATGTCGGGCCGCTTGCGCGCCAGGTATTCCTTGGCGGCCTTGGAGACCTGGCGGCCGTGGGTGTAGTCCTGGTTGAGCAGGTACACGCGCTTCACGTCCTTGCGGCCTTGCAGGTAGGTGGTCAGCGCCTCCATCTTCATCTCGCTCGATGGATAGAAACGGAAGTGCCAAAAGCTGCAGCGCTCGTTGGTGAGCTGCGGGTCCATGGCGGCGTAGTTCAGGTACACGGTGGCGCGCTCCGGGTCGCGCTCGGCGAGCTTGTTGAGCCCGTCCACCAGCGCCAGCGCCACCCCCGATCCACCCCCTTGGGTGATGTAGCGCACGCCCCGGTCGGTGGCAGCCTTCAGGGCGTTCAGGCTCTCCTGCGGCGTGCCCTTGTTGTCAAAGTCCATCACCTCGAACTTGGGCTCGTTGGGCCCGGCCTCGGCGTTGACCTGCGCCACCACCTCGCGCAGCTGATTGAGCGAGCTTTGGCCGGTGAGCGCAAAGGGGCCGGACAGCAGGTCGATGAAGCCGATCTTCACCGTCTCGGCCGCGCCGGCGTGTGCCGCCATCACCAGCGCTGCGGCGCAGGCGCCGGCCTGAAGCCATTGATGAGGCCATTTCCTGGGAACCATGTTCATGGGTGTCTCCGTGGGGTGGGTGAGTGGGAAAGAAAGGAAAGCCGAAAGCCGTCAACACGTGGCTGCGTCACTCGCCGCCGAACACCGCGCCATGGCGTTGCCGCAGCTCGTTTTTCTGGACCTTGCCGGTGCCGCCCAGCGGCAGGCTTTCGACAAACAGCACTTCGTCGGGCAGCCACCACTTGGCAACGCGCTCTGCGAGGAAGTCCAGGATCTGCGCCTTGTCGAGCGACTGGCCGGGCTTGCGCACGATGAAGAGCAGCGGGCGTTCGTCCCACTTGGGGTGCTTGACGCCGATGACAGCGGCCATGGCCACCGCCGGATGCGCCACGGCGGCGTTCTCCAGGTCGATGGAGCTGATCCACTCTCCGCCCGACTTGATCACGTCCTTGGTGCGGTCGCGGATCTGCACCACGCCCTGGGGGCTGATGGTGGCGATGTCGCCGGTGGGGAACCAGCCATCGACCAGCGCCGAACGCTCGGCCTTGTGGTACCGGTCCACGATCCACTGGCCGCGCACCATCAGCTCGCCCTGCGCCACCCCGTCGCGGGGCAGGCTGGCGCCGTTTTCATCCACGAGCTTGAGTTCGATGCCAAACACCGACTTGCCCTGCTTGGCCACCAGTGCATGGCGGTCCTCGGGCGGCAGCTCGGCATCGGCCGCGCCCAGCACGCTTATGGTGGCGATGGCGGTGGTCTCGGTCATGCCCCAGCCATGGCGCACCTCCACGTCGTACACGTCGCTGAACTTGGCGATCAGCGCCTTGGGCATGGCCGAGCCGCCCACGCCCGTGCGCCGCATGGTGGTAAAGCGCAGCAGGTTCTGCTCCACATGCTGGATCAGGCCCATCCAGATCGTGGGCACGCCCGCGCTGACGGTGACGCGCTCGGTCTCCATCAGCTCGTACAGGCTGGCGGCGTCCAGGCGCGGGCCGGGCAGCACCAGCTTGGCCCCGCCAATTAGGGCCGCGTAGGGCAGGCACCAGGCGTTGATGTGGAACATGGGCACCACGGGCAGGACGGTCTCCCGCGCGCTGATGCTCAGCACACCCGGCATGCAGGCCGACAGGGCACTGAGCGCCAGCGCCCGGTGCGAATACAGCACGCCCTTGGGGTTGCCGGTGGTGCCGGATGTGTAGCACAGCGCTGCGCCGGTCTTTTCATCACATTCGGGCCACGCAAAGCGGTCATGCTGGCCGGCCGCCAGTGTCTCGTAGGCCTCGGCCCTGGACACCCCTTGCAGGTCGATGGTGCCCAGCGTGTCCGCATCACACAGCGCCACCCAGTGCCGTACGCGGGGGCACGACGCCGCAATGGCGCGCACCAGCGGTGCAAAAGTGGTGTCAAACAGCACCACCTCATCGTCGGCGTGGTTGACGATGTAGGCCAGCTGCTCGGGGTGCAGGCGTGGGTTGCAGGTGTGCATGACCATGCCGCTGCCGGACACGGCGTAGTACGCCTCCAGGTGGCGGTAGTTGTTCCAGGCCAGCGACCCCACCACGCTGCCAGGGCGCAGGCCCAGCGCCTGCAGTGCGTTGGCCAGCTGCCGGGCGCGCCGGGCCATGTCGGCAAAGCGGTAGCGGTGCAGGCTGCCATTGGTGTCGCGCGAGACGATCTGCTGGTCGCCGTACTGGTTCTCACCGTGCTCGAGGATGGCCGAAACCAGTAATGGCCGGTCCATCATGCTGCCGGGCTGGTGCTGCTGCATTGCCGTTGTCTCCTAGGGATGTGCGCTGTGCTGCATCCCGGCATCCGTCGGTGCCGGTGCAGAGCCCTCTGTGCTGGGGCTGGCGCATCGTCGCAAACAACGCGGGGCGTGCTTGTCTTCTACGTGACTGGGGAGCTCTGCACCGCCGCGGTGCGCGGTGGTGTCAGAGGCCCAGCGCCATAAAAAGCCCGTCCATGCGCGCCTGCACGGCGGCGTCCATCGCCATGGGGCGGCCCCATTCGCGCCGGGTCTCCCCCCGGCCACTTGTTCGTGGCATCCATCCCCATCTTGCTGCCCAGGCCGCTGACAGGTGAGGCGAAGTCCAGGTAGTCAATCGGTGTGTGCTCCACCAGCAGGGTGTCGCGGGCAGGGTCCATGCGGGTGGTGATGGCCCAGATCACGTCTTTCCAATCGCGCACGTTCACGTCGTCGTCCACCACCACGATGAATTTCGTGTACATGAACTGGCGCAGGTGGCTCCACACGCCCATCATCACGCGCCGTGCGTGGCCGGCGTAGGCCTTGCGGATGCTGACCACGGCCATGCGGTAACTGCAGCCTTCGGGCGGCAGGTAGAAGTCCACGATCTCGGGGAACTGCTTTTGCAACAGCGGGATGAACAGCTCGTTCATAGCCAGGCCGAGCACGGCGGGCTCGTCGGGCGGCTTGCCGGTGTAGGTGCTGTGGTAGATCGCGTCCTTGCGCAGCGTGATTCGGTCCACCGTGAGCACGGGGAACTCGGCGCATTCGTTGTAGTAGCCGGTGTGATCGCCGTACGGCCCTTCCAGCGCGTGCTGCCAGCCGCTGGCGTGGTTGGCATCGGGCTGGATGTGGCCTTCGAGCACGATCTCGGCGGTGGCGGGCACGTGCAGGGGCACACCCAGCGCGGGTGTGACTTCGGTGCGCGCACCGCGCAGCAGCCCGGCAAACTGGTATTCGCTCAACCCATCAGGCACGGGCGTGACGGCACCCAGCAGCGTGGCCGGGTCGGCCCCCAGCGCCACGGCCACGGGGTAGGGCTGGCCGGGATGGGTGGCGCAGTGGTCTGCAAAGTCCAGCGCGCCGCCGCGGTGGGCCAGCCAGCGCACGATGACCTGGTTGCGCGAGAGCACCTGCTGGCGGTAGATGCCCAGGTTCTGCCGCGCCTTGCGCGGCCCGCGGGTGATGGTGAGACCCCAGGTGATGAGGGGGGCCACGTCACCGGGCCAGCAGTGCTGCACGGGCAGGCGGGCCAGGTCAACATCTGGCCCCTCCCACACCTCCTGCTGGCAGGGTGCGCCGCGCGCCACGGTGTGCGGCGCCATGTTCCACAGGGTCTTGAGCAGCTGGCCCATGCCCAGCATGTCCTTGAAGCCTTTCGGCGCCTCGGGCTCCTTGAGGGTGGCCAGCAGTTCGCCCAGGGCGCGCACGCCGTGCAGGTCGGCCACGCCCATGGCGCGGGCCACGCGGTCTGTGGTGCCAAACAGGTTGGTGAGCACCGGCATGCGGTGGCCCATGGGCTGGGTGAAGAGCAGCGCCGGGCCGCCTGCGCGCAGCACGCGGTCGCTGAGCGCAGTCATCTCCAGGTGGGGCGACACGGGCTCCGCCACGCAGCGCAGGTCGCCCGTGGCTTCGAGCTGGGCCATGAAGTCGCGGAGGTCGCGGTAGGCCATATCGGGTCCAGAATTTGAATGAAATTGGCCGCTAGCGCTTTTCCAACAAGCGCAAACAGCTATCAATTAAGGAGCATTCAGCTCCAGACCCTGCCACCGAGGCGCCAGGTCGTGCGGCACATCAATGAGGTCGAGCACGCGGGCCACGCTGTAATCCACCACCTCGCCCACGGTCTGCGGGCGCAGGTAGAAGGCGGGCAGCGGCGGGCAGATGATGCCGCCCATCTCGGTCACGGCCACCATGTTGCGCAGGTGCGTGAGGTGCAGGGGCGACTCGCGCACCATCAGCACCAGGCGGCGGCGCTCCTTGAGGGCCACGTCGGCCGCGCGGGTGAGCAGGTTGTCGGCCAGCCCATGCGCTATGGCAGCCAGCGTGCGCATGGAGCAGGGCGCGACCACCATGGCATGGCACTGGAACGAGCCGCTGGCGATGGCCGCGCCCACGTTGGCCACGTCGTGCACGCGGTGGGCCAGGGCCTCAACGGCGGGGCGGTCCATGTCCAGCTCGTGCTGCAGGTTGCGCCAGCCAGCGTCGGAGACGACCAGGTGGGTCTCGATGCCGCTTTGGCCTTGCAGCACCTGCAGCAGGCGCGCGCCGTACACGGCGCCGCTGGCGCCCGAGATCGCGACGATGATGCGGCGGGTGTGGGCAGCATCAGCCATGCGAGGGCTCCATGGCGGCAGAGCGAACCAAGGGCTGTGCGCGCTGGTCGGCCTCCACCTGCTCCAACACCAGCGCGGCCTGCACGGGGTCAAAGTCTTCATGCACGCGCTTTTTCACACCGTATTGCTGCAGCTGGTAATGCCGGTCGGCCGCAATGCCGTGGCGCGCCAGCGTGCTTTTCACGCAGACCAGCGGACAGCCGTCGAGCGCGATGATGGGCCGGCCCGAGCGCACGGTCTTCATCAGGTGCGGCACGTCGCCGCCCACCCCCGCGATGCACGACATCTCGGCCACGCCGCGCCGGTCGAGCTGCAGCGCCACGTGGTTGGCCAGCTGCGCGGCGCTGGAGCAGCCGGAACAGGAATAGACCAAGGGATGGGTCTGGGGATGGGTGTCGGTGTTCATGCTCACCCTCCGTTGCGTGGAGTCGGGTCCAGGCGGCGGCGCAGGTGGCCCAGCACCTGGCGCGGCGCCAGCTTGTGGACCCACTGGCGCGGGTCCAGCACGGGCAGCTCGATCGCATCGAGCGCGTTCTTCACCACCAGGCCCAGCTCGGTGTCGCCCTCCATCGACAGGCGGCGGCTGAAGAACAGCGTGTCGGGGTCTTGCTGGCGCTGGGCCAGCAGCAAAAAATCATGGGCTGTGGCGCTCAGCGTCACGTCGGCCACCTGCGGCAGCACCAGCGGGGCGTGGGGAGCGAAGCGCTGGCCTGTCCAGGCAAAGTCAAAGGCCAGGCGCGCATCGCGTACCTTCACCCGCATCTTCTTGTGAAGCAACAAGCGGCCCACGTCATCGGGCAGGTGCCGCGCGAGCGCCAGGTTGAGCGCCGTCACCAGCAGCATCGAGCCGGGGTAGGCGGGCAGGCGCGCCAGCAAGGCCCCCACGGGCGGCGGCACCAGCCGTGGGTTCGCGGCAGGGGTGGGTGAAGAAGGGAAAGCAGCCATAGGTTGAAGACGGGCCCTCAGGCCACGTAGAAAAACACGGTGAAGAAGTGGCAGACGCTGCCGCCCAGCACAAACAGGTGCCACAGGCCGTGGCCATGGCGCACGCGGTGGTCCAGTGCATAAAAGACGATGCCCAGCGTGTAGCAGGCGCCGCCCGCCAGCAGCCAGGCAAACCCGGCTGGCGTAAGCGCCTGCCACAGCGGCACCACGGCCACCAGCGCCAACCAGCCCATGAGCACGTAGATGACCAGCGACAGCACGCGTGCACCCCGCGCCCACCAGATCTCCTGCGCGATGCCCAGCAGGGCCAGCCCCCACACCACGCCCAGCAGCGACCAGCCCCAGGCACCGCGCAGCGACACCAGCGCAAACGGCGTGTAGCTGCCCGCAATCAGCAGGTAGATGCTGCAGTGGTCCAGCTTTTGCAGCACGGCCTTGATGGTGCGCCGGCGCACGCTGTGGTACGCGGTGGAGGCGGCGTACAGCGCCACCAGCATGGCGCCGTAGATGCTGAACGCCACCACCTTCCACGGATCGCCCAGGCGTGCAGCAAGGGTGATGAGCACGGCCGTGCCTGCCATGGCGAGCAGGGCGCCCACCAGGTGGCTGATGCTGTTGAAACGTTCGCCGGGGTACATGCGGTGATTCGCTTCGCGTTATGGATGCATCGCAGGCCGCGCGGCAGCACCACGCGCTGCCCCTTGCAGCCCCTGCTCCAGGCCCGGGCGCCCGAACCAGTAGCCATTGCAGGGCAGATCGGGCATGAAGGGCTGCATGCGCTTCACAAAGTCGGGGGTCTTTTTAGGAGTCTCTTTCGCAACCACTGCGCGGCGGGCTTCGTCAAACGCGGCGATCACCTGCGGCATGTGCTGGGCCTGCGGGCTCAGGCGCACCACGTCCACGCCCTGGGCCTGCATCGCCACCAGTTCGTTGGCCAGGTTGTAGACGCGGGCCGACTGGGTCTGCGTGCCGTTAAGCACGAGAAAGCCCTCGCTCTCGCGCGTGCGCAGCGGCAGTCCGTCAGCATGGTCAAGGCAGCTGAACTGGCAGTCGTCCTTGGGCAGGTTGCGGTGGCGTGCGGTAAAGCAGCGTGCCGAATAGGCCAGCGGCATGCGTCCGTAAGCAAACACCTCTGTCTCCAAACCTGCGGGCCGCTGCGCCAGCACGGCAGCGAGCGCGTCCTGCGACATTTCAAGCGGCATCACCCAGCGCGTGGCGCCCTGCTGCGCCATCCATTGCAGCGAGTGCGCGTTGTAGAGGTTCAGGTGCGGCCCGGCCACAAAGGCCTGCGGCCCGGCGGGTGCGCGCGCAAGACAGCTCACCGCACCCATGTCATTGGCCTCGACCAGAAATTCGCCGTTGCCTGTGATCTTGTGCATCACGCCCACGTCGGCGCTGGACTCGATGAGCACCTGGCTGGACAACACCGCCTCCTTGCCCGCGCCCCGCAGCATGCGCGCCAGCGCCAGCCAGTCGGCCAGGCGCAGCTCATGGCGGCGCGAGCATACCGTCTCGCCCAGGTACACCACATCCACAGGCGTGGCGGCCATGGCCTCGTAGAACGCGAACACGGTGTCGCGGGGCCAGTAGTACAGCAACGGGCCGAGAGAGAGTTTCATGGGGCGATCTCCGGGGTTTCATCGTGATATTTCGGATTCAAAGCGGCGCACCGACCTTCGATCTGGCGCGATCCAGGCCAGGGGACGCCGCGCAAGGGCCGCCAAGCCGCGTATGCGGCGCTTCGCTGGCGTGCGCTGGCGTTGTCCCCCTTCCCCTAGCGCGAAGCGCGTAGAGAGAAGGGGGAAGCCGCGCAGCGGCTCAGGGGGTTGTCGCCTGATCATTTCATTTCCAGGGGCGGTGGTAGGCGCCCAGCGTGTGCTGCTGGCCTTCTGCCACCTGGTCCAGGCTGGCCATCCAGCGCGTCTTGGGCGCATAGCGGTGCGGGTAGGCCAGGCACTGGTCCATGGCCTCGCGCCAGACCTGGGTGACCTGCGCCACATACGCGGGGCTGCGCTGGCGGCCTTCGATCTTGATGGCGCGCACACCCATCTTGAGCAGCTGGGGCAGCAGCTCCAGCGTGTTGAGGCTGGTGGGCTCTTCGATGGCGTAGTAGTTCTCGTCATCCCCCACGTCGAAGCGGCCCTTGCACAGTGTGGGGTAGCCCGCGTTCTCGCCGGGTGCATAGCGGTCGATGAGCACACCGTTCAGGCGCGACTCGCGGCCCTGCGGGGTCTCCACCCAGCGCACGGCCTTCGGGGGTGAACACACGCCATGCGTGTTGGGCGATTCGCCGGTCACGTACGACGACAGCGCGCAGCGCCCCTCGACCATCACACACAGGCTGCCGAAGCCGAAGACTTCGATCTCGACCGGCGTGCGATCGATGACCTGGCGCACCTGCTCCATCGAGAGCACGCGCGGCAGCACGGCGCGCACGATACCGAACTGCTCGCGGTAGAAGTTGATGGCCTCGTAGTTGGTAGCCGAGCCCTGCACCGACAGGTGCAGGCGCAGCCGGGGATGGTGCTGCACCGCGTAGTGCATGAGGCCGGGGTCGGCCAGGATGACCGCGTCCACGCCCAGGTCGACCGCCTTGTCCAGTGCGCTGCGCCACGGCCCCGGGTTGGCCGCCTGCGGGTAGGTGTTGAGCGCCATGAAGACCTTGCAGCCGCGACCATGCGCATAGGCAATGCCGTTGGCGATGGCGGCCTCGTCAAAGTTGAGGCCCGCAAAATTGCGCGCGTTGGTGGCGTCGCGCAGGCCCAGGTAGACGCAGTTGGCGCCGTGGTCCACAGCGGCCTTCAGGGCGGGCAAGCTGCCGGCGGGGCAGACGAGTTCCAGACCAGGGGTTGCAGCCACTGGCAAGGCGACCGCCATCGAATTCAAGGGTTCCATCACAAACATTCAAACGCTGGCCCCGGTGCGGGCCACAGCACTGGGCGCCACCATAATGAGGACACCCCACGCATCCGCTGATCTTCATCAACGGCGGTGCACAATTCCGGAGCAAACCAGTCGGGTTTTGATGTGGCCCGCCTCCGCAGCGCACCCCATAGCCGCCAGGCCTTGACTTGCGTCTACGCTGTCCCACTTTTCGTTCCTTCCTTTTGCCCAACCCGGGCGCTGCCCTGTCATGAACAAGAACCTGTGGCTGCTGGCGCTGTGCCAAGGCCTTTTCCTCACCAACAACGTTGTCTTCATTGCCATCAATGGCCTGGTGGGCCTGCAGCTGGCGCCCTTTGGCTGGATGGCCACGCTGCCGGTGATGGGCTACGTGGTGGGCGGGGCGCTGTCCACCCCGCTGGTGGCGCGCACGCAGTCGCGCTGGGGGCGCAAGGTGTCGTTCCAGATCGGGCTGGCCGTGGCCGTGGCATCGGCCGCGCTGTGTGCCTGGGCGGCGTTCAGCGGCAGCTTCTGGCTGCTGTGCACCGCTACGCTGGTGGCGGGCTACTACAGCGCCAACGGTGGCCTGTACCGCTTTGCGGCCGCCGAGCTGGCGGCCCCGGACTACCGCGAGAAGGCCGTGTCGTTGGTGCTGGCCGGTGGCCTGCTGGGCGCCGTGGCAGGCCCCAACCTGGCCAGCGCCACGCGCACGCTGTTCCCGGTGCCGTTTGCAGGCGCCTACATCGCGCTGATGGGGGTGGCGCTACTGGCCATGGCCTGCATGGCCGCCATCCGCTTCGAAGCGCAGCCCGTGGTGCTGAATGCCGCCGGGCAACCGGCACGGGGGCGCCCGCTGGCCGAGTTGCTGCGGCAGCCCGCGATGGTGGTGGCCATCCTGGGTGCCGCTTTGGGCTATGGCGTGATGAACCTGCTGATGGCCGCCACGCCACTGGCCATGCAGGTGTGCGGGTTTGACTTTGACGCGTCGGCCCTGGTGCTGGAATGGCATGTGATCGGCATGTTTGCGCCCGGCTTTTTCACCGGCCACCTGATCAAGCGCTTTGGCGTGTTGCCCGTGATGGGCGTGGGCGTGGCGCTGAACTTCGCCTGTGTGGCCGTGGCGCTGATGGGCGTGGAGCTGCACCACTTCGGCGTTGCGCTGTTCTTCCTGGGGGTGGGCTGGAACTTCCTGTTCACCGGCTCCACCACGCTGGCCATGACGGCCTACCGGCCGGAGGAGAAGGACCGCGCCCAGGCGGCCATCAACTTCTGCGTGTACGCCACGCTGGCGCTGAGCGCGTTCTCGTCGGGCGTGCTGGTCACGACGCAGGGCTGGACGCTGCTGAACGCCGGTTCGCTGGTGCCCATTGTGGTGACGGGGCTGGCGCTGGCCTGGCTGGGGCTGCAGCGCAAGCGCGTTTCAAGCAGCGTCTAAAGGCACCTTAGCCATAGCGCCTTCTGCGACCACCGTGGTGCGCAGCCAGTGTGCAAAGGCCGCCACCGCAGGGTCTTCCAGACGCCCCGGCGCCACGAACAGGCTGTAGCCCCGCGCACCGCTGTCGTGGTGCGGGTGGGCCAGGACCAGCTCGCCCGATTGCAGTTCGCGCTCCACAAAATACCGGGGCACCAGGCCTAGCCCCAAGTCGGCGCGCACCGCCTCCACCAGCATCGAGAACAGATCAAAGCGGTGGCCACCCAACGTGTGGCCCGGAATGCGCGTGATGCCCGCACGGGCCAGCCAGTCGTCCCACGCCCCCAGGCGCGAGCTGAGCTGCAGCAGCGGCACGGCCCGAAAATCGCCGCGCTCTGTCGCACGCCGGTGGCGCGACTGCGGTGCACACACGGCCACGCAGACCTCGGGCATCAGAGGCGCTGGCACCACGCCGGGCCAGGCCGCGTCGTCGTACTGCACGGCCACATCAAACGGGATCTCCGCCATGTAGATCTGCGTGGGGTACACCTGCAAGTGCAGGCTGCAGCCTTTGTGCGCGGCCAGAAAGGCGGGCAGCCGGGGCAGCAGCCAGCGCTCGGCAAACACGGGCACACAGCCCACCAGCAGGCGCGCGCCATCGGGCCGCTGGGCCATGGCTTCGAGCGTGTGGTTCTGCAGCCGCAGCAAGTCGCCCACCACCTGCGCGTGGTAGCGGCGGCCCACGTCGGTGAGCGTGGAGCCGCGTGCGCCGCGCTGCACGAGCTGCAAGCCCAGCTGGCCCTCCAGCAGGCGCAGCTGCTGGCTCACGGCGCTGTGCGTGAGGCAGAGTTCTTCGGCGGCCTTGCTCACGCCGTGGTGGCGTGCCACGGCATCGAAAACAAGCAGGGCGCGGGTGCTGGGGATGTGTTTGCGCATGTAAGAAAAACTGTCGGCTGGGCAGATTAAAGCAGAGCCCAGGGGCGGGGTTCGGTCCAACAATTGCATGGCCCTGCATGCTGGCCCACGGCTCCATCCACGATGGCTGGACAGGCCGGTCACTCCTTCCGTTTGTGTTTGTGTTTCGCTGGATCACCATGACTCTCCCTCTCCATACCTTCCGTGCCACAGCCCTTGCGGGTGCCATGGCCCTCGCCTGCGCCGCCTTGCTGCCCGGTGCCGCCCATGCGCAGTTCGGCGCCGTGGCGCCCACACCCACCACGCTGCGACCCGCCGTGGACAAGGCCTACGGCCAGCTCATGGCTGCGCCCCAGATCCTGCAGCTGCTTGACGCCGTGAAGGCCGACCACGACCGCGCCACCGAAGACCTGCGCATGCTCACCGAGATCGAGGCGCCGCCGTTCAAGGAACAAAAGCGTGCCGAAGCCTTTCTGGCCCGGCTCCAGGCCCTGGGCCTGACCAACGCCGCCATCGATGCCGAAGGCAATGTGGTGGGCGTGCGCAGGGGCACGGGCAACGGCCCCAAGCTGGTCATCTCGGCCCACCTGGACACGGTGTTCCCATCCGGCACCGATGTGAAGGTGAAAGAGCGCGACGGCAAGCTCTATGCGCCCGGCATTTCCGACAACACGCGCGGCCTGGCCGTGCTGCTGTCGTGGCTCAAGGTGTTGAACGACCAGAAGATCGCCACCGTGGGCGACCTGGTGTTTGTGGGCAATGTGGGCGAGGAGGAGCTTGGCAACCTGCGCGGCATGAAGCATTTGTTCAAGGAACACCTGGACATCGACGGCATGGTGGCGCTGGAGCCCGCGCCCGACGGCACGGTGCTGGTGCTGGGCACGGGCAGCCACCGCCACGAGGTGACCTTCAAGGGCCCGGGCGGCCACAGCTACGCCGCGTTCGGCGAGGTGCCCAGCGCCATCCACGGCATGGGCCGCGCCATTGCCAAGATCGCCGACATCCGCACGCCCAAGAGCCCCAAGACCACGTTCACCGTGGGCACCGTGGGCGGCGGCACATCCGTCAACACCATCGCGCCCGATGCACGCATGGCGGTGGACATCCGCTCCGACGAAACAGCCCCGATGCTGGCCACCGAAAAGCAGGTGCTGGCCGCAGTGGACAGCGCCGTGACCGAAGAGAACGCACGCTGGGGTGTGAACACCCTGAGCGCCTCGACCAAGCTCATCGGCGACCGGCCCGGTGGCCGTACGGCGGCGGATTCGGTCATTGTCGAAGCGGCTGTGCGCGCCAACACGGCGTTTGGCCGCAAGACGGTGCTGGGCGGCGCCAGCACCGACGCCAACGTGCCGATGTCGCTGGGCATCCCCGCCATCGTGATCGGGGGCGGCGGCAAGACGGGCGGCTTCCACGCACTGTCCGAGTGGATTGACCTGACGGACGCCTGGAAGGGTGCTCAGACCTCGCTGGTCACGGTGCTGGGGCTGGTGGGGGTGCAGGGTGTGAGCGCACCGCTGCTGGACAAGCGCCCACCCCGCACCAAGTAGTTGCGCGGCAGCGGGGCGCCCCCTCAGCGACACACACCAGCCTGGGAGTGGTGCGGGCCGTGGGTGGCGTGTTGCCGCTTGCCCTGCCGGTCAGGGTCCGCAGCACCACAATTCACGATTGTTGACATGAAGGGGACGCCAAGGTGCGTACCATGGGTGGTTCCGTCCGGGGCGGCGCACCGCCGTCCTTTATCCCTCTGCAGGAGAACACCATGGGTTTGCTCGATTCCGTTCTGGGTGCCGTTATCAACAATGCATCGCAAGGCGGCAATGGCGCCGCTGCAGCCGGTGGGGCCGGGAGTGGCCTGGGCGGCTTGATCAGCCTGGCTGCGCAGAACCCGCAGCTGGTGCAGGCCGTGATGTCCCTGATCAGCAACGACGGCCCGGTGGGTGGTCTGCCGGGGCTGATGGCCAAGTTTCAGCAGGCGGGGCTGGGCAATGTGATTGCGTCCTGGCTGAGCGCGGGACCGAACCAGGCGATCTCAGGCGAACAGTTGTCCAGCGTGCTGGGCAGCGGCCCGCTGTCGCAGATCGCATCGCAACTGGGCGTGGGCCCCGGCGCGGCAGCAGGCCAGCTGGCCCAGGTGCTGCCGGGCCTGATCGACCAGCTGAGCCCGCGCGGCGAGGTGCCGCAGGGCGGGTTTGGCACCTCGAACGACCTGTTCGGAATGCTGGGCGGACTGTTACAAAAATGATAGCTGCTAGCGCCTGCTAGATAAGCGCTGGAGGCCATTTTGGCTTGAAATTTTGGGTAACCGCGACGACCCGGCTACCTCACTGCCGGACAGCGCCGCACCAGCCACTGCTGCAGCAGGTCGAACACCGGCTCGGCCAGTTCCGGGCTTTCATTGAACAGCTCGTGGAACAGGGGTTCAAAGCAGTGTGCATGCACGGCGGCCTTGGGGGCTGCGGCCGCAAAGGCACGGCTGCCCGCAGGGTGGACCAGCTTGTCGCTGCCCGCCCACATCAGCAGCGTGGGCACGCTCCAGTGCGCGGCGCGGGCCACGGTGGCGGGGCCGCCGTTGGCGATGAAGCGGGCCAGGCGGGCGCTGATGCGGTCGTGGCACAGCGGGTCGGCCAGGTAGGCCGCGACCACGGCCGGGTCGTGCGAGAGGTACTGCGCATCGAGCCCATTGCCCACGCGCAGGTTGGGTGCGATGCGCGGCAGCGTGGCCAGCAGCAGCTTTTGCACGGCGCCCAGGCCCGCATCCAGCGCGGGGGATGACAACACCAGGGCGTCCACAGGCCGTATCTTCAACGACACAAAACGCGAAGCCACAAGCCCGCCCATGCTGTGGCCCAGCAACACCAGGGGCTGGCCTGCGGGCATGCGGGCGCGCGTGGCGTCCACCAGGTCGGCCAGGTCATCCAGCAGGCGCAGGTCCGAAGTGAGGCCGCCACGCGGCCCGCCGGATTCGCCGTGACCATACTGGTCGTAACCCCGCACGGCAAAACCCCAGTCGTTGAGGCGGCGGGCCACCGCGTCGTAGCGGCCCACATGTTCGCCCAGGCCATGCACCAGCAGCACGGTGCCCCGGCAGGGCTCGCCCTCGGGCAGGGGCCAGTCCTGCACAGCCAGGTTTTCGCCATCGCTGGCGGTGAAGGTGGTGAGGGTGGAGGGAATGGGGTCGTCAGAGATCATGGCGGGCGGTGCTGTTGAGCGGGCAATCGCTCAACCAGGAAAGAACAGGAAGGCAATCCCATAAAAAGGCGGTACGGCATGGCCCGGCGGGGGCCGAACGCAGCATGCGTGGCGCAACCCGCATCAGGCGATGGAGGCCCAGAGGTCGTCCCAATCCGTGGGCAGAAAATTGCCTTCGCGGCGCAACACCTGCTGGTGCTGGCGGTTGAGCACATAGTGCGTGGGGCGGCGGGTGATGGTGCCAAAGCTGTCCTGGTGCCCCACAGCGTTGCGCCAGGCAATCGGAAAGCGCTGCTCGGCAGGCACGGACACTTTGAGCAGCTCGATGTACTGCATGAAGTCCGCGTTTTTTTCGTCCATGTTCACGCCCAGCAGCACAAAGTCGCGCTGGCGGTTGTTCGTATAGAACTCGCGCATCAGCCGCAGCTCGTTGGTGCACAGGGCGCAACCAGCGGTGAAAAAGCTCACCAGGCACACCTTGCCCGCAAAGTCGGTCAGTGCGACAGGCTTGCCTTCGCTGTTGGTGCCCAACAGCGTGTGGCGCGGGCCAGGAGCGGCAACCCCCGCCGTTGCCGCAGGCGCCTGGGCATGGACAAGAGGGTGTACCGCAGCGGCCAGTGTGGTGGCCGTACAGGCGTGGAGAAAAGCGCGTTTGTCCATGGTGATCTGTGCCTGCCAGAAGGGTGTGAGGACTTGCGCAAACCGGAACGCAGCGGCCGCATCGCTTGGAGCGTGCCGGCTGCCCATGCCCATTTTTGCGTCAGTCTTGGGTGTGAAAGAACGGTGAAAGCTGAAAAGATCGCGCCTATCAGCCCGCTGCGGCAGGTGCGACCGCCTGCTGTGCCATGCCTGCAATCACCTGCGCCACGGCGGCGGTGAGCTTCTTGGCGTAGGGCACATGCAGGAACTCGTTGGGGCCGTGGGCGTTGCTTTTGGGGCCGAGCACACCACACACCATCATTTGCGCGGTGGGGAAGCCTTCGCTGAGCATGTTCATGAGAGGGATGGTGCCGCCCTGGCCGATGTAGCCGCAGGGTGCGCCGAAGTGGGCCTGCGAGGCGGCGTTGAGCGCCTGCTCGAACCAGGGCGTGGTGGCGGGGGCATTCCAGCCTGTGGCGCCGCTCATGCTCTGGAAGGTGACCTTGGCCTGGTAAGGCGCGTTGTCTTCCAGCAAGGCCTTGAGTTCCTGCACAGCCTGGGCGGCATCTACCAGGGGCGGCAGGCGCAGGCTGAGCTTGAAGGCGGTGTAGGGGCGCAGCACATTGCCTGCGTCCTGCAGGGCCGGGAAGCCTTCGGCGCCGGTCACGCTCAGCGTGGGCTCCCAGGTGCGCTTGAGCAGGGCCTGCAGCGGGTCGGTGGTGGTGGGCAATGCAAAGGTGGTGGAGCCGCCGCAGTCGTAGTGCGCCCAGGGGAAGCGCTTGTACACCTCTTCGCCCAGGATGCCCGCCGTGGCGCGGGCCTGGGCCAGGCGGTCGGCAGGCACTTCGCAATGAAAGCTCTGGGGCAGGAGACGGCCGGTGGCGCTGTCTTCGAGCCGGTCGAGCACCTGCCGCATGATGCGGAACGACGAAGGCACCAGGCCCGAGGCGTCACCGGAGTGGATGCCTTCGGTAAGGATCTCGACCTTGAGCGTGCCGGTGGCCATGCCGCGCAGGCTGGTGGTGAGCCACAGCTGGTCGTAGTTGCCGGCGCCCGAGTCCAGGCACACCACCAGTGCCACGTTGCCCATACGGGGCTTGAGGGCGTCGATGTAGGGCAGCAGGTCGCGCGAGCCGCTTTCCTCGCAGGTCTCGATCAGGCCCACGATGCGCGGGTGGGGCACGTTCTGGCGCTTGAGCTCCTGCACGGCGGCGATGCTGGCGTACACCGCGTAGCCGTCATCGGCGCCGCCCCGGCCATAGAGCTTGCCGTCTTCGTACTTGGGCGTCCAAGGGCCGAGGTCGTTGCGCCAGCCGCTGAACTCGGGTTGCTTGTCGAGGTGGCCGTACATGAGCACGGTATCGGTGGCGCCGGCCTGGGTGGCGTCGATTTCAAAGAACAGCACGGGGGTGCGGCCTTCCAGGCGCACGATTTCGAGCGTGAGGCCTTCAACCTTCTGCGACTCGACCCACGCGGCGGCGTTGCGCACCACGGTGTCGAGCAGGCCCTGCTCGGCCCAATCGGGCGAGAACATGGGCGACTTGGCGGGGATGGCGATGTAGTCGGTGAGCTGGCGAACAATGTCGTTGTCCCAGGCTTGGCTGACCCGTTCGAGGGCCAGGGCGGGTTGCAGGGCGTGGGGTGGGACTCGGGCGTTCATGGGCAGCTCTCCTGAATACGGCGGATCTTGTGGACCGAAACCAGCATTCCAACACAACGCCTGTGCGGGCGCCATGGCAGGTATCCATACACCCGCGACATAGTCTGGCAGCGCTGTGGCAGGGGGCGCAGCTCTTCTTCGGGTGGTGTGCCCAGCGTGGCCCGTCCCGCGTCCCTCTTGGGGGTCAATACCGGGAAACAGGATGCGTGTCGGGATTGGCCTGTGCCGCCGCCAGGGAGGCGGGGCGCCGCAGGCTGGTGGACACCTCCACCCGGTTGCGGCCGTTTTCCTTGGCCTGGTAGAGCGCACGGTCGGCTGCGGCGATCAGCATGTCCCAGCTGTCGCCGGGCTCCAGCCGGCCGCCAAAGACGCCAATGCTGACCGTGACGGCAATGCCCAGGGCCGCGTCGGTGGTTGCATCTGGCGCGGCTCCGCCGACTGCGCGGATGCGGCAACGCGATTCCTCCACCGCCTTGCACAGTTCCCGCGCCAGCTGCTCGGCCCCCAGCAACGTGGTGTCGGGCAGCACCACCATGAATTCCTCACCCCCGTAGCGGCCCACCAGGTCCTGCGCCCGCACGCGCTCGCTCAGCACATTGACCACGCTGCACAGCACCTGGTCACCGGCGGGGTGCCCGTAGCGGTCGTTGACCCGCTTGAAGTGGTCGATGTCCACCATCATGAGCGCAATGGATTCGCGCGAGCGCACGGCGCGCGAGACGTCGCGGTCCAGCGCCGCGATCAGCGAGCGGCGGTTCGCCACGCCGGTAAGCGGGTCCAGCGCCGCCATGATGCGGTTGTTCTCGTCGGCACGGTCGCGTGACATGAACACAAATCCCATGGAGCTGATGAGCACCACAGAAAACGTGGCCATGAAGGTCAGCGTCTGCAGCAGGCTGCCCTGGAGGATGCTGGTGGCCGTCTGGCTTTCGCCCAATGCCAGCAGCGCGCGGCCGCCCAGCACCAGGGCCTCCAGGCCCAGCCCTGCCACCAGCAGCCACTGCCCGCGCCCCACGGTGGCATGGCGGCGCTCCAGGGCCGCTACCAGAGCCCACACGGCCTGCAGCCCGATGACCAGGCCCACAAAACTCGCGCGCGCCGGAAAGTTGTCGATAAACACGATGACAAAACACGTGACCAGCGCCGACGGTGTGAGCAGCAGCAGCCACCGTGGCGGGCGCCCCTGGAACTGGTAGATCGCGGCGATCATCCCCACAAACACGCAGGACAGCAGCAGGTTGCCCAGCACGATGGACACCACATCCGGCACCAGGCCCCGCAGCATGATCAGCAAATGCCCGACGGCATTGACCATCAGGGCGGCCGCCCACCGCCCCAGGCCATCGCGCCGACGCCCCCAGCCCACCACAGCCATGGAGGCGGCCATCATGAGCGAACTCACGATGATCATGACCAGCATGGTGGGAACGTGGGCGGCCATGGATGGGGTGGGCGGTGTGGTGGGGGGTTTCAGATCAGCATAAACGAAGGTCTGCAGACCGCAAACCGCCAGATGACCACGCGCCCCCGCCGCACAGCCGATTGGTCGGGTGCAGTGGGCTATTGCAACTGGGCGGGTGCGCGCGCGCCACTGCCGGGGGCGTGCACCGCCTCGCCCTCGCCCGTTTGTGCCATGGGCGCGGCCAGGGCCGCGCGCTGGGTGTAGCCGATACCGCCACCGGCCGCGCCCTCGGCCCGCGAGAGCTTGAACACCTGCACCGCCCCCGCCAGGCGGGATGCCTGCTCCCGCAGGCTTTGGGCTGCGGCAGCGGATTCCTCCACCAGGGCAGCGTTCTGCTGTGTCATCTGGTCCAGTTGGTTCACGGCAGTGTTGACCTGGCCGATGCCGTCGGACTGCTCGCTCGATGCCGCTGTGATCTCACCAATGATGTCGCCCACGCGTTTGACCGAGCCCACGATCTCGTCCATGGTGGTGCCCGCGTTCTGCACCAGGCGTGCGCCCGATTCCACCCGCTCCACCGAGGCGCCGATGAGCGCCTTGATCTCGCGCGCGGCCTCGGCACTGCGCCCGGCCAGGCTGCGGACCTCGCTGGCCACCACGGCAAAGCCCCGGCCTTGTTCACCTGCGCGGGCGGCTTCCACCGCTGCGTTCAATGCCAGGATGTTGGTCTGGAACGCAATGGAATCGATCACGCCGATGATGTCGGCAATCTTGCGCGAGCTTTGGTTGATGTCGCCCATGGTGGTGACCACCTCGCCCACCACCTGGCCACCGCGTGCGGCCACGGCGGCGGCGGTGCTGGCCAGCTGGTTGGCCTGGCGCGCGGCGTCGGCCGACTGGCGCACGGTGGAGGTGAGGTGCTCCATGCTCTGCGCGGTCTGCGCGAGGCTGCTGGCCGTGGCCTCGGTGCGGGCCGACAGGTCCTGGTTGCCGCTGGCGATCTCGGCGCTGGCGGTGGTGATGCTGTCCACCGCCGTGCGCACCTGCTGCAGCATCTGCGTGTAGCGCTGGCGCATGCCTTCCACCTCCTGCACCAGCGCGCCGATTTCGTCGCGCCGCGTGGTGCGGAATTCTTCGGTCAGGTCGCCCTGCGCTACCAGGGTGATGGCCTGGGTCAGATCCTGCAGCGGGCGGCTTACGCCCCGGCGCAGCATGAGGAACAGGCCAATGGCCAGCAGCACCACGGCCACGGCCATCAAGCCCCACACGGCGAGCGTGACGCGGCGCTGGCTGGCCATGGCCTCGCCGTCGGCCACCTCCGCCACCACCCACCAGCCGCCGCCGGTTTTGCGCACCAGGGCCCAGGGGTCTTCGGCGCCTGCGCCCAACACGGGGGCGGCCTCGCGCACAAAGCCATCGGGCGATGCGGCCAGGGCTTCAAAAAACGGGCGGGCCTGGGGGTAGGCCTCCAGCACACGCTTGCCGCGTGCGGTGGGGTGGTACACGAACACCGCCTTGTCGAGCGAGGTGCCGGGGTTGATCACGTACGTGCCGCCATGCTCGAAGAATTTGGTCTGCGTGACCTGCTTTTGCAGCATGGCGTGGAACACGCTGATGTCATTGCCGATGAACAGCAGCGCAATCACCTTGCCCGAAGCGTCCTTGGCGGGCAGGTAGTGGCCCATGAAGGGCTTGCCGCCCACCACGGTGACTCCGGTGTAGGGCTCGCCCTTGGACACGGTGGCATAGGCCGGGTCGTCCTTGCCCGGCGGCGTGCCCTGCTGGCGCGCGCCCTGTTCGTTCTTGACCGAGGTGGTGATGCGCACGAAGTCATCGCCCTTCTTGGCGAACACGGTGGCAATGCCGCCCGTCTCGCTGGCGAATTTGTCGACCGAGCCGTAGTCCTCATTGACCAGCGCGCCGTAGCTGCGCAGCTCGCCCGTGGCCTCGTCGAGCTGCATGGTGGCCTCGAAGTAGCGCTGAAAGCCCTTCATGGTCAGCTGCACCAGCTCGCGGTTGGTGTTGTCAGCGGCGTCCAGCGACTGCGCCACGCTCTGCGCGGTGTCGCCCACACTGGAGGCGACCAGGGCGCGGGTGCTGCGCTCGGTCAGCACGGCAATGGCCAGCCCCACCAGCACCAGCACCAGGGCCACCAGCGCAATGGCGGTCAGCGTGACCTGGCGCGCGACGGAACGGTTGTTGGCAAGGGAAGCAGCCATGCAGTGTGTCTCCTGGAGATTGAAAGCCCAAGGCCGGCTGTCGCCGGTCTGCGGTCACTCTACGTCCAGAGGCTTGTTACATTTATTCACGCATTCCCTTACGCAAAGCTGCGTACCTCAACGCCGCCGATGTGTGAGTCACGGCCTGCGAAACTGGCACTGCCCGAGCCGAGGACGCCGAGCCAGGGCCGCCCCACAACGAAGGCATAGGGGGAAGGCGCAAAGCGACTCAGCGGATCTTCCCAGTCATCCAGCCCAGGCCTTGCGAGGTGCCCGCTGCGGGCCGGTATTCGCAGCCGACCCAGCCGCCGTAGCCCAACGCGTCGATGGTGTCGAAGAGAAAGGGGTAGTTCAGCTCCCCCCGGTCCGGCTCGTGGCGCCCGGGCACACCGGCAATCTGAACATGCGCCACCCGGCCCGTGGGCAGGTACTGGTGCAGCTTGGTGGCCACGTCACCCTCCACGATCTGGCAGTGGTAGAGGTCCATCAGCACCTTGAGGTTGGGGGCCTGCGCCGCATCAAGCAGCTCGTGCGCGTGATCCTGCCGGTTCAGAAAGTAGCGCGGCATGTCGCGCAGGTTGACGGGCTCGATGAGGATGTCGCACCCCGCGCGCGCAGCCTCGGCCGCCGCCCAGCGCAGGTTGCCAACGCACAGGTCCTTGAGGGATTCGCGCTCCACGCCGGGCGGCACGATGCCCGAGAGCACGTGGATGCGCGGGCAGCCCAGCACCTCGGCATAGCGCAGGGCTTCTTGCACGCCCGCGCGGAACTCGGCCTCATGCCCAGGCAGCGCCGCGGTGCCGCGCGCGTTCTGGTCCCACGCCGCCGCCATGCGGCTGCGGTCGGTGCCGCCAGGCGGGGCATTGAACAGCACCAGCTGCAGGCCGTTGTCCGTAAGCCGGGCCGCCACCTCGGCGGGCTCGAAGGCGTAGGGAAACAAGAACTCCACCGCCGTGAACCGGTCGCGCGCCGCAGCGGCAAAGCGGTCCAGAAACGGCAGCTCGGTGTACATCAGGCTCAGATTGGCGGCAAACTGGGGCATGGCGGGCGGAAGGTGGAATCAGAGCGCAGCAGCTTATCGTGCAGCATCGGGGCCAGAAGCCCTTGCCAAGCCTCAACCAGGCTCCACCCATGAAAAATATGAGCCAAATTGGCACCTAGCGCTTAATGGATAAGCGCCAGTAGCTACTAATTTGATAGTATTTTGCCCTCCTACCGGGACACCCAATGCGCATCGGAGAACTCGCCCAACGCACCGGCACCACGCCCAAGGCCATCCGGCTGTATGAGTCGCGGGGCCTGCTGGGCACGGTGGCGCGCGCAGGCAGCTACCGCCACTATGGCGAGGCCGATGTAGCCCGCGTGTTGCTGATCCGCCAGGCCCAGGCGCTGGGTTTTCGGCTGTCGGAGCTGGATGGCCTGCCCCACATCGACACCGCTGCAGGCTGGGAACGCATGGCCCAGCTGGTGGCCGGGCGGCGGGCCGCCGTGGCGCAGGAGCTGGCGCGCCTGTCAGCGCTGGACGCGCAGCTGGCGCTGTTGGAAGCCGAGCTGCACACCTGCGACACGCTGGCCGTGCCCGTGGCACCCGAAGCCTGCGCTGCGCCCTCCACACTGGCGGTGGCACCTCCAGCGCACAACCCCGCGCAATTTGGTGCAGCTACCAAGGCGGGCGCTGCAAGATTCACCGCGACTTGACCTGACCGCTTGACTCTGCCCCGTGGGGCAGGGTGACCATGGCGCCATCAACAACACCGTGATGGAGCGTCTGTGGCAGAGCAACAAAACATTCTGGTCATCCTGGGCCACCCCACCGCCGAGAGCCTGTGCGCAGGCATGGCACGTGCCTATGCCGAGGGCGCCAGGCGCGCAGGGGCGCAGGTGCGGTTTCTGGACGTGGGTCAGCTCGCATTCAACCCTCTGTTTCAGGGCTATGACGCTGCCCAGCCGCTGGAACCCGATTTGCTGGCCGCGCAGTCCGACATCACCTGGGCGCACCATCTGGTGTGGGTCTATCCGATCTGGTGGGGCGCCATGCCCGCGCTGCTCAAGGGTTTTATCGACCGCGTGCTGCTGCCCGGCTATGCCTTCAAGTACCGCAAAGGCTCATCGCTGTGGGACAAGCTGCTGGCCGGCCGATCGGCCGAGCTGCTGGTGACCATGGACTCGCCGCCCTGGTACTTCCGCTGGGTCACACGCATGCCAGGGCACCAACAGATGAAGAAGGCCATCCTGGAGTTCTGCGGCATCAGCCCCGTGCAGGTGCACAGCTTTGGCCCGGTGCGCAGCGCCAGCACCGAGCGGCTGGCGCAGTGGGTGGAAAAGGCGCGGCAACTGGGGCAGCGCCAGGGGGCACGCTCCGCGCCGGGTAAGCCGCGCCCGGCACCCGTCACTTCGTCGCCGTGAATGCTTGAACGGCAGCTCGGCCCACGGCCGGGTCGTCGGTGAAGAAGCCGTCGATGCCTGCGCGCAGATAGGCCGTGATCTCACCCACGCTGTCGCCGCGCACGGTGCCATCGGTGGCGGGCGCCTTTTTCAGCCCGGCGGGCAGAAAGGCGTTTTCGGGCCGCAGCGTCCAGATGTGCACGGCCAGGCCTTCGGCGCGGGCGCGCGCCACCAGCGGGGTGGGTTCGCCCGGCACGCCATCCTTGACCGGCACCACCAGCGTCTTGAACGGGCCGATGGCATTGGCATAGATGGCCACCTGCTTCAGGCCTTCGGGCGTGATCAGGTCGGCATAAGCGCGCGTGTTGGCCGCGCCCTGCGCCACAAAGTCATACGGCCGGCCCGAAGGCGCGACCAGCTGCACCAGGCGCACGCTGCTGAGTTTGCGGATCGCCTGCAAGTTGCTGACCTCGAAGGACTGCACGAACACGGGCGCGTCCTTGTGGTTCCAGCCGTTTTTCTCCAGCACGGCCAGCAGCGGCGCCTCCAGCGGCAGGCCGATGGACTGGAAGTAGGTGGGGTGTTTGGTCTCGGGGTAGATGCCGATGGTGCGACCGGTCTTGGCCGTCGCCGCCTTGGCAAGGTCGATCACTTCCTGCAATGTGGGCACCTCGAACTGGCCGTTATAGGCCACGTTGGCCGGGCGCTGTGCAGGGATGCGTTCGCGGGCGCGCAGGGTTTTGAGCTCGGCCAGGGTGAAGTCTTCGGTGAACCAGCCGGTGATGGCCTGGCCGTCGATGGTCTTGGTGGTTTTACGGCCCGCAAACTCGGGGCGGTCCACCACGTCGGTGGTGGCTTCCTTCACAGAGCCATCGGCGCCCAGGATGGCGATGGCGTTCTCGTGCCGCGCCACCAGCACGCCGTCCTTGGTGATGACCAGGTCGGGCTCGATGATGTCGGCGCCGTCGTCAATGGCCTTCTGGTACGCGGCGAGCGTGTGCTCGGGCCGCAGGGCCGATGCGCCCCGGTGGGCAATGACGGTGGGGGTGGGCGGCCAGGCCTGGGCGACGGCGCCCAGCGCCCAGGTGGTCAACAGCGCGGCAGCGGTCACGGCGCGCAGTGCAATGCGTTTCATGCGGGTCTCCTACAAACGGAGCCCGCACCTTAGCCGATGCGCTTGACAGCGGCGTGTCGCCGGGGCGTACACCCCGGTAAGCGCTACGCGTGTTCGAAGTGGAAGACGGCCGTGCCCGCGCGCGCGTTGGGCAGCCAGCGCACTTCCTGTCCATCCTGCAGGCCGAAGGCATCCAGGATGCGCAGGCTGTTCTTGGTGGCCAGCACTTCGAAGTCCTTGTAGGTGCCCACGCGGATGTTGGGCGTGTCGTACCACTGGTAGGGCAGGCGCCGCGTCACGGGCATGCGTCCGCGCAGGATGGACAGGCGGTTGGGCCAGTGCGCAAAGTTGGGAAACGCCACTACACCCGTGCGGCCCACGCGCGCCGTCTCGCGCAGCATGGTTTCGGCATTGCGCAGGTGCTGCAGCGTGTCGATCTGCAGCACCACGTCAAAGCTGTTGTCGTCGAACATGGCCAGCCCCTCGTCGAGGTTGAGCTGGATCACATCCACCCCGCGCTGCACGCAGGCCAGCACGTTGGCGTCGTCGATCTCCACGCCATAGCCACTGCAGCCGCGCTCGCGCTGCAGGTAGTCGAGCATGGCGCCGTTGCCACAACCGAGGTCGAGCACGCGCGAGCCGGGGGGCACCAGGCGCGCCAAGGCTTGCATCGCCGCTTTTTCGGTCATGGTTGCAACTCCTTGGAAATGCTATCGAAGTAAGAGCGCAGGACGCCCATGTACCGGGCGTCATCGAGCAAAAAGGCATCGTGCCCGTGGGGCGCGTCGATCTCGGCGTAGCTCACGCTGCGGCGGTTGTCGAGCAAGGCCTTCACGATCTCGCGGCTGCGCTTGGGAGAGAAGCGCCAGTCGGTGGTGAAGCTCACCAGCAGGAACCTGGCCTGCGCCCGGGCCAGGGCCCGCGTGAGGTTGCCGGCATGGGTGCGCGCGGGGTCGAAGTAGTCCAGCGCCCGGGTGATGAGCAGGTAAGTGTTGGCGTCGAAGTAGTCGCTGAACTTGTCGCCCTGGTAGCGCAGGTAGCTTTCGATCTGAAACTCGATGTCCTGGGTGCTGTATTTCAGTTCCAGGCCTTCGCGCAGCTGCCGGCCGAACTTCTCGTTCATCACATCGTCGCTCAGGTACGTGATGTGGCCGATCATGCGGGCGATGCGCAGGCCACGCTTGGGGATCACGCCGTGGCGATAAAAGTGGCCGCCGTGGAAGTCCGGGTCGGTCACGATGGCGCGGCGGGCCACCTCATTGAAGGCAATGTTCTCGGCCGTGAGGTTGGGGGCGCTGGCCACCACCACCGCGTGGCGCATGCGCTCGGGGTACTGGAGCGTCCAGCTCAGCGCCTGCATGCCGCCCAGGCTGCCGCCCAGCACGGCGGCCAGTTGCTCGATACCCAGGCGGTCGAGCAGGCGGGCCTGGGCGTTGACCCAGTCTTCCACCGTGACCACCGGGAAGTCCGCGCCATAGACCTCGCCCGTATCGGGATGGTTGTGCATGGGGCCGGTGGAGCCAAAGCAGGAGCCCAGGTTGTTCACGCCGATCACGAAGAAGCGGTCGGTGTCCACGGGCTTGCCCGGGCCGATCATGTTGTCCCACCAGCCCTCGCTCTTGTCCTGCCCGGCGTAGACGCCCGCGACGTGGTGCGAGGCATTGAGGGCGTGGCACACGAGCACGGCGTTCGAGCGGTCGGCATTGAGCGTGCCGTAGGTCTCGTAGGCCAGGTGGTAGTCGCGGATGGACGCACCGCTTTGCAGCGGGAGCACCTCCGGAAAATGCATGGACTGGGGCGTGGCAAAAAACGACATAAAAAAACCCGGCGTCGCTAAAAACGAGGCCGGGCGGATGTGTCGGACGGGTCTTTAGCAGGATTTATAAAGCGCCCGCAAGCTGTGGCAAATCGGCGCGTCTGGCAAATATACCAAAACGGCCGCTGCTGCTCACCCGGCGGGCGTGAAGGTCGCCACCAGCCCCAGCACCAGAAAAATCACCGCCGAGACCACATGGACAGCGCGAATGGGCACGCGGCGAGTGATGCGCTCGCCCAGCCAGACCACCGGCGCGTTGGCGATCATCATGCCGAGCGTGGTGCCCGCCACCACCCACAGGTAGGCGTTGTACTGCGCGGCCAGCATGACGGTGGCGATCTGGGTCTTGTCGCCCATTTCGGCCAGGAAGAATGCGACCACGGTGGTGCCAAACACCCCCCAGCGTGGCGATCCGTCGGCTTCGCCTTCGTCCAGCTTGTCGGGGATCAGCATCCACACCGCCATGGCGATGAACGATGCACCCAGGATCCAGCGCAGTACCTGGGGGCCGAGGAACGTGGTCACCCAGGCACCCAAAGCCCCGGCCAGGCCGTGATTCACTAGGGTCGCCACCAGGATGCCAAGCACGATCGGCCAGGGCTTGCGAAAACGTGCGGCCAGCACGAGCGCGAGCAGCTGCGTCTTGTCGCCCATCTCGGCGAGCGCGACGATGGCGGTAGAAATGAAAAAGGCTTCCATGGGGGAGGGGGTCCTATCCGGCCGGATGGGTGGAAAACGCATTGACTGCACCCCGACTCCGGCCATGTGGATCGGTTTGCAGTCAATGGTCTCGCCCAGCTCAAAAGCCGCATACGCCATAGGTTTCGAAGAACCCAAGTGTGTTGACGCATGCCCCCGGCGCATTGCGCGGCCGGGCGGGCTACTCCCCAAAGACTCGCGGATTTTACCCTGCTTCCGACACGGAAAACAGGCGGGTGGTTGCCGAAAGGTGGCGACGGGCCAGGTTCGGGTGGCTGTTCAGACCCTGCGGGTTTCCCCTGAAAACCGCCGTTGCACGCTCCAAAATACCCACAAATTTGTGCAGGATGGATGGCTTGATCCAGAAATAAACCCCACACGCCTCATAAAGTGATTAATAATGGGTTCGCTTTTCTGCTTGCAGGAAAGCAGTTAGCTTAGCGGTGAATGGTCAGTTTCGCGTCTTTGAAGTCGTCACAGGTTTGTTGATTGCGTCGGACTCCATCGCGTTTTTGTGTTTTTTCAGGAGTCCTTCATGGGCAACAAACTTTACGTGGGCAACCTGCCCTACTCTTTCCGCGACGAAGATCTGCAACAGACCTTCAGCCAGTACGGCTCGGTCGGCAGCGCCAAGGTCATGATGGAGCGCGACACCGGCCGCTCCAAGGGTTTCGGCTTTGTCGAAATGGGCAGCGATGCTGAAGCCCAAGCCGCCATCCAAGGCGTGCATGGCACCAATTTCGGCGGCCGTGACCTCGTGGTCAACGAAGCCCGTCCCATGGAGCCCCGCGCTCCCCGTAGCGGCGGCTTCGGCGGCGGCAACGGTGGTGGCGGCGGCTACGGTGGTGGCGGCGGCTACGGCGGTGGTGGCGGCGGCGGTTACGGCGGTGGCCGTAGCGGCGGCGGCGGTGGTGGTGGTTACGGCGGTGGCCGTAGCAGCTACTAAAAAGACCTTGCTGGCAGACCTTTGCGGTCTGCCAAAGGCAAAACAAAGGAGCCCCTGGGCTCCTTTTTTCATGCCTGCGCGGCATCGCCACCACAGTCGGCATTGCCGCTTGCTTTTTCCGCAAAAGTGTGGCGCATAATGAGCCAGCGGGGTTTCCCCCGCTTAAAGTTTGCGGTGATCCGTCAGTTTCGCGCTGAGAGCGTCATTGAGATTAGCTGGCTGCGTTTTCGGGACTCCATCGCTTTTTCCATGTGTTTTTGAGGAGTCCCTCAATGGGCAACAAACTGTACGTCGGCAACCTGCCGTACTCGGTGCGCGACAGCGATCTCGAACAGGCCTTTGGCCAATTCGGCGCAGTGACCAGCGCCAAGGTCATGATGGAGCGCGACACAGGCCGCTCCAAGGGCTTTGGTTTCGTGGAAATGGGCAGTGACGCGGAAGCCCAAGCCGCCATCAATGGCATGAATGGCCAGCCACTGGGTGGCCGCAGCATCGTCGT
>NZ_JAMXAX010000067.1 GCF_023913775.1 Acidovorax facilis
TACTCCCCGCGCTGCTCCTGCACCATTCTCACTGCGCGCTCACGCACCTCGGGCGAGAACTTGTTCGTTTTCTTCATGGCTCAATCCTCTCAGAGTGTTGAGCCTCCTCAAAACCCGGGGCGATTCATTAGTCATTTTCAACCAGAATTTTGGACTTCGGTAACGGGGCGAGATGTGCTTCGAGGGGCTACCCCTCCGGCCAATTTCAACTCGGTACTCACGAAGGCAAAAGAGTTCCGTGACGGCTTCAGTCTAGCCAGGCCCCGTGCTCCTCTATATGCGTACTATTCGATGTACTGGTTCACTCCGGAGAAGGCACATCTGGGGAATGAAGGGCATCTTAGAAGGGATAAGACGTGGATTGATCTAGACGGCGATGGTCGAGTGCCATTACCAGCTGGAGGCTCTCGCCCGGAGAGTTCGTGGCTTTCTGGATACACACCGGTCAACAGCGTCCACGGTGGTTTGCCAAAGGACAAAATCTTCCAGGAAATGTTCTTGGTCGGACGCCTCCCAAAGCTAGTCCAAGGGCTTACGGCTTATGAACTTATCTTGGAACACGGAAAGGACCCTGCAGCGATTGCGGCCTACGCTAAGGCTGGAGGGGGCGTTCCTGTCGTGGACGAATTCAAGGGTGCTTTGGATGTAGTGGCCCCCAATGGCGTCGGCACGACACCTCGGTCGCCATTGGGGGCCGATATGGTTGCGCTGGCTGACGGCTTCCGTGTAGATCTATGTCGGACCACCCCTCTGTGCACAACTACTTATAGGAAGGCAAGGTTGCGAAATCTCTCTGTTGTTGAGAGAAGATTGGAGTTCGCTAGTGTGTTGGGAAACGAGGGCTGGTCGGCGTCAGAACGAGCCTCTGCGGCCGCCCAAATAGGACTGGCCAATGCAAGCCTTGGCGAGTTACGCTCTGCAGGGCCGGTTCTCGCGACGGCGTCTACCGAACTGACTCGCAGCATTGAGCAATCTACCATTTCTGATTCTGGTCGCCAGAAGCTCGCTGACCTTAAACAAGTGGTCGACCGAAATCTGGCAGTCGCACTAAGGGAGAGCGGGCAGTGCCCTGCAGCCAAGGCGTTACTTACCTCGCTTGAGTTAAGTAAGACTAGGTACCGCGCAGACCTGAGTGCGATTTGTTTAGATAGAGATACTGCGGTGTCTCAGCCTCTCGGTGACTTCTAAGGTCGAGCGTGAGTACCTCGCTTGGCCCAAACGCTGTACGCCTTGCATAAATTGCCCGCTCCCCAATACGCAGGGTTGGATTGCCTTGATCTGCGGGTGAGTTGTCACCTATTGGTTGGTTCCAAAATCGGCCGGTAACGTGGATCCCGAAATGAAGCGAATTCACCTTCTGGTGGGTGTCTCCGATTCAGCTTTTTCAGGTAGCTTCCCGATTGCAAACGCTTCCCAAGCATTCATGAGTTCCCGCCGTTGCTCTAGCAAGTCAGTGCGATGGTAGGCCGCCTCAACCTTGTCTTTGATGGTGTGTGCCAGTGAACGTTCCGCAAGGTCACGTGCAACCCCTTTCTCGCTGCACCAGTCCCGAAAGCTGGATCGGAAGCCATGGGCCGTCGCAACCCTTCCAGGGGTGTCGCTGTGGGCCTTTAACCTGCGCAGAAGCGATGTGATGGCCATGTCGGAAAGTTCGACCCGATCCCGAACCGAAGGAAACACGAGGGTTTCGTGCAGGCCCTTCTGCTCTTCAAGGATTGCCATCACCCGTGGGGAGATGGGAACGCGATGGGGAAACTTTGCCTTCATGCGCTCGGCAGGGATCGTCCAGACTTTGCTCTTGAGATCGACCTCGTTCCAGGTCATTCCCCGCGCCTCGCCCGAGCGACAGGCCGTCAGAATCACAAACTCAAGCAATGTGCGCGTCACCTCAGGCCGGCTGCCCGGCCTGAGGTGTTTTTGCACGAATTCTGGAATGTCTCGCCAGGGCATGGCGGGATGGTGTTGCGTCCGCACAGCCTTGCCTGGCTGCTGCGCGAGCAGGTGTCCCACCACGTCAACGGGATTTGATTGGCAGTAACCGTGGGCCCAACCCCAGCCAATCACTGCATGGATGCGCTGTTTTACCCGACTGGCTGTTTCTGCCTTGGTTAGCCAGATGGGCTTCAGCACCTCGGCAACGTCGCCTGGTTGGATCTCGTGCAGAAGTTTGCTCCCCAACTTTGGGAAGACGTACTCCTGCAAGGTGTTGATCCATTGCTGGCCATGCTTGGGGTTCTTCCAACCAGGAAGGAGGTCTCCATGGAGCGTGTGTGCGGCTTCTTTGAAGGTAGGAACCTTGGGCTTGTCTTCGATCTTTGCCTTCTCTTCGAGCGGGTCCTTGCCCTCGGCCAGTTCAATGCGCATGACGGTAGCGTGCTTGCCCACTTCCGCGATGCTGATCTCAGGGTAGGAACCCAGGCCGGCATTTCGACGTTTTCCCGACACGGGGCTGACGTATCGCAGGACCCACTTGCCGTGGCCCTTCGTGTTGGACGGGTGCAGGGCCAGACCGGTGATACCCCCATGGGGAATTGCCGTGTCCGTTGGTTTGATGTTCCGCGCTTTGGTGTCGGTAATGATGGTCATTCGGTGTGCCTGGTTAGGTATGCCATCCAGTATGCCACTGAGTATTTGCTCTCATCGATACTTCTTGGACGTCTTTGAACAAAATACTTATATAAAACAATGGATTACGGTGTTTATTTGAATCTCGCTGGAACTCATAAAACACTATTCTGGCGGACTCCGTTTCCGCCAAGATAAAGCCCAAGTGATTCATTCACTTGGGCTTTTTTCTTGTGATGCATCCGTCTTGGCGCCTTGTCTGCCGCGCCTGGCGAATCCGCCTGACCGACGCTGCGCTCATTCGTCGATGGACGCGCTCCAGCGGCTGCCCCAATCGCCCCCCTTGTTGCTCACCTTGTCGATCTCGCGCCGATCCCGTTTGGTAGGGCGGCCTTCGTGCAGCGTGGCGGCGGGTTCTGGTGCCAGGCGGCGCAACTCCGCAGCCTTTTCGCGGGTGGCGATGCTATCGGGCGTTTCCTGGTACAGCTGTTGGGCGACAGGTGCTGGGCCGCGCGCTCCGCTCAGGCCCATCACCAGCACCGTACGGGCAACCGGCCCCTGGCGCAGCGCGACGGTATCGCCGCATCGCAGGTCCCGCGCGGGTTTGGCCAGTTGGCCATTGACGGTGACGCGGCCTTTGCCGATTTCTTCGGTGGCCAGGCTGCGGGTTTTGTAAAAGCGCGCGCACCAGAGCCATTTGTCCAGCCGCATTGTCTCCAGGGTGTTCATGCCGGGGATTGTGCCGCGTGTGCGGGGTTGCCCATGTCAGCCGATGGCGCGGCCAGTGGCAGGCGCACCACGGCGTCCAGCCCTGTCAGTCTGCTGCCCACCATGCGGTTGGTTAAGGCGATGCTGCCACCGAGGGCTTGCACGATCTCATGGCAGATCGCCAGGCCCAGGCCGCTGCCCGCGCGCACGTCGCCGGCCGAAAAGGGCTGAAAGAGGCGTGTCGCCAGTTCGTCGTCGATGCCGGGGCCGTGGTCGCTGATGGTCAGCGCCACATGGTGGCTGTCGGTGCGCAGATCCACCGTGAGTTCGCTGCCCTGCGGGGCGTGGCGCACGGCGTTGTGCAACAGGTTGCGGCTCAGCTCGCGCAGCATCCACTCATGAGCCTGCACCCGTGCGGGCTCGGTGTGTATGCCGAAATCCAGGTCGCGCTGGGCGATCAGGGGCGAGATTTCTAGCGCCACGGTACGCAGCATTTCGTCCAGCCGTGTGGTCGGTGGGGTGCTTTGCTGGCGCAGTTGCTCCACCTTGGCGAGAGCTAGCATCTGGTTCGCCAGCTGGGTCGCGCGGTCCACGGTGTCGCTGATTTCATGCAGGGCCTGCTGGGGCTCCACGTCGCCGCGCAGGGCGGACTGCACCTGGGTCTTCAGCACCGCCAAGGGCGTGCGCAACTGGTGCGAGGCATCGCGCACAAAGCGCTTCTGGTGTCGCAGCAGGTGGCGCAGGCGCTGCATGACCTCGTTCGTGGCATCGATGAGCGGCTGCAGCTCGCGCGGGGTGGAGGGGGCCGCGATGGGGCTCAGGTCGCCCTCCCTGCGCCCTTGTAGCTGCAGGCTCAGCTGCCGCACAGGGTGGATGGCCCGCTGCACCACCAGCACCACGGTCAACGCGATCACGGCGACGAGCAGGGCCTGGCGCAGCAGCGTGTTGCGCAGAATCTGCAAGGCCAGGGTTTCGCGCACCTCCAGGGTTTCGGCTACCTGGATCACGGCCATGGTGCGGCCTTCCGAGCTTGCCACGGGCTGCAGCAGCACGGCCACGCGCACATCGCGCTCCCGAAAGCGGTCGTCGTAGAAATCCACCAATGCCGCATACGGCGGGCGGGCCGGTATCTGGCCGCGCCATACCGGCAGTTCGGCAAATCCAGAAACCAAGTCGCCTTGCAGGGTGGACACGCGGTAGAACATCTGGCTCTGGTTGTCTGCCTCAAAGGCTTCCAGCGCGGAGTAGGGCACCGTGGCGCGCAACTCTGCCGCTTCGTCGTAGCCCCGCACATCGAGTTGCTCGCTGATGCTTTTGGCCGATGCCAGCAGGGTGCGGTCATAGGCCGTATTGAGCGAGGCCAGGGTCTGCTGGTAGAGGCTGTAGGTGTTGAACCCGATGAACAGCACCACGGGCAGCAGAATACCCAGCAGCAGGCGCCTGCGCAACGAAGGGTGGCGGCCCGAGTCTGTTGCAGCGCTCATGTGTCGGCCCGCAGCAGGTAGCCCAGCCCGCGCAGGGTCATCAGCGTGAGGCCTGTGCCTGCCAGCTTCTTGCGCAGGCGGTACACCACGACCTCAATGGCCTCGTACTGCACATCCAGCTGGCCGGGGAACACCAGTTCGTACAGCCGCTCCTTCGTTACAGCATGGCCGGGCTGGGCGAGCAGAGCGTGCATCAGTGCCAGTTCGCGCGGTGTCAGCTCCATCACTTCGCCATTCAGGTAGAGCGCGCCGCTGTCCTTGTCGTAACGGATGGCGCCGATCTGCACGGTGCTGGGCGCCAGCGGCGCCACGGTGGGATCTGCGCTGCGCCGCACCAGGGCGCGCAGGCGCGCCTCCAGCTCGTCCAGGTCAAAGGGTTTGGGCAGGTAGTCATCGGCACCCGCGTTCAGGCCCATCACGCGGTCGCCCACAGTGCCGCGTGCAGTGAGGATGAGCACGGGGGTGCGCAGCCCGCGCGAGCGGGCCTGCTGCAGCACCTGCAGGCCGTCGAGCCCGGGCAGGGTCAGGTCCAGGATCACCGCGTCGGGCTGCCGTGCGGCCCACTGGCTGAGCGCCGCGCGGCCGTCGCCCACGGCGGTGACTTCCATGCCACGGCGTGTCAGGGCGCGGTGCAGCGTGGCTTGCATGGTGGGGTCGTCTTCAACAAGAAGCAATTGCATGCGCGGCACCATAGCACCGTCTCATCGGGCCGGTCGCATGAGTGTTTTCCCTGAGTCCATGGACAGCCGTTTGACAGGCAGGGCGCGCATCATCGAGCGGTTCGCAAACCTTACAAGGAGACACCATGCGTCGCGATACCTTCCTCAAATCACTGGCTGCCATGGCCGCCGCAGGCGTGTTGCCTGTGTCGGCCCAGAGCGCTCCGGCCCTCAAGATGATGATTCCCGCCAACCCCGGCGGTGGCTGGGATTCCACCGGCCGTGCCCTGGGCAAGGCCATGCAGGATGCGGGCGCAGCGGCGTCGGTGTCCTATGACAACAAGGGTGGCGCCGCCGGTGCGATCGGTCTGGCCCAGTTCGTCAATGCCAGCAAAGGCGATCCCAACGCGATGATGGTGATGGGCGCCGTGATGCTGGGCGGCATCATCACCGGCAAGCCTCCGGTCGGCCTGGACAAGGTCACGCCCCTGGCGCGCCTGACCAGCGAATACAACGTGTTCGTGCTGCCCGCCAACTCGCCTTTCAAGACCATGAAGGATGTGGTGGACCAACTCAAGAAGGACCCCGGCAGCGTGAAGTGGGGCGGTGGTTCGCGCGGCTCTACCGAGCACATTGCGGCGGCCATGATTGCGCGCGAAGTGGGCGTGGACCCTGCCAAGATCAACTACGTGGCATTCCGTGGGGGTGGTGAAGCCACCGCCGCCATCCTGGGCGGCAACGTCACCGTGGGCGGAAGCGGCTACAGCGAGTTTGCCGAGTACATCTCTGCGGGCAAGATGCGTGCGGTGGGCGTCACCTCGGGCTCGCGCCTGAAGGGCGTGAACGTGGCCACGCTCAAGGAGCAGGGCATCAACGTGGAAATCGGCAACTGGCGCGGCGTGTATGGCGCGCCCGGCATCACGGCCGAGCAGCGCAAGGCACTGATCGACGCCCTGTCCAAGACCTTCAAGCACAAGGCCTGGCAGGATGCGATGGAGAAGAACGGCTGGACCCCTGCATGGATGGCGGGTGACGAGTTTGCCAACTTTGTGGACGCCGAGTTCGCCAGCATGCGCGCCACGATGGCCAAGTCTGGAATGATCTGATCTGAGACAAGCAAGCAGGTCAAGGCGCTGGCTGCGCGCCCCTGACAGGGGTGTGCGGCCATGCCGCCGACCGCTCGGTGCGAAAGAAAAACATGACACAACAACATTCATCGCGCTCCAAGCCTTTGCAGACCTTGATCGGTGCGGGGCTGGTGGTGCTGGCGCTGTGCCTGGCCTGGGGGGCCAGTTCGGTCAGCTCTGAGGCTGGCTATGGAGGTGTAGGCCCCAATTTCTTTCCCTGGGTGGTCAGCATTGCCATCCTGATTTGTGGTGTGCTTTGCGTGGTGCACGCGCTGACGGGCGGGTTTCGCGACCTGGAAGAAGGTTCCGGCGACACGCACGCCCACTGGAAAGGCTTCATCTGGGTGTCGGCCGGGCTGCTGCTCAATGCCTTGCTCATCACCACGCTGGGCTTCATCCTGAGTTGCGCACTGTGCTTTGTGCTGTCGGTGCGGGGCTTCAGGAGTTCGGAAGGCGAGTTGGACCTGCGCCTGCAGGCCTGGATCAAAGACTCCGCCATCGGCGTGGCCGTGTCTGCGCCTGTGTTCTGGATGTTTACGCAATTGCTGGCCATCAACCTGCCCGGCCTGACCAATACGGGGTGGCTGTAAAGCCTGCATGTTATGGATACCTTAAACCTTTTGATGCAGGGTTTTGCGACCGCTGCAACACCCATCAACCTGATGTGGGCCTTTGTGGGCTGCATCATCGGCACCGCCGTGGGCGTGTTGCCTGGCATTGGCCCGGCCGTGGCGGTGGCCATGCTGCTGCCCATCACCGTCAAGGTCGAGGCCACAGCCTCCATGATCTTCTTTGCGGGCATCTACTACGGCGCCATGTACGGCGGCTCCACCACGTCCATTTTGCTCAATACGCCCGGTGAGGCCGGGTCCATGGTCACGGCCATGGAGGGCAACAAGATGGCCAAAAGCGGCCGCGCTGGTGCGGCGCTGGCCACCGCTGCCATTGGCTCGTTTGTGGCGGGCACCATTGCCACCATCCTGGTCACGTTCTTTGCGCCCCTGGTCGCGGAATACGCTGTGCGCCTTGGTCCGCCCGAATACTTCATGCTGATGGTGCTGGCCTTCACCACCGTGAGCGCGGTGCTGGGCAAGAGCACGCTGCGTGGCATGGTCGCGCTGTTCGTTGGCCTGGCCATGGGCCTCATTGGTATCGACCAGCTCACCGGGCAAGCCCGCTACACCGGCGGTGTGCCCGAGCTGATGGACGGCATCGAGGTCGTGCTGATCGCCGTGGGCCTGTTTGCCGTGGGCGAAGCCCTGTACAACGTGATGTACGAAGGCCGCACCGACGAAACGCAGAACCGCCTGACCAGCACGCACATGACCAAGGAAGAGTGGAAGCGCTCCTGGCCTGCGTGGATTCGCGCCACGTTCATCGGTTTTCCGTTTGGCACCGTGCCCGCTGGCGGTAGCGAGATCCCGACCTTCCTGAGCTATGCCGCTGAAAAGAAGCTGAGCAAGAACCCCGAAGAGTTTGGCACCACCGGCGCCATCGAAGGTGTGGCCGGCCCCGAAGCCGCCAACAACGCGGCCATCACGGCCACGCTGATCCCGTTGCTCACGCTGGGCATTCCCACATCGAATACCACGGCCATCCTGCTTGGCGCGTTCCAGAACTACGGCATCCAGCCAGGCCCCCAGCTGTTTGACACCAACGGTGCGCTGGTGTGGGCGCTGATCGCGTCGATGTATATCGGCAACGTGATGCTGCTCATCCTAAACCTGCCTTTGGTAGGCCTGTGGGTCAAGCTGCTGAATATTCCCAAGTCGTACCTGTACGCGGGCATTCTGGTGTTCTCCACGCTCGGTGTGTATGGCATGCGCCAAAGCGCGTTCGACCTGGTGCTGCTGTACGCCATTGGCCTGTTGGGCGTGGTGATGCGCCGCTTTGACTTCCCGGCTGCGCCGGTGGTGGTGGGCATGATCCTGGGCCCCTTGGCGGAAGCCCAGATGCGCAATGCCGTGGCCATTGGCGAAGGCAAGTGGAGCATCTTCGTGGAGCGTCCAGGCTCGCTGACCCTGATCGTCATCGTGCTGGCCGTGCTGATCGTGCCGCGCCTGCTGCGACGCTGGGCGGCGCGCAAGCTGGCATTGGTGCAGACCTGACCGGCGCGCAGCGCGCTCCCTTCACCCCAAAAAAACCGCGCTGCAATGGCGCGGTTTTTTGTTTTTTGGGGCACCCGTTGGCACGGGTGTTTTTTCAGCATCTGCGCAAGCCAGACACCGGGGGCTGGACGCCCCCGGTGCCCTCCCCACCAAGGTGACTTGCGTGCTCACAAGCCGTGAATCGTACCATAAAATGCGAATAGTTCTTATTTGCAAGGGTGGCGCATGCATTCACTTCCGCAGGAGTTTCTGGCACTTTGCCGCCAATTGGGCGATGTGCAAAAGCGCTGCAGTGCCACGGTGGCAGCCCAGGCGGCGCAGATCGATGCCCTCCGGGCCCAAGTGCTGCGGCTGCGTGCCGAGGTGATCGTGCGGGACACGCGCCTGGCCATGGCGCAGGATGCGCTGGCGCAGTGGAAAGCGGCCCACCCCAGCCTGCCGCGCCGCAAGGCGATGGCCCTCCACATCAGCGTGCTGGTCGAGCGCATTGCCAGCCTGTCGCGCGAATGCCTGCGCTGGCGGCTGGCGGTCGAGGCGCCCGCCCAGTCCGTGCAGCCCGAAGGTAGTCTGGGCGTGGCAGGCCATCCTTCTGCGGCCAAGGGCAAAGGCTGCGCCGAGCCCGATGCCGCGCCGGACGGCACCCTGGACGCCAATCTGGCCGCTGCCGACCTGGTGATCTGCCAGACGGGCTGCATCAGCCATGACGAGTACTGGCGCGTGCAGGACCACTGCCGCCGCACGGGCAAGCCCTGCATCCTGGTGGACCAACCCCTGGCAGTGCGCGAGGCCGAGGCGCTGGCCGCCGTTCAGCCCATGGTGGTTCTGCGCATGACGCGCGCGCAGCGCCCGGTGGGCAATGCACAGGCGACCGACGGGTATGTGGTTCTGGATAAAAATAGCCTCTAGCGCTTGATGATATTGTGCTCATAGCTATAAAAATAGTAGCATCTGGATTTGCAGGTAAATGCGCGGCAGCTGCGCGGTGACAGCGGCGTGACTGTTCTTCGGCCCACCCCGCCGCGCTACCATCCGCAGATGCCTTTGCTCACCGATGACGCCCCCGCACTGCCGCTGGATGCCCAGGGCATCCTGGAACTGGCGGCACGCTCCATGTTTCAGCTGTTCTCCAGCGTCAGCCAGGGCATGTTCCTGGTGGACCGCAGCGGGCGCATCGTGTGGGTGAACGAGGGCTACCAGCGTTTTCTGCCCGACCTTGGGTTCTCTTCGGTGGACCAGTTTGTCGGCCGCACGGTGGAAGAGGTGATCCCCAACACCCAGATGCGCCGCGTGCTCGAAACCGGCCAGCCCGTGCTCATTGACCTGCTCACCAACAAGGCGGGCACCTTCGTGGTCAGCCGCATCCCGCTGCGCGACGATGCGGACCGCGTGATCGGCGCCATCGGCATCGTGTTGTTCGACCACCCCGAGACCACGCTGCAGCCGCTGATCAGCAAGTTTGCCCTGCTGCAGCGCGATCTGGACGATGCACGGCGCGAGCTGGCCAGCCAGCGGCGGCGCAGCCTGACGGTGGCGGGTGACGGCGAGCGGCGGTCCAAATACACCTTTGCCAGCTTCATCGGGTCGAGTCCCGCTGCGGCTGAGGTCAAGCGCCAGGCACGCCGTGCAGCGCAGTCCACCAGCCCGGTGCTGCTGCTGGGCGAGACAGGCACCGGCAAAGAGCTGCTGGCCCACGCCATCCACGCTGCATCCAGCCGTGCAAGCGGCCCTTTTGTCAGCGTCAACATCGCTGCCGTGCCCGACACGCTGCTGGAGGCAGAGTTCTTTGGCGTGGCGCCGGGCGCCTACACCGGCGCGTCGGCCAAGGGGCGCGATGGCAAGTTCAAGCTGGCCGACGGCGGCACGCTGTTCCTCGACGAAATCGGCGATATGCCCCAAAGCCTGCAGGCCAAGCTGCTGCGCGCGCTGCAGGAAGGGGAGATCGAGCCGCTGGGCAGCAACAAGCTCGTGCCCTTCAACGTACGCATCCTGGCCGCCACCTCGCGCGATCTGGCTGGCTTGGTGCGTGAAGGCAAGTTCCGCGAAGACCTGTTTTACCGCCTGCACGTGCTGCCGGTGCGCGTGCCACCACTGCGTGCGCGGCGCAGTGACATTCCGGCACTGGTCGAGGCTCTGGGCGATGACCTGGCGCTGCGCAACGGCACGCCACCGCCTGAGCTGATGCCCGAGGCCATGGCCTTGCTCGCTGGCCAGCCCTGGCGCGGCAACATCCGCGAGCTGCGCAACGTGCTGGAGCAGGCCGTGATGCGCAGCGAGGGCCAGTCCATCGACGCGGCGCAGCTCGAACGCATCCTGCGCGAAGCGGGCGTGGAGCCCGCCGCGCCGGTGCAGGACACCACCGCCGTGGTGGTCGAGGCCGAGGACGAGTCGCGCTACCTGCGGCCCCTGGCCGAGCAGGTGGCCGAACTGGAGCAGCGGGCCATCCATGCCGCCATGAAGGCCCATGGCGGCAACAAGCTGGCCACGGCGCGGCAGCTCGGTATCTCACGCGCCACGCTCTATGGACGTCTGGAAAACCCTGAATAAATTTCAGGCAATTGTCTGAAAATTAGACATTTATTGTGTATTGAATTCAGGCATAGCCTCCAGTGTGTGAGGAAAAGTTTCTTTGAAATCAAGCACTTGGCTGCTGGCACAGACTGTGCAATAAAGAAGCATCACAACAGGAGACATCGCCATGCACCGTCGCACTCTGGTCGCCCTCGCTTCCGCAGCCGTTACCGCCGCCACACTTTCCGCCCCCGCATTCGCACAGACCGGCGAAATCCGCGTTGCCCACGTGTACAGCAAGACCGGCCCTCTGGAGGCCTATGGCAAGCAGACCCAGACTGGCCTGATGATGGGGCTGAACTACGCCACCGGCGGCAGCATGACGGTCAATGGCAAGAAGCTGGTGGTGATCGAGAAAGACGACCAGGGCAAGCCCGACCTGGGCAAGAGCCTGCTGGCCACCGCGTACTCTGACGACAAGGCCGACATCGCCGTCGGCCCCACCGCATCGGGCGTGGCCCTGGCCATGCTGCCGGTGGCCGAGGAATACAAAAAGATCCTGCTGGTCGAGCCCGCAGTGGCCGACTCGATCACCGGCGACAAGTGGAACAAGTACATCTTCCGCACAGGCCGCAACAGCAGCCAGGACGCCATCTCCAACGCCGTGGCGGTGGACAAGGAAGGCGTGACCATTGCCACCCTCGCTCAAGACAACGCGTTTGGCCGCGATGGCGTGAAAGCCTTCAAGGACTCGGTCAAGAAGGCCAAGCTCGCCCATGAGGAATACCTGCCAGCTGCCACCACCGACTTCACCGCCGGTGCCCAGCGCCTGATCGACAAACTTAAGGACCAGCCCGGCCGCAAGATCATCTGGGTGGTCTGGGCTGGCGCAGGCAACCCCTTCAAGATCGCCGACATGGACTTGAAGCGCTATGGCATCGAGATCTCCACGGGCGGCAACATCCTGCCCGCCATGGCCGCGTACAAGAACTTCCCCGGCATGGAAGGCGCTACGTACTACTACTTCGGCATCCCCAAGAACCCCGTGAACGAAGCCCTGGTGGCTGCGCACTACAAGGAGTTCAAGACTCCGCCAGACTTCTTCACCGCCGGTGGTTTCAGCTCGGCCATGGCGCTGGTCACGGCGCTCAAGGCCACGGGTGGCGACACCAACACCAACAAGCTCATCAAGACCATGGAGGGCATGAGCTTTGACACCCCCAAGGGCAAGATGACTTTCCGCAAGGAAGACCACCAGGCCATGCAGAGCATGTACCACTTCAAGATCAAGGTGGACCCGGCCTTTGCCTGGGGCGTGCCCGAGCTGGTGCGCGAGATCAAGCCTGAAGAAATGAACGTGCCGATTCGCAACAAGCGATAAGCCGGTCTTTTCGATGCGTTAGCGAGGCCCGACAGGCAGGACAACCATCCTGCTTCGTCGGGGTTCATCCCGCAGGGGCGGCCGCCCCTCTTTTTCCAGTGAATTGATGCATGAACCCCCGGGTTGACATGGGGGCTGGGTCAGACTTTCTCAAAATTATTTGGAGACAAGACAACATGGCTTTCAATTTCATCCGGGCGGCAGCAGCAGGGGCAGCCTTGGCACTGTGCGCCTCGGGCGGCGCGTACGCAGCGGTCAACCTCCCCGCCCTCAAGATCGACAAGACGCAGACCACGGTTTCCGGCCTGTCCTCGGGCGGCTTCATGGCCGTGCAGCTGCATGTGGCGTACTCGGCCACGTTTGCCAAGGGCGTGGGGGTGGTGGCGGGCGGGCCGTTCTATTGCGCCGAGGGCTCAGTCGTCAATGCCACGGGGCGCTGCATGGCCAGCCCCACGGGCATTCCCACCAGCACGCTGGTGAACACCACCAACACCTGGGCCGGCCAGGGCGTGATCGACCCCGTGGCCAACCTGCAGAACTCCAAGGTCTACCTGTTCTCGGGCACGCTCGACAGCGTGGTCAAGACGGGGGTGATGGATGCACTGCGCACCTACTACAACAGCTTCGTGCCAGCGGCCAACGTGGTCTACAAGAAGGACATCGCATCAGAGCACGCGATGGTGACGGACGACTATGGCAACGGCTGCTCCACCAAGGGTGCTCCCTACATCAGCGACTGCAACTTCGACCTGGCAGGCGCCATGCTGCAGCACCTGTACGGCACGCTGAACGCACGCAACAACGCCACGCTGCCCAGCGGCAATTTCATCGAGTTCAACCAGAGCGAATTCATCTCCAACCACGGCATGGCCACCACGGGCTGGGCCTATGTGCCCCAGGCCTGCCAGGCGGGCGGCACGGCCACCTGCAAGCTGCATGTGGTGCTGCATGGCTGCAAGCAGAACGTGAACGACGTGCAGCAGCAGTACGTGCGCAACACGGGCTACAACCGCTGGGCCGACAGTAACAACATCGTGATGCTGTACCCGCAGACCAGCCTGGCCGCCACCAACAGCTGCTGGGACTGGTGGGGCTATGACAGCGCCAACTATTCCAAGAAGTCCGGCCCGCAGATGGCTGCTATCAAGGCCATGGTGGACCGCGTGGGAAGCGGTGGAACCACCAACCCACCGGTGGACCTGCCAGCCCCCACGGGCGTGAGCACCTCGGGCGCCACGGCCAGCAGCATGGCGATTGGCTGGAACGCCGTGAGCGGAGCGGCCAGCTACAACGTGTACCGCAATGGCAACAAGACCAATGCGCTGCCCGTGACCGCCACGAATTTCACCGACACCGGCCTGGCCGCATCCACCACCTACAGCTGGACGGTGCGTGCCGCTGATGGCAACGGCGCCGAGGGCGCCGTGTCCGCCGCTGCATCCGGCACCACGCTGGCCGCATCGGGCGGCGGCACGGGCACCTGCACCACGGCCAGCAACTATGCGCACACCATGGCGGGCCGTGCCTACGTGTATGGCGGCTACACCTTCGCGCTGGGTTCCAACCAGAGCATGGGGCTGTGGAACATCTTTGTGAACAACACGCTGAAACAGACCAGCCCCAACTACTACGTCATCGGAACTTGCCCTTGACGTGAAAAAGGGGGCGGCCGCCCCCTCGACCAACGATGACTACCGTGAAAGTGAACCACCACCCATGAGCACCTTGGCCACCAAGGACTTGACCATCCGCTTTGGCGGCCACGTGGCGGTCAATGCCGTGACCTGCTCTTTCGAGCCCGGCACGCTGACCGCCATCGTGGGCCCCAATGGCGCGGGCAAGACCACGTACTTCAACCTCATCTCGGGGCAACTCAAGGCCACCAGCGGCAGCGTCACGCTGGGCGGGCAGGACCTGACCGGCCAGTCCGTCTCGGCGCGCACGCATGCGGGCCTGGGCCGGGCGTTCCAGCTCACCAACCTGTTCCCCAACCTCAGCGTGCTCGAGAACGTGCGCCTGGCCGTGCAGGCCACGCAAGAGGGCAAGCACCGCCGGGGCCTGAACCTGTGGAGCATCTGGAGCGACCACCATGCGCTGACCGAGCGGGCTGAATCCATCCTGCAGACGGTGGCCATGTACGAGCGTCGCGACACGCCCGTGGCCAGCCTGCCGCATGGCGACCAGCGCAAGCTCGAAGTGGCGCTGCTCATGGCGCTGGAGCCGCAGGTCTACATGTTCGACGAACCCACGGCCGGCATGAGCCACGACGAAGCGCCCGTGATCCTGAACCTGATCCGTGATCTGAAGAAGGACAAGACCAAGATCATCCTGCTGGTGGAGCACAAGATGGACGTGGTGCGCGAGCTGGCCGACCGCATCATCGTGCTGACCAACGGCACGCTGGTGGCCGACGGCCCACCGGCCGAGGTGATCGCATCGCCCGTGGTGCAGGAAGCCTACCTCGGTGTAACCAAGGAGGCCGCCGCATGACCACCACCACCAACAACACGGGCAATCTGCTCGAACTCCAGGGCGTGCACACGCACATCGGCGCGTACCACATCCTGCACGGCGTGGATCTGGCCGTGCCCAAGGGCCAGCTCACCATGCTGCTGGGCCGCAACGGCGCGGGCAAGACGACCACGCTGCGCACCATCATGGGCCTGTGGCATGCGTCCAAAGGCTCGGTCCACTTTGCAGGCAAAGACATCACGGCGCTGAACACCCCGCAGATCGCGGGCATGAACATCGCCTACGTGCCCGAGAACATGGGCATCTTTGCTGACCTCACGGTGAAGGAAAACATGCTGCTGGCCGCCCGCAGCGCGCGCAATGCCGCGCAGATGGACGAGGCGCGGCTGCAGTGGATCTTCAAGCTCTTCCCAGCCGTGGAGAAGTTCTGGAACCACCCGGCCGGCAAGCTCAGCGGCGGGCAAAAGCAGATGGTGGCCGTGAGCCGCGCCATCGTCGAGCCGCGCGACCTGCTCATCGTGGACGAGCCCAGCAAGGGCCTGGCGCCCGCCATCATCAACAACATGATCGAGGCGTTCGACCAGCTCAAAAAGAGCGGCGTGACCATCTTGCTGGTCGAGCAGAACATCAACTTTGCCAAGCGGCTCGGCGACACCGTGGCCGTGATGGACAACGGCCAGGTGGTGCATGCAGGCAGCATGGCTGCGCTGGCCGAAGACGAAGCACTGCAGCGCTCGCTGCTGGGGTTGGCACTATGAGTTTTGCACCAGATTTCAAGCCTTTTGGGCTGCTAGCGCTTGATGGTAAAGCGCTAGAAGCTATTAAATATGTAGCAAATGCGCAGATGTCGCCTGCCATGCAAGGAGGCCGCGTATGAGCGCCATCACCCGTGACTTCGACTGGAAGCCCCTGGCCCTGGTGCCCGCGCTTGCGCTGCTGGTGCTGCCCTTCATCGGTTCACCCAGCACCTGGCTCACGCTCACCGTGGCGGGCCTGGCGATGGGCATGATCATCTTCATCATTGCCTCGGGCCTCACGCTGGTGTTCGGCCTGATGGACGTGCTCAACTTCGGCCACGGCGTGTTCATTGCCTTGGGCGCATTCGTGGCCACCAGCGTGCTGGGCGCCATGGGCGACTACACCCAAAGCGCTGACCTGTGGCGCAACCTGATGGCTGTGCTGCCCGCCATGCTGGTGGCCATGGCCGTGGCGGGGGCCGTGGGCCTGGCGTTCGAGCGCTTCATCGTGCGGCCCGTGTACGGCCAGCATTTGAAGCAGATCCTCATCACCATGGGCGGCATGATCATCGGCGAAGAGCTGATCAAGGTCATCTGGGGCCCCGCGCAGATTCCGCTGCCGCTGCCCGAAGCCATGCGCGGTTCGCTGCTGGTGGGCGATGCCGCCATCGAAAAATACCGCCTGATCGCCGTGGCGGTGGGTCTGGTGGTCTTCGGCGTACTGGCCTGGACGCTGTCGCGCACCAAGGTGGGCCTGCTCATCCGCGCTGGCGTGCAAGACCGCGAGATGGTGGAGAGCCTGGGCTACCGCATCCGCCGCCTGTTCGTGGGCGTGTTCGTGGTGGGCTCGGCCCTGGCGGGCCTGGGCGGCGTGATGTGGGGGCTTTACCAGCAGAACGTGATCCCGCAGATGGGCGCCCAGGTCAATGTGCTGATCTTCATCGTCATCATCATCGGAGGCCTCGGCAGCACGGGTGGTGCGCTCATTGGCGCGCTGCTGGTGGGGCTGATGGCGAATTACACCGGCTTCCTGGTGCCCAAGGTGGCGCTGTTCTCCAACATCGCGTTGATGGTGGCCATCTTGCTGTGGCGACCCCAGGGCGTCTATCCGGTCGCTAACCGCTGAGGAAACAAGACCATGTTGAACCGTCTTCTTTCCAACGACTACCCGCGCAGCAAGGTGCTGGCGGTGATCCTGGTGGCTATCCTCATCGGGCTGGCGTTTGCCCCGTTCCTGTTCCCGGGCGTCAAGGCGCTGTCGGTGGCAGCCAAGGTGCTGATCTTTGTGGTGCTGGTCGCCAGTTTTGACCTGCTGCTGGGCTACACCGGCATCGTGAGCTTTGCGCACACCATGTTCTTTGGCATCGGGGCCTATGGCATCGCAGTGGCCACCACGCGCCTGGGCCCCACCTGGACGGCGCTGGGCGTTGGCATTGGTGGCGCGCTGCTGCTGTCCCTGCTGCTGTCGCTGGCGGTGGGGCTGTTCTCGCTGCGCGTGCGCGCCATCTTCTTTGCCATGATCACGCTGGCGGTGGCCGCTGCGTTCCAGACGCTGGCCTCGCAGCTGTCCGACATCACCGGCGGTGAAGACGGCCTCACCTTCAAGGTGCCCGAATTCCTGTCGCCCAGTTTCGAGCCCTTCGAAGAGCCCTTTCTGGGCGTGGCCATCGACGGGCGCCTGATCTGCTACTACCTGCTGTTCGTCACCGCGGTGGCGCTGGTGCTGGCCCTGCTGCGCATCGTCAACTCGCCGTTTGGCCGCGTGCTGCAGGCCATCCGCGAGAACGAATTCCGTGCAGAGGCCATTGGCTACCGCGTGGTGGTGTACCGCACTACATCGAGCGTGCTGTCGGCCCTGTTCGCCACGCTGGCAGGCTGCATGCTGGCGCTCTGGCTGCGCTACAACGGGCCGGACACTTCGCTGAGCTTCGAAATCATGATGGACTGCCTGCTCATCGTGGTGATCGGTGGCATGGGCACCATCTATGGCTCTGCCATCGGGGCGGTGCTTTTCCTCGTGGCGCAAAGCTACCTGCAAGACTTGCTGCGGCTAGGCAGCGAGGCTGCCACGGGTCTGCCCTGGCTGTCGGCATTGCTCTCGCCTGACCGCTGGCTGCTGTGGCTAGGAGTGCTCTTCGTTCTTTCGGTCTATTACTTCCCTACCGGTGTGGTGGGGCGTCTGCGCGCGGCAGCTGCGCGCAAGGCGGGGTAAGTGGCCCGGCCGCGCCGGAGGACCGGCGTGGCCTGGGTGTGTGGGTGAGCTGTGCAACAAGAAGCAAAGAAAAACTCCAGGAGACAAGCACATGAAGATGAACATCAAGAACCCGCGTTTCCGTCCCCTTTCTCGTCCGTTCATACCTGCGGCGCTCGCCGCTGCGGTGCTGGCTGCCTGCGGTGGCAGCAGCGGCGACAGCGCCGCCCCCAACACCAAGCCCGGCTACCTGGGCACCATCAGCGAGACCACATACGACGGCAGCAGCAATGACCTGCTCACAGCGGGCCTGGGCGCCACGGGTCTGGCCGCTGCCGCGCCCCCTGCGTTTGCTGATCCCCTCAAGCCCACGGCGGCTGAGCTGCGCCGCACCGCCATCCACACCAACTACCGCGCCATGCTCGACATGACGGCGTCCGGCGGCTACGGCACGCTCTACGGCCCCAATGTGGATGCGCAAGGCAAGGTCACCACCGGTGAGGGCAAGGTACCCGGCACCGAATACATCGCGTTTGCCGACGACGGCACAGGCCGCAAGAACGTCACCCTCATGGTGCAGGTGCCCGCCAGCTTCGACCCCAAGAAGCCCTGCATGATCACCGCCACCACCTCCGGCTCGCGCGGCGTGTACGGCGGCATTTCCACCGGCGAGTGGGGCCTCAAGAAGGGCTGCGCCGTGGCGTACTCGGACAAGGGCACGGGCGGCGCGCCGCACGACCTCATGAACGACACCGTGCCGCTGATCGACGGCACACGCACCACGGCCGCTGCGGCAGGCAAGGCCGCAGCCTTCAACGCGGGCCTTACGGCCACCGAGCTGGCCGCCTTCAACACCGCCACGCCCAACCGCTTTGCCTTCAAGCACGCCCACTCGGGCCAGAACTCTGAGAAGGACTGGGGCACGAGCACGCTGCAGGCCGTGGAGTTTGGCTACTACGTGCTCAACCAGCGCTACGGCGCCACCGACGCAGCGGGCCAGCGCCTCAAGACGCTGACACCGGCCAACACCATCGTGATCGCATCGAGCATCTCCAACGGCGGTGGCGCGGCCATTGCGGCGGCCGAGCTGGACACGCAGGGCCTGATCAGCGGCGTGGCCGTGTCCGAGCCTGCCATCGAGATGCCGGCCAATCCCGGCGTCACGGTGCGCCGTGGCAGCGCCGATGTGGCTGTCACCGGCAAGACGCTGGTGGACTTCACCACCTACGCCAACCTCTACCAGGCCTGCGCGTCGCTTGCACCCTCGGTCAGTACCAGCCCTTTTGCGGCGGCGTTTGCAGCTGGCTTTGCCAGCACCGCGCTGCCCATAGCGCCCAACCGCTGCGCGTCGCTCAAGGCGGCGGGTTTGCTCACGGCCAGCACCACGGCCACGCAGGCCGAAGAGGCATTGCAAAAGCTGCGCGCCTACGGTTGGGAGCCCGAGTCCAACGACCTGCATGCCTCCATGGCGGCGTTTGAAGTGTCCCCCGCCGTGGCCGTGACCTTTGCCAACGGCCTCTCGCGCGCCAGCGTGCAAGACAACCTCTGCGGCTTCAGCTACGCCGCCACGGCGGCCACTGGCGGGGTCACCCCGCTGGCCGCCGCTGCATTGCCTGGCATGTTTGCCACCGGCAACGGTGTGCCTCCCTCGGGCGGCATCAACCTGGTCAACAACCTCGGCAAGCTGGGCCCGGCGCGCGACTTCCTGTCGGTGTCGGACGCCGGTGTAGCCGACTGGAACCTGAGCGGCGCGCTGTGCCTGCGCAACCTCGTCACCGGCAATGACGCCGCCGCCAAGAAGCTGCAGGCCGGTGTTCAGGAAACCCGCCGCAACGGCAACCTGCGTGGCAAGCCCACCGTCATCGTGCACGGCCGCGCCGACGCACTGCTGCCGGTGAGCCACACCTCGCGCCCATACGCCGCGCTGAACAAGAAGGTCGAAGGCGCCGCCAGCAAGCTCAGCTATATGGAAGTGGCCAACGCCCAGCACTTCGACAGCTTCATAGGCCTGCCCACGGTGCTGCCGGGCTATGACAGCCGCTACGTGCCGCTGCATGTGTACCTGAACCACGCGCTCGACGCCGTGTACGACCACCTCGCCAGCGGCAAGGCGCTGCCCGCCAGCCAGGTGGTGCGCACCCTGCCGCGCGGCGGCACACCGGGCAGCGCCCCGGCCATCACCGCCGCCAACGTGCCGCCGCTGGCTACCACGCCTGCTGCCGCCAACGCCATCGCCATCACGGCGGGCGCCATTGCCATCCCCGACTGACCCAAGGAGCTTTGCCAGACGACACACCGTCACCGCCGCCCACCGGGCACGCGTGGGGGCCATCGGCCCTTGCGCCGCCCGTGGGCGCGGCTGCAAGCAACACAAACAGGGGATGAACCGAATGGACAAGGTCAAGACATGGAGCCGCCGTGCGGCGGCAGCACTGGCGGTGCTGTGGGGCGGGGCCACGGCGCCCTCGCTGCACGCCGCCGAGATTGTGGTGGGGCAGGTGGCACCGCTCACCGGCGTGCTGGCCAGCACTGGCGCACAGATGGTGCTGGGCGGCAAGATCTACTTTGACTGGGTGAACGCCCAGGGCGGCGTGCACGGCGCGACCATCCGCCAGGAGGTGGCCGACGACGCTTACAAGGTGGCCGACACCGTGAAGCTCACCCGCGAGATGCTGGCCAAGGCCGAGGTGGTTGCGCTGTATGGCTTTGCGGGCACGGCCAACATCACCCAGCTGCTGGCAGACGGCGTGTTGCAAGAGGGCGGTGCGGCGCTGGTGGCGCCTTACACGGGGGGCGAATCGCTGCGCAACCCGTTCAACCCCTGGATCTTCCATGTGCGCGCAGGCTATGTCGATGAGACCGAGCACATGGTGCAGCAGCTCACCACCCTGGGCATGAACCGTGTGGCCGTGATGTACCAGGACGACGGTTTTGGCAAGGCGGGCCTGGCGGGGGTGGAGGCTGCCTTGGCCAAGCGCAACCTCAAGCTGGTGTTGGCAGCAGGCTACGAACGCAACACTGACAAGGTGGATGAGGCCGTCAAGGCCATCAAGGCCGCCGATGTGCACGCGGTCATCATGATCGCGGTGAACAAGCCTGCGGCGGCCTTCATCCAGCGCTACCGCGAGCAGGGCGGCGGCGCTCAGCTGTACAACATCTCGGTGGTGGACCCGACCGAGCTGGTCAAGCTGGCGGGCCTGAAAAACGCGCATGGCCTGGGCATCAGCCAGGTGGTGCCGTACCCCTACCGGCCCCAGTTGCCAGTGGTGCGCGAATACCAGTCGCTGCTCAAGAAATACGCCCCCGAGGCCGAGGTCAACTACACCAGCTTCGAGCAGTTTCTGGGCGCCAAGGTGCTGGTCGAGGCCCTGCGCCGTGCCGGGCCCGCGCCCACACGCGCCAAGGTCGTCAAGGCGCTGGAGTCGCTGCAGAGCTTTGACCTCGGCGGCATCACGCTGGGCTACTCCCCCACCAACCGCATCGGCTCACGGTATGTCGAGGTCACCGTCATTGGCAGCAATGGCCGCCTCATGAAGTGAGCCGCCGATCCTTTTTTGTTCTCTGTTCCACAAGGTCGCCATCATGTCCCCCACCTCGCGCTACCTCACCTGCGCTGGCTATGAAATCCACACTACGGAGTGGGGTGCGCCCGACGCGCCAGTGGTGATTGCCTGGCACGGCCTGGCGCGCACCGGGCGCGACATGGACCCCCTGGCCGCCCACCTGGCGTCACGCTACCGCGTGATCTGCCCCGACACCCTGGGTCGGGGCCTGAGCCAGTGGGCGCGTGCACCGCAGGACGAATACCGCCTCTCGTTCTACGCGCGCATTGCAGCCGATTTGTTCGACCAATTAGGCGTGGAGAAAGCGCACTGGGTGGGCACGTCGATGGGCGGCGCCATCGGCACCGTGTGCGCCTCGGGTTTGTTCGAGCCGCAGCTCAAGGGCCGCATCCAGAGCCTGCTGCTCAACGACAACGCCCCGCGCCTGGCCGATGCCGCGCTGGAGCGCATCAAGGCCTACGCAGGCCACCCGCCCGCGTTCGACACGGTGCGGGAGCTGGAGGCGTTCTTCCAGCAGGTCTACACGCCCTACGGCTGGCTCAGCGATGCGCAGTGGCGCCTGCTGACCGAGAGCAGCACCCGCCGCCTGCCCGACGGCCGCGTGACGCCGCATTACGACCCGGCCATGGTGCAGCAGTTCACCCACCACACCAACGACTACCTGATCTGGGACCACTACGACGCGCTCGACATCCCCGTGTTGTGCCTGCGTGGCGAAGAGTCGGACCTGGTGCTGCGCGACACCACCGCCGAGATGCTGACCCGGGGGCCTGGCGCCCGTGGCCTGGCGCAGGTGGTGGAGGTGCCCGGCTGCGGGCATGCGCCCGCGCTCAATGTGCCGGAGCACTACGCGCTGGTGGATGGCTTCCTGGCCCGCGCATCCTGAACGGACTGCGGGGATCTGCGCAGCGTTGAAGACGAGGGCGCTGCGCAGTACATTGGGCTCAGTCCACTGAACCCGCTGCCATGAAACCTCTGCTGCTCATCGCCTCGCACCTGCTCACCCTGGTCATCGGGTTTGCGCTGGGTGTGTATGTGCTGCCGATCCTGATTGCACCCGATGCGCCCACGCAGCAGGAGATCCAGTCCAGCGTGCCCGCCGCGCAATGGACCGCCACCTTCCGCCGTGACCTGAAAGACAGCGACGCCCTGCACTGGGGCGAAGGCGTCGTGTCCATCAGCCCGCAGGCCATCAGCCTGGTGGGCAAGCTGGCCCCGGGGCCGGACTACAAGCTCTACCTGTCGCCCGAGTTTGTCGAGACCGAAGCGGACTTCAAGCGCCTCAAGCCCCAGATGCTGCGCGTGGGCGATGTGAAAACGTTCAACAACTTCATCGTCCCGCTGCCGCAGGGCGTGGACCCGGCCAAGTTCAACACCGTGATCGTGTGGTGCGAAACCTTCAGCGAGTTCATCACCGCTGCGAAGTACCAATAACCAGGGGAGGGACGAAAGCGGGTTTCACTGGCCGATTTGAGCCAGCGCAGCCTGCAGCCCCGCCAGCCCGCCCACGCGCTGGTTGTTGATGAAGATCTGCGGCATCTGCCGCACCGAAGGCCCGCACTTGGCATAAAACGCCAGGCGCTCTGCCTCGTCGTCGATCTTGATTTCTTCAAAAGGCAGCGAACGCGACTGCAACAGCTTCTTGGCCGAATCGCATTGGGGGCAGGCGGATTTGGAGTAAACGGTGATTTGAAAAGTCATGGACAGAGTTTACGGGTGGCCCATGGCAGGCGCCCGCGCCGGGCTTTCGCCACAACAGCGCTGGTGGTGGCAGAATACCAATCGGTTTGTTTTGTGACCAATTGGTAATTTATGCTCTTCTTTCTATCCTGCTTCCGCCGCTGCGCCTGGTTGGGGCTGGCCGTGTTTTTGCTCGCCTTGAGTGGCTGCTCGTCCACCCGCCTGCCCGAGGGCATCACGCCCGTCACCCCGTTTGACTTGGCCCGCTACGAGGGCCGCTGGTACGAAATCGCGCGGCTCGACCACTCGTTCGAGCGCGGCATGACGGATGTGAGCGCCACCTACAAACGCCAGGCGGACGGCAGCGTGCGCGTGCTCAACCGGGGTTTTGACACCGGCAGGAACGACTGGCGCCAGGCCGAGGGCAAGGCCCTGTTCACGGGCGATGCCAACACCGCCTCGCTCAAGGTGTCGTTCTTTGGCCCGTTCTACGGCGGCTACCACGTGGCCGCGCTGGATGCCAACTACCAGTGGGCGCTGGTGGTGGGGCCGGACCGCAGCTACTGCTGGATCCTGTCGCGCACCAAGCAGCTGCCCCCTGGCGTGCGCGAACAACTCATCGCCCGCGCCAGCGCGCTGGGCATCGACACCCAGGCGCTGATCTGGGTGACCCACGAACGAACCGACCCACAACCATGAGCCTTGCTACGCCACAAACCATCGCCGTCATTGGCGCAGGCCTGGCAGGCTTGTCGTGCGCGCAGGCGCTGCTGCAGGCGGGCCACACGGTGCATGTGTTCGACAAAGCCCGGGGCCCGTCTGGCCGCATGAGCACCCGCCGCGCTGAAGACGACAACGGCCCCTGGCAGTGCGACCACGGCGCCCAATATTTCACCGCCCGCAACCCCGCCTTTCGCGCCGAGGTGGCCCGCTGGCAGCAGGCCGGTGTGGCGGCTTTGTGGAATGCCCGGCTGGCCAGCTTTGACGGCACCGCCTGGACCACCCCGGCCACCCCGCTGGAGCGATTTGTGGGCACACCGCGCATGACGTCGCCCGCCGCCTGGCTGGTGCAGCACCTGGGCGAGCCTGCGCTGGCGCAGTGGCAAACCACCGTGCAGCGGCTGGACCACACCGAGGGCGGGTGGGCCATCACCTCGGCAGAACATGGCCTGCACAGCCCGCGTTACAGCGCAGTGCTGCTGGCCGTGCCCGCCCCGCAGGCTGTACCCTTGCTGGCCCCCGTGTCCCCCGCAGGCGCCGCCATCGCTGCCAGCGCACGCATGCGTGGCAGCTGGGCGGTGATGCTGCGCTACGCCAGCCCCGTGGCCCTGCCTTGGGAGGGCGCGTTCATCAACACCGGCCCCCTGCGCTGGGTGGCGCGCGACAGCAGCAAACCCGGCCGCACGGGGCAAGAAACCTGGCTGCTGCACGCCAGCCCCGAATGGAGCGAAGCCCACATCGAAGACAGCGCCGAGTCGGTAACCACCTCATTGCTCGCTGCCTTTGCCGCCCTGGGTGGCCCCGCACCTTTGGCCGCCACCGCCCACCGCTGGCGCTATGCAGACACCCAGCCCGCGCTCACGCAAGGCAGCTGGTGGGATGCGCAAATGCGTCTGGGTCTGTGTGGCGACTGGTTGCACGGCGGCAAGGTCGAAGGTGCGTGGCTCAGCGGGCGTGCGCTGGCGCAGCAGGTGTTGAAGCCTGCGTAACCAACCCACAGCTCCGCCATGCGCATGCGCAAAAAATCAGACCTTCCGCAGAAGACCTGCCAACACTGCGGCCTGCCCTTCACCTGGCGCAAGAAGTGGGAGAAGGTGTGGGATGAGGTGAAGTACTGCTCCGACCGTTGCCGCAGTGAACGCAAGCGCACCGAAAAGTCCGCAGAGGAGGGCGCCGCATGAGCACCGTGCTGTTCTGGTTCAGGAGCGACCTGCGCCTGCACGACCAGCCAGCGCTGCACGCAGCGCTCACCAGCGGTGCCACCCACCTGCTGCCCGTGGCGTGCCTGCCCGCGCCCGATGAACGCACGCCCTGGGGCTTTGCCCGTGTGGGCCCACACCGCAGCGCCTTCATCGCCGCAGCGCTGCGCGGGCTTCATCAACAGATGAGTGCATTGGGCAACCCGCTGCTCATCTGCCAAGCCCCGCCTGCCACCGCCTTGCTCCAACTGGCCCAGGCCGTGGGTGCCACCACCGTGGTGTGCGAAGACATCGCAGCCCCCTACGAGCAGGCCGAGGTGGCCGCACTGCGCGCAGCAGGCCTGCAGGTGCGCACCGTCTGGCACAGCAGTCTGCTGCCCCCGGCGCGCATGCCATGGCCTGTGGACCAGCTACCGGGCGTGTTCACCAGCTTTCGGCAGAAGGTCGAGCGCGCAGGCATCACCCCCGCTGCACCACTGCCAGCACCCGCCCGGCTGCTGCCGCCGCCCCAAGTGCCTGCGCGCGTGCTGCAGGCCGTGGGGGCAGAGCAGGGCGCCGCCAGCATCCAGCCACCCGCATCGTCACAGGGCAGCGATGCCCGCTCGTCCTTCCTCTACGGCACGCCTGCTTGCGATGGCAGCGAGGCCGCCGCGCTGGCCCACCTGGCGCAGTACCTGGCCCGCAAGCTGCCGCACAGCTACAAGGCCACGCGCAACGGGCTCACGGGGCTGGATTACTCCAGCAAGTTCTCGCCCTGGCTGGCCACGGGCGCGCTGTCTCCGCGCCAGATTTATGCCGACTTGAAAACCTTCGAGCACGACCACGGTGCCAACGATGGCAGCTACTGGCTGTGGTTTGAACTGCTGTGGCGCGACTACTTTCGGCTGCTGCACCTGCAATACGGCGCAACGCTGTACCGGGCGCGGGGGCTGTCTGAACTACCGCCCGCCCCACACAACCCGCGCGGCTTTGAGCGCTGGTGCAGGGGCGAGACCGGCGAGCCGCTGGTCGATGCCGCCATGCGCGAGCTGGCTGCCACCGGGTATCTGAGCAACCGCCTGCGCCAGGTGGTGGCCAGTTACCTCATCTACGATCTGCACAGCGACTGGCGCGCTGGCGCCGCGTGGTTTGAATCGCAACTGGTGGACTATGACGTTTACAGCAACCAGGCCAACTGGCTCTACATCGCCGGGCGCGGCACCGACCCGCGCGGCGGCCGCCGCTTCAACCCCATCAAGCAGGCGCAAGACCACGATGCCGACGGCAGCTACCGCCGCCTATGGGGCACGGCATGAGCACGCCACAACCCTCTACCCCACAGCGTGCCCACACGCTTCGCCTGCTGCTGGGCGACCAGCTCAACCCCGAGCATTCATGGTTCGCCGCACAGGACGAAGGCGTGGTCTATGTGCTGATGGAAGTGCGGCAAGAAACCGACTACGTGCTGCACCACGCGCAAAAGATCCTCGCCATCTTTGCCGCCATGCGCGACCTGGCCCGCCACCTGCGCGAGGCGGGGCACCGCGTGCGCTACGTGGCGATTGACGACGCCAGCAACCGCCAGTCGATGCCTGATAGCCTGGCCGCCCTCATGGCCCACTACGGCGCGCACACGCTGCAATACCAGCACCCCGACGAATGGCGGCTGGATGAGCAACTGCGCACCTGGGGTGCAGAGCAACCATTTACCGTGCAGGCCGTCAGCAGCGAGCACTTCTACACCACCCGCACCGAAATGGCTGAGGTGTTCAAAGGCCGCAAGCAGTGGCTCATGGAGCACTTCTACCGCCGCATGCGCCAGCGCCACAGCGTGCTGATCGACGAGGCAGGCGAGCCCGAAGGCGGCCAGTGGAACTACGACCACGACAACCGCAAGCCCTGGCCAGATACCAAGGACGCGCCCGCATTGCCGCCCGACGCCCGCCCCACGCACGACCACAGCGCCCTGTGGGCCACCATCCAGGCCGCAGGCGTGCAGAGCTTTGGCAACCCGCAGGCCCATGCACTGCGCTGGCCGCTGAACCGGGCCGAGGCGTTGGCGTGGCTGGACCACTTCATCACCACCACGCTGCCGCACTTTGGCGCGTATGAAGACGCGATGAGCACGCGCAGCAGCAGGCTCTTCCACTCCCTGCTGTCCTTCGCGCTCAACACCAAAATGCTGCGCCCGCACGAGGTGGTGCAACGCGCCCAGGCGGCTTACCACGCAGGCGCTGCGCCCTTGCCAGCCGTGGAGGGCTTTGTCCGCCAGATCCTCGGCTGGCGCGAATATGTGCGCGGCATCTACTGGGCCCACATGCCCGGCTACGACGAGCGCAACGCCCTGGGCCACCATATGCCGCTGCCGGAATGGTTCTGGACGGGCAACACCCACATGCGCTGCATGCAGCACGCCGTGGGCCAGTCGCTGGAGCATGCGTACGCCCACCACATCCAGCGCCTCATGGTCATCGGCAACTTTGCGCTGCTGGCGGGGCTTGACCCTGCCGCCGTGCACCGCTGGTACCTGGGCGTGTACATCGACGCCTTTGAGTGGGTGGAAGTGCCCAACACCGTGGGTATGAGCCAGTTTGCCGACGGCGGTCTGCTGGCCACCAAGCCTTATGTGAGCAGCGCCGCCTACATCGACCGCATGAGCGACTACTGCAAAGGCTGCCACTACGACAAAAAGCAAAAGCTGGGCGACCGCGCCTGCCCGTACAACGCCCTGTACTGGGATTTTTTTGCGCGCAACGAAGGCACGCTGGGCAACAACTTCCGCCTCGGCATGGTGTACCGCCAGCTGCAAAAGATGCAGGGCCCGCAGCTGGATGCGCTGCGCGAGCATGCGGCCAGCTTGCGCACGCGGCTGGATGCGCTGTAGCCCGCCTGCCGAATCACCCAACGACACCTTCACCGCAGAACCGCGCCATGTCTCAAACACAGCCCGCATCAACACCGTTCACATCTTTGCAGTCATTGCCCGAGGACTACCGCGCACTGGTCATCGGCTCCACCGGTGCCATCGGCAGCGCCTTCCTCGCCCACCTGCAGGCCGACCCCCGCTGCGCCCTGGCCGTGGCCCTGGGCCGCCACACCCACCCGGCGGTCAATCTGGACGACGAAGCCACAATCGCCGCTGCCGCCCAGCAGCTCAAAGCCCAAGGCCCGTGGCACTGCATCATCCACGCCGCTGGCATGCTGCACGGCCCCCACGGCATGCCCGAAAAGCGCCTGGGCCAGTTGAACTACGCGCAGATGGAAGCCATCTTCCGCACCAACACCTTCGGCCCCGCGCTCGTGCTGGCGCACTTTGCGCCACTGCTGCCCAAGCAGGGGCGCGGCTTGCTGGCCGTGCTCTCGGCCAAGGTGGGCAGCATTGGCGACAACCGCTTGGGCGGCTGGTACAGCTACCGCGCCAGCAAGGCCGCGCTCAACATGCTGGTCAAAACGGCGTCCATCGAAATGGCACGCACCCACCCGCAGGCCGTGCTGGTGGCGCTGCACCCGGGCACCGTCAACTCGGCCTTGTCGGCCCCGTTCAACGGTGCAGAAATCGGCCGCCCGGCGGCCGATGCAACGGGCGACATGCTGCGGGTGCTGGATGGGTTGCCGGTGGAGGAAACGGGGTGCTTCTACGCCTACAGCGGCGACAAGCTGCCGTGGTGATGGTGAAACGGATTGCTATGATTTTGATACCGATGGTGCAATACCAGTAAGCGCTAGCAGCCATATTTAGGCATATTTTTGTGGTGTGCCTGTTCTCCCGCTCGCGCCAGCCTCGGGGTTCAGCAGAACGTCTTGGCGCAACCCCATCGAACCATGCCGCACGGGTGTTTCATGCTGCATCCGTGGAGAATGCCGCATGCTTTCTTCCCCTTCTCATGACTTCAATCTGGTCGCCTCCCACACCACAGCCGCTGCCTCTGCCGTGAGTGATTGGGTAGCGCAGCACTACGGCCCGCCAGTGCAGCAGTGCTACCTGATCCGCCGCAACCTCAACGACAACTACGCCGTGCGAGCCACGGATGGCAGCCGCTATGTGGCGCGGCTTTGTGCCATTCGGCCGCGCGGCGCGTTCAATGTGGATTTCGAAGTTGCGCTGCTGGCCCACCTGCACGCACAGGGTGTGGGCGTAGCCACGCCGGTCCTGGCTGCGAATGGTGCTGCCAGCGTTACCCTGCCGTTCCCCGAAGGCCCGCGTGCGCTGGTGCTGTTTCGCCACTGCGACGGTGCCGCGCCCGATACGCCCGAAGACCTGCGCCTGACCGGCGCCACGCTGGCCCAGATTCACAGCGCCGCGCAAAGCTACGCAGGCCCCGCAAGCCGCTATGTGCTGGACGGCCACCACCTTGCAGGCCGCACGCTGGACTACCTTGCCGCCCATCCCGAGCTGGACCCTGCCGTGCTGGAGGCCTACCGGCAACTGATTGAGCGCCTTCTGAGCGAGTTGGCGAGCGTGGAGGGCACCTTGACCCGCGTGATGTGCCACGGCGACACGCATGGCTTCAACAACCATGTGTACACCGATGCCGATGGTGTGCAACGCGCCGCCTTCTTTGACTTTGACGACGCCGGGCCAGGGTTCCTGGCCTATGACCTGTGTGTGTGGCTGTGGTCGAACCTGCCGCGCAAGGCCCCCATGGAGCCCGACGAAGCCTTGCTCAAGCGCTGGCAGCAGTACCTGGACGGCTACCGTGCAGGGGGCGGCCGGGTCACCGATGCCGACCTCGCCGCCTTGCCGCTCTTCCTGCAGTTGCGGCATCTGTGGAACATGGGGGAGGGCGTGGCGCGCATCCACCACTGGGGCGCCAACATGATGTCTGCCGACTGGATCAAGAAGCAGCTCGATGTGATGGCCGCTTGGGCCCGTCTGGAGCTGCCACCCGGCTGATGCGGCAATCTCATCGTGCAGGCCATCCCTAAATCGCCGGGTAGCTGCCCGTGCCCCCCGGCCACGCTGTCAGCACCTCAAAGCCGCTGTCTGTCACAGCCACCATGTGCTCCCACTGGGCCGAGAGCGACCGGTCCTTCGTCACCACCGTCCAGCCATCGGCCAGCTCCTTGGTCTCGCGCTGGCCTGCGTTCAGCATGGGCTCGATGGTGAAGACCATGCCCGCCTCCAGCCGCAGCCCCTGGCCGCGCCGCCCGTAGTGCATCACCTGCGGCTCATCGTGGTACACCGTGCCAATGCCGTGGCCGCAGTATTCGCGCACCACGCTGAAGTTCTCGCGCTGCGCCACGGTGGCAATCGCATGGCCCACATCGCCCAGTGTGGCGCCGGGCTTTACCTCGCGGATGCCTGCGCACAGCGCCTCGTACGTGGTGCGCACCAGCCGCTGGGCCAGCACGCTGGGCGTGCCCACGCAGAACATGCGGCTCGTGTCGCCGTACCAGCCGTCTTTTTCCACCGCCACATCAATGTTCACGATGTCGCCCTTCTTCAGCATCTGCTGGGGCGAGGGGATGCCGTGGCATACGACATGGTTCACCGAGGTCAGCACCGTCTTGGGGTAACCCAGATAGCCCACATTGGCAGGCCGCGCGCCCTGCACGTTCACGATGTGGTTGTGGCACAGGCGGTCCAGCGCATCGGTGGTCACGCCCGGCACCACATGCGGCTCGATCATCGCCAGCACCTCGGCGGCCAGCTGCGCAGCCCGCCGCGCCATCACAAGTTCATCGGCCGAGCGGATCGGCACCCCACGGTCAGCGCGCGCCATCAGTGCGGCTGCTTTCTGGCGCGCGCGGTGGGGGTGGCAGCGCCGGGTTTATCCAGCTCACCCCGTGCCGCCAGCGCCACGTCCAGCCCACCTGCCAGCTCGGCCCGCACCAGCATCTGGCAAATCTCGCGGTGGTCCAGGTCGGGGTACATCTCGGCCAGCATGCCCACGCGCATCCAGTGCTCGGCCTGGGAGTTGATGGAACGGCTCAGCGCCGTGCTGGCCAGACGCAGGTTTTCGTGCATCTGGTCGGAAATTTTGACTATGCCCATGGGCTACCTATATATGAAACGTAGTCGAATTATATATTTCGTCTGTTGGGCAGGGCGCAGTGGGGTGGTGGCACCGGGCTCGTTGATCTTGCTTGTAGGTCGTCGCGGTACCTTTGCCCCCGGCGATGAACAGAGGATGAATGCGCCATTCAGCAGGCATTCAAGGGGAGGCTTCCACAATGCCCTCCAACACGCATGCAGACACCTCATGGATAGCGAAGTTGCCGCTGGAAGGAGCCGATGGGTGCCCACTTTGCATGAGCAACCACACGCTGCGATACGGGCTGGGCGGGCCTACATTGCGCAACCCTGCGCAGCCTCAACCATGAACCGTGTGGGATGTGTTAAGGCAACGCTGATTAAGGTCCACCATTGAGAGGGGTCAAACGTTATCCGCAGATGAAGCAGCAGACCTTGGCAATGGCCGCAGATCAAGACAACGGATTCGAGCATTCGCGCAAACCCACCCGACGCG
>NZ_JAMXAX010000068.1 GCF_023913775.1 Acidovorax facilis
CGCGTCGGGTGGGTTTGCGCGAATGCTCGAATCCGTTGTCTTGATCTGCGGCCATTGCCAAGGTCTGCTGCTTCATCTGCGGATAACGTTTGACCCCTCTCAATGGTGGACCTTAATCAGCGTTGCCCTAATGCAACGATGATCTTTACCAGTTCATCGACATGCTCTTCAGAACAATGGAGCTCCAGCTTGTATTCATTGATGACTTCATCGCCAAGCTCGACCGAGAAACGCCGCTCGCTCTCATCCAATGGGACCAGGGAACCCTTGACCATATAGGCCGTCAGATTGTGCTCATTGTTGCCGACTGCCGTCCATGCAGCTGAGCTCTTGAGGGCGCTGATAACTTCCGCAACCCGGTTGCGATGTATGTAAGCCTTAATTTCCTTCATGACGATGCTCCTTCGTTGGTGAGAAGTTTTTGCGCTTTGCGCTCAGCCCGAAGCTCAGACCATTCATAAAACAACGGCAATAACAGCAAGGTCAAGGCGGTTGAAGTGAACAAGCCGCCCACCACCACAGTGGCCAGCGGACGCTGAGTTTCAGCACCAACTCCGGTGGACAAGAGCATGGGGACCAGGCCAAGGATGGCCACGGATGCAGTCATCAAGACAGGTCTTAAACGCAACTCAGCGCCCCGGCGCACCGCGTCCCTGATAGACAAACCTTGGCCCCGCTGATCGTTCAGGAATGTGACCATCACAATGCCATTCAGCATGGCGACTCCGAACACAGCAATAAACCCGATAGCCGAGGGCACTGAGAGATATTGACCCGTGATAAACAGACCTACAATCCCGCCAATGATGGCAAACGGCACGTTGGCGATGATCAGCGTTGCGTGACGTACGGAATTAAATGCCGTGTACAGCAGCATGAAGATCAGGCCAATGGTCAGGGGCACAATCACCGCCAGTCGGGCCATGGCACGCTGCTGGTTCTCAAACGCACCTCCCCACTGGAAGTAGTAGCCCGTCGGCAATTTGACCTGCTCAGCGATCTTGGCACTGGCTTCCTTCACAAAGCTGTCCACGTCACGGCCTTTCACGTCCATCTGCAGCACGGAGTAACGCTGCAAGGCTTCGCGGCGCACAAACGAATAGCCTTCATCCAACTCAATGGTGGCGACCTGGGAGAACGGCACAAGCGCGCCTTCTCCGGTGCGTATGGGGATGGCGCCGATGCTTGCCGGGCTGGCCCTGAAAGCATCAGGCAACCGTACCGTAATGTCGAACCGTTTGGTGCCGTCGATCAGGGTAGAAACAGCTTCCCCACCTATACCTGCCTTGACGACTTCGAGGACATCGTTCACGTTGATGCCGTAACGAGCTGCGGCCTCACGATTAACCTTGATCACAAGCTGCGGCTTGCCCTTGTTCGCCTCAGCAGACAGGTCTGCCACGCCAGGGACTTTGCCCAACACGCCCTGTAGCTCGCCCGTTAACCGGTCAAGAGTACCGAGGTCTTCACCGTAAAGTTTAAGCGCGAGAGTGGCCCGTACACCGGAAATCAACTCTTCCACTCGGGACTGAATAGGCTGGCTGGCTCCGATAACTGCAGTGGGGACAACCTTCTCCATGGCCTCCTGCATTTCCGATGCAAGAGCGGGGTAAGGCACCTTTTCTGGCCAATCGGACTGAGGTTTGGTCGCTATCAGTATCTCCATGTAGTTAACGTCGGTGGTTTCACCGCCCTCAGCCCGGCCTATGGTTGCCAGGACAGATTCGACCTGCTTGGGGAACTGCTTCTTAAGCTCGGTACTGACGACGTTGGACACGCGAATGGACTCGTCAAGGGACGTGGAAGGAATGCCAGTCACTCGGAACAGTATGGTTCCCTCCTGAAGCTGCGGCATGAACTCTTTGCCCAGGAAAGGGAACAAAGCCAGCGACACAAGGAGCAGGCCCAGCGCCGTACTGACAACCAGCTTTTTGCGCTCCAACGCCCAGTCAAGCAGCGGCAGATAGGCCTTTTTTGCCCAGCGCACGATAAAGGTGTCCTTTTCTTCCTTGGGTTTCAGGATGAGTGCGGCCAATACCGGCACCAGCGTCATTGACAGCAGGAGCGAGCCTGCCATCGCGAACGAGATCGTGAAGGCCATGGGTTTAAAAAGCTTGCCTTCCAGCCCTGTGAGGGAGAACAACGGCATGAATACCACGATGATGATCAGGATAGCGAAGGCGATAGGGTTCATCACCTCGCGCGCGGCTTCAAGGATCAGGTGAGTTTTCTTGATCGGTTTACCGGATTCCTTGGCATGAGCTAGCAGCCGAAAGGCGTTTTCGATCATCACGATGGCACCGTCAACCATCATCCCGGTGCCAATGGCCAATCCGGCAAGTGACATCAAGTTGGCCGTTACCCCAAATTGCTGCATGAGAATGAACGCAATCAACATGGCCATCGGCAAAGTCACGATCACGACGATGGCGGAGCGGAAATCCCCCAAGAATAGAAACAGGATGATCGCGACCAGAACCGCGCCCTCTATCAAGGAGTTTTGAGCGGTGCGAAGCGCTTTGTCCACCAGATCGGTACGGTCGTACACCGGTATCAGCGACACGCCTTTCGGCAAGGCGGCTTGTGCGAGGGCCAGCTTGGATTTCACAGCCTCAACAACATTCTTCGCATTTTCATTCACCCGCGACAACGCCATTCCAAGAACGGCCTCCTGACCATCCCGCGTGACCGCGCCAAACCTGGGCGCTGCGGCTTCCTTCACGTCGGCGACATCACGGACAAAGATCGGCGCACCATTGCGCTCGGCCACCACAATGCTTGCAATGTCGGTGGTACCTGTCACCAGGCCCAGTCCGCGAACCAGGTATTGCTCGGAGCCAAGATTGATGGATTGCCCGCCCACTTGCTTGTTGTTTGCAGCCAGGCGTTCCATCACTTGCTTAAACGTCAAACCATACTTGATCAATTTGTTGGGGTCAATCTGCACTTGGTACTGCTTCTGATCGCCGCCCCATGAAATCACGTCATCCACCCCTGGAGCCGTCCGGAGGATCAGCCGCACGGTCCAATCATGCAGCGTACGCAAATCCATGGCGCTCAACTTCTTGTCAGCCGATTCAATGGTGTACCAAAACACCTGACCCAAACCGGAGCTGTTGGGACCCAAAACAGGCTCACCATACCCCTCGGGCAATCGGCCTTTGACATCCTGGAGCTTTTCACCGACGAGGCGACGTGCGAAGTAAATGTCTACGTTGTCCTTGAAATAGATGCCCACATAGGAAAGACCAAACAGGGAAACCGAGCGAACTTCTTCCACATTGGGCAAACCTGCCATCGCACCCTCAATGGGCGTAGTGAGCAGTCTTTCAACGTCTTCTGCGGCGAGACCGGGTGATTCCGTATAAATATTGACCTGGACAGGCGTAACGTCCGGGAAGGCATCCACAGGTACATTGCGATAAGCTTGGACGCCGAGGCCGACCAACACCGCGAAGGCGACGAGAACGAGTACTTTGTAACGCAGTGAGGCGTCAACGATTGCATTAAGCATGGTGTTCTATCCTTGGCTCAATGGGCATCGCCGATTTGCGACTTCAGCATTCGTGCCTTCAATGCATATGCACCTGCTGCAACGACCTGTTCTTTCGGTTTTAGTCCCGACTTGATGACCGTGCGTCCGGATATTTTTTCACCTGTCTCAATGGCGCGTGGCTGAAAACTACCTCCTTCACTCACAAAAACGGTTGGTTGCCCCTGGAGCAACAAGATTGCGCCGTCTGGCACTGAAATCGCTTCCAGTTGCCCACCAGTTGCAATGTTGGCGGTGGCGAACATCTCCGGTTTGAGACGCCCGTCTTTGTTAGGCACTTCGATGCGCGCAGCAATCGTGCGGCTGTCTTTGTCCAGGACATTGGCTATGTATGCCACCCGGCCGCTAAAGCGTTCGCCGGGATAAGCACCTACGGTCACAGTCGCTGCTGCACCGGTTTTCACTTTCGAGAGAAGATCATCCGTAAGGTTGGCCTCAATCCATACCTTTGACAGGTCCGCAATGGTGAAAACTGCTTCGGCTGGCGAACCCAGCTCACCTATCGTGGCTTTTTTCTGAATAACCGTGCCTGCAAATGGCGCCGTCAGTGCAAACGTGGACTGTGCCCTCCCGCTGGCACTTGCAGAGCCTCCGAGCAGCCGCAAACGGTCACTTGCCGCGCGCGATTCCGCACTGGCGCGCTCAAGCTCGCCGCGCGATCTGAGCAACTCCTTTTGCGGGATAATTTCTTCGGCACTGAGCGACTCTGCACGCTTGAAGTCGGCCTGAGCAACACGCTCCGACGATTGCGCACGCAAAAGAGCAGATTGCGCCTCGCCAATCGCCAGACTGTCCATGATGGCCAATGATTGGCCGGCGCGGACGTTGTCCCCCAGATTTGCCGACACGCTCACAATCCGGCCTTCAACGCGCGGCGCAATTTTGGCAATTCGATCTTGATTGGGTCGAATGGTTGCGGTCACGCTTACGGAGTCCTCGAAAGTGCGAGAGGAGACTTCTTCAAATTTGATTCCCGCGAGAGCCTGTTCTTCTGCGGTGAGCTTCTGGCCCTTTTCCTCCTTGGCCTCCTGTTTAGCAGGTTCTTCTCCTTTGGCAGCTTTTTCACCACAGCCTCCCAATGCCAGCAATACAGCCAGAACGGATGAAATACCGATGACACGGCGTGAAACGGAAATTTTGAATTTGGTGGTGTTCATGATGACTCTCATTCTTTGGGCCAGCCCGCTTCCAACTCTAGTGTGGCGCGGGTACTGTGGTATTCGGTAAGTGCTTCGATCAGGTCACGGCGAGCATCGAGTGCCTGACGGTTGACCACGATCAGTTCAAGTAAGCCGATCTGCCCCGCTTGGCGAGACTTAACCGAAAGGCTCAGGTTGTCGGTCAGCGCTGGCAGGACGACGTCCTGAAGTCGGCGAACGCGTTGCTCCTGACTTGCAAGCCTGGACCAAAGCGACACCACATTGGCCTTGGTGTCGCGTTGCGCGGCCTCCCTGTCGATTTGCGCCTGGGTTGCAGCGGTGGACGCTTGACCGATGCCGGTCGCATTGCGCTTGAAAATGGGGAGTGGGATCGAAACAGAAATGGTGGTGAGCCTTTCGCGCGCAACGCTTGGGCCTTCACGCCCTACATTGAGTCCCACCGTCACGTCTGGACTGACGCTTGCGCGTTCCAAGCGATATCTTGCGTTTGCGCTCTTTTCGCGGGCCGAAAGAGCCAGAAGGCGCGGCTGGGAATCGAGACTGCCGAGCAGGTCGTTCAAAGCAAACCCCATGGGTGCAGGTGTCAGTTCACCCTGAGCCAGAGGAAGAACTGGGCCCACAAGCTGCAGGCGCGCCGCCAGATCGTTACGCTCTTCGTTAAGCTGTTCCCGCGCCAGTGCTAGTTGGTTCCGTGCGCGCTCGGCCTCCACCAGCGCGACGTTGGCATCAAGCTTGGTATCCTCGCCCGCTACTCGCCGCTTTTGTACAGCTGCAGCAGCATCATCGAACAGTTTCAGCGCCTGGCTCTCCAGTTCAACACGTTGCTGCAGAGCCAGTACACGATAAAAGCGCGTGGCTATCTCGCTTCGAATTTGTCGCTGCGCATCAACTATTTCGTAGCGCAATGCCTCTAGGGCAGACGAGGCCGTCTCTCGCCTGAATCCTCCCTGCCCGCCGGTTTCAAAGGTCTGAGAGACTCCCCCAGTCCATTCGTTGCGGCGTTCAGTAGCCATGCCCGCCTGGGGCACGAGTCGCCGCGTCTTGTCAAAAGCCAGCTGAGGATTGTTGAAAAGCAGCGACCTCGCGTCGCTATTTAACCCTTCTGCTGCGGCGAGCTCCGCCTGTTTGGAGCGCAACGCAGGATTGGCCTGAGCGGCCCGTGCCAGGGCTTCCTGCAGTGTGAGGGGAGCAAGCTCCGGCGTACTGGTTGCTACAGGACTGGTTGACTGCGCAAAGGCAGGTACCGATATAAGAAACAGTGTGCAGGCCAGCGCCAGCGTTTTCGGTCGCATCGAATTCTCCTAGTTGCGAAAAACCAAGGGGGAGAATCCGGCGGGAAGCCAGCTACCGAAGGGTAGCTAAAAAGAAAAGGAGCGTTCTCGCCGAATTAAGCCGCAAGCGTCCAATTGGGTCGTTCGATGGTGTCCGGTAACCAAAACTGGGTAGGTAAGGGATCTGGTGGTTCAAAAATTGCGGGAGATGCCGCAGAAAAATCCAGGATATTACCGGGCAGTGGCTGAGCGCAGCCTATGTGGCACGAATTGCAATCCGGATCATCTGTGCCGCTCAACGCACCGGTCAAGACGCTCTCGGGCACCGACCCCTTATGCACATGCGCGTGATGACCAAAATGGCTTACCTGGTCGACCTTCTCGTGCACGCAATACCTCGCTGCAGCGCCCCAGGCGAACTGGAGCGGCAGAAATACAATAAAGAAAATGATCAGATAACGGCGCACGGCGAAAGTGTACAACGTATGTGTTTCAGGAGCTCACGGGCGTGGCCGTCACGACATAGTTTTCCGGGAAAAACCGCCGCTCGATCAACTCCAGCAAGACATGAATAACCTTGATATGCAGTTCCTGAACGCGGTCGGCAAAGTCTCCAGCGGGCGTAGCGATGCAAATATCTGCCAGAACGCCCAGTTGAGACATCTCCTGACCGGTCAATGCAATCACGCTCATACCGAGCTCTTTGGCTGCGACGGCAGCATTAACGACGTTGGTACTTTTGCCACTTGTGCTGATGGCCAGCAAACAGTCTCCAGCCCGGCCATGTGCATCCAGGTATCTTGAGAACACCTGTTCATACCCGAAGTCATTGGCGACACAGGTCAAATGACCGACGTCGCTAATGGCCTGGGCTGGCAGTCCTTTACGGTTGTGACGAAAGCGTCCAGTCAGCTCCTCTGCAAAGTGCATGGCATCACTCATGGAACCGCCATTCCCACAAGCATAAACCCTTCCCCCGCCCTCGAATGTCTTCACCAGTAACGCCGCAGCGTTTTCGGTCGAAGCCAGTGCAGATTCGTCGCTGATAAGAGCGGTAAGCGCACTCTGCGCATCCTTGAGGGCGCTCAGAATAGTTTCACGCATGGCTGTAGGGTTGGGTGGTTCATTGGGCAGCTCTAAACTTTGGCGCTGGGAGTGGTGTTTTTCGCTCGGGGAAGCAAGCGAAGGCCATTACCCACAACCAGCAGGCTGGCACCCATATCTGCAAAAACAGCCATCCACATGGTTGCGGTTCCAAACACGGCCAAGACCAGAAAGACAGACTTGATGCCCAACGCCAAGGTAATGTTCTGCCAAAGAATCGCATGTGTCCGCTTGGACAACTGCACGGTTTCGGCCACGCGTTCGAGGTTGTCGTTCATGATCACAATATCGGCAGCTTCCATGGCTGTGTCTGTGCCCGCCCCACCCATGGCAAAGCCCACGTCTGCTTGAGCCAGCGCCGGCGCATCATTGATGCCGTCCCCCGTCATGCCTGTTGGGCCATAGCGTTTTTGCATATCCTTGATGGCATCGAGTTTGGCCTCGGGCAACAAGTCTCCGCGTGCGTCGTCAATGCCTGCCTCGCTGGCGATGGCTTTGGCTGTGGCACTGTTATCGCCCGTCAGCATGACGGTCGCGACACCCAAGACCTTCAGGTCTGCAATGGCCTTGCGCGATGTTTCCTTGATCGTGTCGGCAACCGCGAACAGTGCAAGAACCACCTTGCTGTTGGCCAGCAAGGTCACGGTTCGGCCCTGATTTTCGTGAATAGTCAGCTCAGCCTTGAGTTCTGGAGATGACAGATTGTTTTCTTCCATCAGGCGATGATTGCCCATCAATAAGGTCTGACCATCCACGACGCCCTGAACGCCGCGGCCCGGAATTGCCTTGAACTCCTGAACTTCTGCAACTTTCTGCTCAAGGCTGGCTGCAATAGCCTTGGAAACCGGGTGATCCGACCTGGCAGCCAAGCTAGCGGCAGCACGCCTGGATGACGCCTCATCGGCCTGGCCCCATACACGCCAATCCACCAGCTTTGGCCTACCTTCAGTGATGGTTCCGGTCTTATCCAGTGCAATAGCTTTCAGCAGCCGCGCCTCTTCCAGGTAGGTACCGCCCTTGATAAGGATGCCTCTGCGCGCGGCTGCGGACAAGCCGCTCACAACAGTAACTGGCGTGGAAATCACCAATGCACAGGGGCACGCAATCACCAGTAATACCAGCGCCTTGTATAAGGCTTCTTGCCAAGTGAGGCTCAATAAAAACGGGGCGAGAACAGCCACAGCTACTGCAATTGCGAAAACGACTGGCGTGTAAATGGCAGCAAATTTGTCAACAAAACGCTGTGTAGGTGCACGGGTGCCTTGAGCCTCCTCTACGGCGTGGATGATCCGAGCCAATGTTGTGTTGTTTGCCGCTGCGGTGACTCGAATTTCCAGTTCACCTGTTTCGTTGATGGTGCCGGCAAAGACCGGATCGCCAGGCGCTTTGTCGACTGGGATACTTTCGCCAGTGATGGGGGCCTGATTGATGGCGCCGTTGCCCTTTGTTACTACTCCATCGAGCGGCACGCGTTCCCCGGGTTTTATGCGAACTGCTGCTTCGAGCGGAACAGACGCGACGGGTGTGGTAACCCAGGTGCCATCGGGTGAGAGCACGAGCGCCTCTTCCGGGGCCATGTCTAACAAACCTTTGATCGAATTCCGGGCGCGATCAACCGCTTTGGCTTCAATCAATTCTGCGATGGCATACAAAGCCATGACCATTGCAGCCTCAGGCCACTGGCCGATCAAGAAGGCGCCGGTCACTGCAACTGCCATCAGCGCATTGATATTCAACTTGCCACGAAACAAGGCAGCCATTCCTTTTTTATAGGTATCAATGCCGGCCAACCAAATGGCCACTGCAGCCACGGCCATCCCCGCTACCTTCCAGGCCAACGTCTCTGGAGCGAAATAGGAAATAGCTTCAGCAGCTATGGCCAATGCGAGGGCTGCAACCAGGCGAGAAATGCCGCCACTGAAGCCGCCGTCATGGGTATGACCGTCAGCGGGAGCGCCTTTGCCATCAGTTAGTTCTGCCCCGGTTGCTTGTACCGGCTTTGCGTCAAAGCCGGCCTTACGGATAGCTTCAAGGGCTAACGGCAGAGCCTCATCAGAAGCGTCAATCTTGAGTGTGCGAGCACCCAATTGAAAGCCCAGCGAGCGAATTCCCGGCAATGGCTCCAATGCTCTGCGAATTTCGGATTCTTCTGCGCTGCAATCCATGGTGGCAATGCGAAACAGCTTGCCCCCAGCAGGCAGCGTTGCGCCGGTTGCAGGGGCAGACGGAGCGCTGCATGCGGCGGAGCCGCAAGAATCTTCAGCTGATTGAGGCATGGTTTCTATTTTCATGGCTTAATTAGAAACCTTATAGTGGCATTAAAGTCAAGGGCAAATGATTGGGTCTGCGGCTACGCGGCGTTTCTAACTAGGTCGTCAGCAAAAGGATGTCAATGAAAATCGGAGAATTGGCCAAAGCTGCCTCCACGCAGACTGAGACCATTCGATATTACGAACGCGAAGGACTTCTGCCGGAAGCATCGCGAAGTGAAGCGAACTATCGGGTATACGACAGCACGCACATCAATCGATTGGCCTTTATTCGTCACTGTCGGTCACTCGACATGTCACTGGGTGAAATTCGTGCTTTGCTGCAATTTAAGGACGCGCCAACCGAAAACTGCACCGAAGTTAATGGGCTGCTAGACGAACACATCGGGCATGTAGCGACACGCATTCGCGAGCTTAAGGCTCTGGAGAAGGAGCTCAAGGCGTTGCGCGAGGAATGCACAAGTGGGCAGGATGCCGCGAGTTGCGGCATCCTCAGTGGGCTAGTGATAGCGGCCCAAGCTGAAAAAAAGCGGCCCGGCGGCGCTGGGGGCCATGCTGGGCATATTCACGGCACGCATCAGCGGGTGGGTAATAAAGCAAAAATTTGATATATGGACGACGTCTGCCACTCTGACCAAAAGCGCCTGACGGCGACGCCGTCATCATTGTGCAGGGTCAAAAGTCAAGTCTCCAGATTCTTGCGGGTGAACAACCTGTTAGAAACACATACTTGCGAGTGATATGAGCCATCTTGCCCAGTATATTAATGCGGCCGAGCGCGAGAATACGCGCCGAAGTTACGCGTCCGCCGTACGTCATTTCGAGATAGAGTGGAAAGGCCTGCTGCCTTCCACGGCTGACGCCATTTCCCGCTACTTGGCCGACCACGCGGCTACCCTGGCCATCAACACCCTTCGCCTACGGCTGGCAGCGCTGTCCCGATGGCATACCGACCAAGGTTTCGCGGACCCAACCAAATCGCCCCTGGTGCGCCAGGTTCTCAAGGGCATTCGCTCCGTCCACGCTGTGCCGGAAAAGCGTGCGCGGCCCCTGGAGGTGGCAATGCTCCAGCAGGTCGATCAGTGGCTCGATGCCGCCATCGGCAATGCCCAGCGCTCCGGCGACCAGCCGGCCTTGCTGCGCCACGCGCGCGACCGCAGCTTGATGCTGCTGGGATTCTGGCGCGGTTTCCGATCCGACGAACTGGTCAGCCTGCGCGTGGAGAACACCGAAGTCGTCCCCGGCCAGGGCATGGCCTGCTACCTGGGCCGCAGCAAAGGCGACCGGCAACTGCAGGGCCGGATCTTCCAATGCCCAGCCTTGTCCCGCCTGTGCGCTGTGGACGCCTTCAATGCCTGGGTTGGCCTGGCCGGTTTGACCGAAGGCCCGGTGTTCCGCAAGATCGACCGCTGGGGGCATGTCGCCGACGCAAGCCTGCATGCCAATAGCCTGATCGCGTTGCTGCGCAGCCTGTTCGCCGAAGCCGGCGTCGAGTCACCCGAGGAATACAGCAGCCATTCCATGCGCCGCGGCTTTGCCGGCTGGGCACGCGCTAGCGGCTGGGACATCAAGGAGCTGATGGAGTACATCGGCTGGAAGGATGTCAAATCGGCCATGCGCTACCTCGACGCGTCGGATTCCAGCCTGCAAGCCCGGTTCGAGCAGGGACTACCGGCGTTGGCGCCAGCCGGTCAGCTGCCACCGTCACCGTTGCTTCTGCTGACGGAGCCGTGTGAGGTTTCCCGCCTCCCAGCCGAAGGAGCAACACCCGTGGCGATCCTGCGCGTCACGATGGTGCTGGCCCGCTTCAGCAAGCAGTCGCGCGGCCTGGCCCTCGGCCACCGGCTGATCGAGCAGACCTGCTTCGTGCGTTTTGCCATGCAACGACTGAACGCCGAGGGCACGCTCTACGAGCTGGCGGTACCTTACCTGTCCCGCGACTTGCTGGACGAGGTGATCGCCACGCTGCTGGATGATATGTATCGCATCGCCGAGGACAACCAGTGCCTGCTGGAAACCTCGTTTCACGAACCCGCCACCGACACCTATTGGGATTGAGGCGATGGGCGGTCCGGCCAGGGAGCTCGCGGATGCCCTATATAGCGATACGTTTGGACGGCACCGATGTTTGGTTCAACAGCATGTCCGCATAGCGCGATACGCCGAATTTGAACATTCCCCTGAAATTCACGTGCGCGAAATGCGCGGGGCCCATACGAGCCAGCCAGGTGTCCTCGATCTTCTGGTTGGAGCGGCGCCACTTGTCGACGGTTTCCTGCATGCGGTGGGTATTCCAGGCCACTACAAGGTTGGTCAGCAGGGTGTGTGAGCCCGAGATCGCAATCATTTCGTCGCGTCGGCGCCCACGTTCTGGGGAAACCTTGCCGAAGTAGACGGCGCGCTGTAGCTGGTGCACCGACTCGCCGCGGTTCAGGATGGTGTGGATCTCCCGGCGAAATGCCGTGTTGCTGAAGTAGTCGCACAAAAACAGCGTCCGCAGCAGCCGACCCAGCTGGTCAGCGGCCCTATGGACAGGATCGCCCTGCGCTGCGCTGCCGAAGCGCTGCAGGGCAACATTGGCGCTGACGCGACCGCTACGGATAGACGCTGCCAGGCGTAGCAACTCATCCCAGCCTTTACGAATAGCACCTAAAGACACGTCGCGAACAAGCACCTGATCCAGCCCTTCCGGGGCCTCCAGGATGCGCGGCAGGAACAATTTGCGCTCGGCCAGGTCGCGCAAGCGGGGGCACAGGTCAAATCCGAGTAGCTTGGAAATGGCCATGGTCGGATTGGTGTACCCATGCGTATCGACGGCCAGCAGTGACAGGCGCACTCGGTCAGTACTGTCGTTGTAGCGGACTACGCCTTCGATTGCCGGGCCGGCCTGGCGTTCATTGAGAACAATCGGCTGGTCATAAATAATGCCATGCTGGTCCAGAACGTGGGTGTACATTCCCGCCGCATGGGTACGCCGGCGGGGATCCACGCGGGCGTTCCAAAGGTGCTTGGAGGCATCCAGGCTCATCATGTCACTGGACGCCGTTTTGCCGCTGCCCCAGAGTTCAGCAATCGCGTGCCGGCCCTGGAACTCAACCACACGCGCATTCGCCCGACGCAGCCGGCCTGAGGCTTCCAGAGCCCGCATGGCCACCGAGACCTGATCCGGATCGAGCTGGGGCGTCATGGCGGCCACGCTTTTGGCATCAATTTCAGTACCGTGGGCAATCAATGCAGCATACAAGGCGACCAATTCCCGTTCATCCCTGGCCCGGCGTGCCAGCAAGATCTCGCTGAAATTGGTTTGGGCATCCATCTCCAGCAACAAATCGGGAAATTGCACGTCCCCGATCTGCTTGAACATCAGGTCGCGGGTGCGCTTGGGGTCAATTTCTTCTGGCAAGGCCTGCAATGCGGGCAGGTGCAGAGTGCCTTGTGCATCGACACTGAGTTTGCCTTGCTGTTTGGCGTCTGCCACCGCCTGCAGCCCGACTTCGATGTGCTTGAGCAAGGGCTCCAGAAAAGTATCCGCGTCAGCCGGCATGCCGAGAATGGACAGATGGCGCTCCCGGTCTTTGGCCCAGTCAGTGGGTGCAATCAACATTTGGTCACGCTCCCGGTAGGAGAAACTGTGATCAATCCAGACGGAGCCGCGGCGCAGGCTTTTACGAAGACCCACCATGGCGCAGGCTTCCATGGCTTTGAGGGCTTTTTTGCGGTCAGGATCGTCCACCAGTTCCCGCCAGGGCTTGTCGATGGGGAAGGCCTGATCCTGAGGCAACTCGGTGAGTTTGCCGGCGTAGATGTCCTTGAGGGAGATGAGTAGCTTCAGGCTGTTGTCGTTGGGCCGCCCCTGAAAGTTCAGATCCTGCAGGCTGCTGAGCAGCGAGCGCACCCGAGTGGGCTCTTCGGTCAGCATCTGCCGAACGCTCGCAGCGTGGCTGTTGTTGGCGGCCCGGGCTACGTCAGCGACCAGTTCGCCGATGGAGGCCAAGCGTTCCTCCGCCGACCGGCTGGTGTCGTCCACAAGGGTTTTGATGGAGACCAGGCGCTCACGGTATTCGACAGATGAGCGCGCCTGGCGGGTTTGGGTTTTGTCGTAAGCCTGGCGGACGAGGTCGGAAACCCGACGGCCCGACTGATAGATGACCATGTCTGTCAGTTCAAGCAGGCTGATTCGCAAAAAGAACACCAGCTCGATGGTCTGGGAAGACGCCTTGAGCTCCCGGGTCTTGGCGGGTCGACGCGCCTGGATGGCTTGGGCGTAGCCGCGTTGTTTCTCCAGTGGGATGGACTCGAAGGTCCAGGTATGGACCTCAAGGCTTTTGAGGAACCTGATTTTTTCGAGCGTTTCTGCGAGAGTGGTTGGGCTGTGGCGCTTGGGCGGCGTCTTGAGCCACTCCAGCACCGTGAAGGAGCCGCCCTTGTGCAGCCCAAAAACCACCGATTGGCAGCGCGCGATGGCATTGCCGGGAATGACTGCCTTGATAGCCTTCAAAATGGCCGCATCGACGCCAGCATGGCATTGGCGGGCAAGATCTCGAACCTGCCGGTCCCCGAGGATGAGCAACTTTCTTTCATAAAGCCAATGGTTGGCGGCAGTGACCAGTTCATCGACAGAGTTGACCTCGTTGGCCTGGGCGCTGAGATAGCTGACGAGGAGATCGCTACCGGCCTGGTCAATGTCCTTTAGACCCAGGTAGTCCTTAAGCCAAAGTTGATGCTCATACAGCGTTTGGCGCCGTGTGTAGAGGGAGCGCAGCGTCGCAATCGTAGGTGGCTGGACGCCAAGTGCTTCGCCCACATGCGCAAGTAGCATCTTTGGCAGCGCTGAAAACCGGTCGAGGGGACGGCCGCAAGCCCTCAGAAAGACGAGCAGCACTGCTACGGCAGTGCGACGATCCGCTCGAAATCGCTCGTTTATGGCGGCGACGTCCGCAGCAGATAGCCGGAAATATTGCTGAACATCAAACTCAGAGAGGCGAACCGGTAGGCTGTCAACACCTACATACCGCAATTCATAGTTGGCCATGAAACCCCCGCGAATGGACGATTTGGCAACTTTAATTGAAACTGGAAGAGGCCAGGGCCCGCACAGAGCCTAGGTCCCGACGGTAACCGTGTCAATTTGCATTGAAAGTACGATTACCCCCGTTAGTGAACGCATAACGCAACTTGATTGCATTTTCAGAAACCTGCGGTAATGCAGGCCTTGGCGCGTACCTTGGCGCCTGTGGCGCGCCTACCTCTCGGGGCGGAGGCTAAGAGCCCGGCAAGACAGGCGTGCCACCGTTCCAGACGGCGCGGGCGATCTTTGCCAGCACCGCCAGCCCAAACCATGCCGACACCGAGGACAACACCAGTGCCAGGGTGATGAGGCCCGGCCGCAGGCGGCGATCCACAATCGACTCGGCAGGGTTGCGGGGATTGACCCACACCGGCACGGCTTTGCCAGTGCGCTGCAAGCCCTGCAGACGGCGGCCCAGTTCTTCTTGAAAGCTGCCAATGTTGTCGGCCCGCTCGTGAATGGCGGCACGCTGCCCGGTGTACGCCACACCCTCCACCACATACCGGTAGCGCACTGACACGCTGTGCGTGGTGCCGCCCTTGCTAGGATGGTGGCTTTGCAGCGTGGCCGATTCGAGCACCGCAGGCACCTGGTTCCAGGTTTGCATGCGCGCCCAGTCAAACACGGGCGAAGCCACCATGAACCAGAAAATGCCAATGCCCGCTGCGGCGAAGGGCACGGCGAACAAGGCCAGAACCCAAATGCCTCCCGGCAGCTTTTCACGCCGCTGCGTCGCGCGGCGTGGGGACGCGGGGGACATCACGGCAAGCGCTCGTAGGTGGCTTTGGAGGGTACGTCCGCATTCGAGAAATACGGGTCCGGGTCCAGGCTCAGCAACTTGCCTTGTTGCGTGATGGCGTAGGCGCTGCTGGTGTCGCGGCGTGGGCTGTTCGACACATACAGCCGCGCCTTGTCGGCACGCCAGGTGCCGCGCATCAGAGCGTCGCGCAGGGCTTTTTGCACGGCGCCCTCCGAGGTGGTGGCGCCACCGGACGCGCCCAGGTCGAGGTTGATGACCTGCGCATCGGCCTGAATCACCAGCACCTGGCCAGCCAGGAACTTGGGCGGCGGCGCGCCGTTGATGCTGGCAACCTTCCAGCGGCCCACCAGAGGGTGTGCAGCCTGTGGGTCAGCGGCCCCTGCAGTAGTCCCCACGCCCCCGGCGGCGACAAACAAGGTGAGCAACAGGGCCTTGCGGAACCCCGCCCTGCGTGTGTGGCGGATGTGCGGCATGAATGGGTCTCCTCCCGAATGGTGGGCTTTGTTCTGGTTGGCCAGGGCGCTGGCGGCAAGCCGCGTGCAGTCTAAAAGATGGGGGTGCGATCAATCCCACACAACAGCCGGTAGATTTGTGCCTTTTAGGCATCCAGCGCTTGATTGGAAAGCGCCAACAGCTATTGAACTGAGAGCAAATTCAGCACTAGAACCACCTCGGTGCCGTGGCGCAGAATTCAAAAGCAAGCTTCGGAGTGCACACTGCGCACCCCATCCCTAGAGTGCATGGCATCGCAACCCCCTTGTGAGCCATCCACCATGAACCCGAACGCCACCCAGCGAAGCGCCAGCCTCCCGGACCGACCATTTACCTACGCCGTCGCCATGCCCCACCGCGCCACCCCCTCCACCAAGGCCGCCCAAGCCGCCGCCACCCAGGCCGACCCGCGCTGGGCGGCGGTGGCGGCGCGCAGCGCGGCGGCGGACGGCAGCTTTTGGTATTCGGTGCAGACCACGGGTGTGTACTGCCGCCCCAGCTGCGCGGCGCGTGCACCCCGGCCGGAGAATGTGCGGTTTCACGAAAGCTGCGCGGATGCAGAAGCCGCAGGCTTTCGCCCCTGCCAGCGCTGCAAGCCCCGGCAGCCCACGGCGTTGTCGCACCACGCCGCGCTGGTCACCGAGGCCTGCCGCATCATCGAAGGCGCTGCCGCCGGTGAGGCGCCCACGCTGGATGCGCTGGCCGCCCAGATGGGCCTGAGCCCGTCGCACCTGCACCGCATCTTCAAGCAGTCCACGGGCCTCACGCCCAAGGCGTATGCCGCCGCCCAGCGTGCGCAGCGCCTGCGCAGTGCGCTCGACAACGCACCCACGGCCTCGGTGACGGATGCGATCTACAGCGCGGGTTACCAGTCCAGCAGCCGCTTTTACGAACAATCGGCCCAGGTGCTGGGCATGACGCCCAGCCGCTACCGCGCGGGGGGTGCGGCGCAAGACATTCGCTTTGCGATTGGCCAGTGTTCGCTGGGCGCCATTCTGGTCGCCCAGAGCGACCGGGGCATCTGCGCCATCTTGCTGGGCGACGACGCCGACACCCTGGTGCGCGACCTGCAGGACCGTTTTGCGCAGGCCCACCTGATCGGCGGGGATACCGCGTTTGAAGCGCTGGTGGCACAGGTGGTGGCGTTTGTGGAGGCCCCGGGCCTGGGGCTGAACCTGCCGCTGGACGTGCGTGGCACGGCGTTTCAGCAACGCGTGTGGCAGGCCCTGCAGGCCATCCCCGCCGGGCAGACTGCAAGCTACGCCGAGGTGGCCCAGCGCATAGGCGCCCCCACCGCCGTGCGCGCCGTGGCGCAGGCCTGCGCGGCCAATGCGCTGGCGGTAGCCATACCCTGCCACCGGGTGGTGAAAAGTGATGGCGCGTTGTCGGGCTACCGTTGGGGCGTGGAACGCAAACGTGCGCTGCTGACGCGTGAAACCGCGCCAGAGCCCACACAACCGCTGGCGGAGAAGGCGGCATGAGCGCTGTCCCGCTGTCTCACCAACCCGGTCTGAAGAACGGCGACTGGGCGCAGCGTGCAGTTGCCATCGACTGGCCAACAACCACGGAGGCCCTGCACCAGCAAGGCAATGCGGTACTGCCGCAACTGCTCAGAGCCACCGAATGCGCCGCGCTGGCCCGCCTGTACGGCAACGCGGATGAAAGCACCTTCCGCAGCCGCGTGGTGATGCAGCGCCACGGCTTTGGCCAGGGCGAATACCGGTACTTCAGCTACCCGCTGCCCGGTGTGGTGGCCGGGCTGCGCGAGGCACTGTACCCGCACCTGGCGCCCATCGCCAACCAGTGGAACACCGCCATGGGCATCGATGTGCGCTACCCCACGCGGCATGCCGACTTCATTGCCCGCTGCCACGCCGCAGGCCAGGTGCGCCCCACCCCGCTGCTGCTGCAATACGGCGCTGGCGACTACAACTGCCTGCACCAGGACCTGTATGGCGAGCATGTGTTTCCGCTGCAGGTCGCGGTGCTGCTGTCAGAGCCCGGGCGCGACTTCACGGGCGGCGAATTCGTGCTGACCGAGCAGCGCCCGCGCATGCAGTCGCGGGCCGAGGTGGTGCCGCTGCAGCGCGGCGACGCCGTGGTGTTTGCCGTGCACCACCGCCCCGTGCAGGGCACGCGCGGGCCGTACCGCGTGCAGATGCGACATGGCGTTAGCCGCTTGCGCAGCGGGCAGCGGCATACGCTGGGTGTGATCTTTCACGATGCTGGATGATGTTCCCCCTGTGCCGCTTCGCGCCTTCTCCTCCGGGGACGACGGCAGCTGTGGTCCACACTGCCGCCATGGATTGCCACCGTTATGAGCCTGAGCCTTTTCGACGACCCACCCCAGCCTGCCCAGCCGCCCGAGGTGCTGGAGCCCGGCGCCATGGTGCTGCGCGGCTTTGCGCTGGAGAAGGCGGCAGACCTGCTGCAAGCGGTGCAGCAGGTGACGACACAAGCCCCCTTCCGGCACCTCATCACCCCCGGGGGCCTGCGCATGTCCGTGGCCATGACCAACTGCGGAAGACTCGGCTGGGTGAGCGACCGCAGCGGCTACCGCTACGACCCCCTCGACCCCGACAGCGGCCAGCCCTGGCCCGCCATGCCGCCGCTATTGCGCCAGCTGGCATTTGACGCGGCGCAAGCAGCGGGCTTCCCCGGCTTTGCGCCCGACGCCTGCCTCATCAACCGATATGCCCCTGGCACCCGGCTGTCGCTGCACCAGGACCGGGACGAGGGCAACTACGCGCACCCCATCGTGTCCGTGTCGCTGGGCATTCCGGCGGTGTTTCTGTGGGGCGGCGCACAGCGCTCCGACAAGGCGCGGCGCATCGCGCTGATGCATGGCGACGTGGTGGTGTGGGGCGGCCCGGCGCGGCTGCGGTTTCATGGCGTGCTGCCGCTGCCGGAGGCGCAGCATCCGTTGACCGGTGCCCACCGCATCAACCTCACGTTTCGCAAGGCAAGCTGACGCCGCGCCCCTTCACCGGGGATAGCCGGTTGCCTTGGCCACCCTGGCCAGCATCTGCTCTGCCACGGGGCGGCCGCGCAGGCTGTCGGCAATGGTCACGCTCTTGCCGTTGCGCAGGTGCACCTGCACGCGGAAGAAGGTGGTGTGCTGGTGGCCGCTTTGCTGGGTATAGCTTTCCTTGATGCGCAAGCGGGCAATGTCTTTTGCGGGCACGCGCTGCCAGGCCAGCATCAGGCCCAGCAAGCGGCGTTCGGTGCGCAGGCCTTCCCGGTCCAGCTGCACGGTCAGGCTGTTGGACACTGCGTAAAAGCCCCACAACAGCATGGCACCGCCCACGCCACCAAACACCACCGGAAACAACGCGGGTGCACCGCTGTATCCCGCCCACATCCCCATGCCAAAGAAAGCGCCGCCCATCACCAGCCACAGCAGGTTCTGCCGCCACAGGCGGCCGTAGGGCTGGTACAGCCGCACGCCACCTTCCACGGGCTCGATGTCGCTCACCGCGTCCAGCTCGGCCTCGCGCAGGGCTTGCATCTGCAGGTGCTTGGCGGCGTCGTGTGCGAGCCAGGTGGATTCGGCACCCGTGGCATACACGGGCACCTCAAACCGGCGCGAGAACTTCAGCGCCGGATCGGTGCTTTCCAGCAGCACCGTCCAGTGGTGCTCGTTGGTGCCCACGGCTTGTTCAGACTCGGGCAGGCCCTTGGGCACGCTCAGGCGGAACGCCATGCGGCTGCCCCGTCCCTGGGGTTGCACCTGTGCGGCACCCTCGCCCTCCCACACGATCTGCTCACGCGATTCGCTGCTGTTGTCGCCGCCTCCCGTGCGCGTCTGGTAGTGGTAGGCACAGCGCAGCGTCACGGCAAACCGCAGATCAGGCCGGTACGGCACACCGGGCAGGTCCACGGTGGCGCCCACATGCCCGCCGATGGCGCCAGGGAACGGGTCCATCACCAGCCGCACCTCGCCATGGCGCCGCGCATCCAGCGTGGCGCGCACGGCCCACACCAGCAGGCCCAGCCCCACGGCAACCATCAGCACCAGCACGCACAGCACGATGTGGTTCTCGTTGCGCCAGGCGCGGGGAATGGCAGACAACGCCGCGGGGTAGGCAATGGCACCCCACACCACGGCAAAGCCCCAGGCGAACCACACCTCCCAGCGCTTGCTGGAGCGGATGCGGTTGTCGGCCCATGCCCTGTTGGCAAGCCATGGCTCACCGCCCAGGGTCTGCAAGCGCTCCGCCTTGTGTGCATCGCTGCGCCGAAGGCTCCACCCCCAGATCAACATGCCCACCCCGGCGCCACCAAACAGCACTACAAAAATCATCTGAAAACCCAGCAAACCCAGGCGTAGGCTGCGGTCAGCCACCGAATCCTGCGGGCGCGAGGGGTTCACCCACACCGGCACCGGAGTTCCGCTGCGCTGGGCGCTTTCCAGGCGAGAGGCCAGGTTCGCGTGGAAGCTGCCAATGTTGTCAGCCGAGGTGTTGATGGCAGGCCGGTGGCCGTCATACGCCACGCCCGCCACTTCATACCGGTAGTGGGCCGACACGCTGTAGGTGCTGCCTGATTTGCTGCCCCGGTGCGTGTTCAGCTGGGCCGAAACCACCCGTGCGGGCACCTCATGCCAGAACTGCATGCGCGACCAGTCGTACAGAGTGGGCAGCACACCCAGCAGCAGCATGCCAATGCCCACGGCGGAAAACGGCAGCGCAAACAACATGAGAAACCAGGAGCTGCTTTTGTTGCTTGCCGCTGCCTGATGGTTGGCGCCTTTGGTGCGCCGCCGTGCCTGGTTGGCCATACACCCTCCCTCTGCGTGCCCCCTTGCCGGGGGCTTTTGTTCTTCCGGAACCCGGGCGGCGCTGATTCTGCGGCTTGCTGCGGCGGCGGGCCAGTACGTTTTGCAACTCCTACGGGCCCTTGTGGTTTTGCAGGGCCCGTTCTGCTGCAGTTCAGACGCAGAAATGCAAACCAAAATGGCACCCAGCGCTTATCCATCAAGCGCAATTAGCTATAAAAACAGAAGCACCTTGGTAAAACGTGCGCGTCCTGTCCTGTATGCGCACCACCACACCTTTGCCAGAATGGCGGCCATGACTGCCTCTGCCACACCCCGCCCCGCGCGCTACTGGCTCATGAAATCCGAGCCCGAGGAATGCTCCATCGACGACGCCCTGGCCGCGCCCAATGCCACCGTGCCCTGGACGGGCGTGCGCAACTACCAGGCCCGCAACTTCATGCGCGACGACATGCAGGTGGGCGATGGCGTTTTGTTCTACCACTCCAGCTGCCCCGAACCAGGCATTGCTGGCCTTGCGCGCGTAGCGAGCGGCACACGAACCGACCCGACGCAGTTTGACCCCGCCTCGCCGTACTACGACCCCAAATCCCCTGCCGACAAACCCCGCTGGCTGCTGCTGGATGTGCAGGCGCAGCGCAAGACGCGGGTGGTGGGTTTGGCGGAGCTGCGGGAGCACCCGGATCTGGCGCAGATGCGGGTGCTGCAGCGCGGAAACCGCCTGTCGATCACCCCCGTGGAGCCCGTCGAGTGGGCAGCGATCATGGAGATGCTGGGCTGAGCCACAGGCTTGCCCTGCATTGCCCCCGCCCTGCCCGCCCTGGGGCCACCCCGCTTTACTGCGGCCGTTGAACGGCCACGGCAGCACGCGCCTGGGCGTGGAGCTTGGCCAGGAACTCCCGGTCCAGCAACAGCCACAGCATCACCGGGGCCAGTGCGGTAAAGATGAACAGGTTGAAGTGGTACAGAAATGCCACCACGTCGGCCACCCACCCGGGCAGTCCCGTCTGCACAAACACCTCAGGCCCCGCCCGGTTGAAGACATCGTTGCACCACTGCAGGGCCACGTTGAGTGCCTGGATCGGCAGCATGGCCAAGGAGCCTATGAGCAGCTTGCGTCCCCAGTGACGGGGAAACGATGCCAGCACCAGCGCCCAGAAGATCACGATGCCGTAGCCCAGCAAGCGGTAGTCCACCAAAGGCGCAAGCTTGCCCGACTTGAACTGGCCGTTTTGCACGGAGACCACCTTGAGCGTGGTGTTCAACAACGCCGTGGTCTCTTTCTGGGTGTAGCTCAGTGCCCAATGGAACAGAGTGGAAGCCGCCTCGCCCGCCATGAAGAACACGGGCTTGGACAGTTGTGGCGACAGGTAGTACCACAGCGGCATCAGGCACAGCAGGCTGGCGATGGCAACCAGCAGGAAACGTCCGACCGAACTAAGCTGCATTGGCGAGGGGGGGGTGAGGGGGTGAGGGAGGTTGCTGGCGGGCGATCCAGCGAATCCAGAGCATCCACACCACCAGCACATCCAGCATGATGAGCGCCTGCCAGAGGTACAGGTGGGCAAACTCGAACACGGTCATGTTCCACTTGCCCAGGTAGTACAGGCTGATGATGCGCAGCAGGTTGACGACCTGCACCGCCGCAATGCCGATGGCGATGCCGGCGAGCTTGTGTTTCCAGCTGGAAGGAAACGCGATCATGCCGGCGATAAGGATGATGGCAGCCTCCACGCCGTTGCAGCCCGCCTCGATGGACACCGCAAAACCCGTGGCCTTGCTCATCAGGATGCGGCCATGGTGCGCCACATCCGAGTCCAGCGGGGTCATCAGCGCTGCGCTGGCGGTGGCGAGCAGGCTGGTCCAGGGCTCGATGGCGACCCGTTGCACCTCATCGAGCATGTCGATGCGAAAGAGGACCGCCAAGACGGCGATGAAAATCAAGAAAAATCGGACCATACGTCGATGAGAAGAACCTGGTGAAGCGCGCACCAACACGCCAGGAATGCGCCAGGCGGCGAGGCCGTGAGAACGTGGGCCTGTGGTTCACACAGGCGCCGCAAAGAATATCAGAAGCTACCCATAACCCACAAAGCCCAAATGGCACTCGCAAGCGGCCCCGAGAACCTGTTCAAAGGTTCGGGGCGGCGTACACCAGCACCTTGAGGGCGCGCTCGGGGTCCACATCCGCAAACACAGCCGGGTTGGCCACCCGTTCGACAAAGTGCAGTTCAGGCGCCAGCTCTTGCATCTGCTCTTGCAGGAAGCCCACGCCCAGCTCGGGCGCGTTCAGACACAGCAGCGCATGGCCGCCGGGTGCCAGCAGATCGGGCAGACGGCGCATCAGCCGTGCGTAGTCCTTGGTGGCCACGAAGCTGCCCTTTTGGTAGCTGGGCGGGTCCACGATGACCAGGCCATACGGCCCGCTGCGGGTGATCTTGCCCCAGCTGCTGAAAATGTCATGCGGCAAAAACGCCGCGCCCGTGGTGATGCCGTTGAGCTGGTGGTTTTGCTGCCCGACGCCGATGGCGCCATGGCTCATGTCCACGTTGACCACGTGCCTGGCGCCCGCCTGCAGCGCCACCACCGAGAAGGCGCAGGTATAGGCGAACAGGTTGAGCACCTTCAGGCCATAGCGGTCGGTGCTGCGGGCGGCCGCAAAAGAGCGCACCCAGCGGCGGCCCTCGGCCATGTCCAGGAACAGGCCGTGGTTTTGCCCCCGCAGCACATGCACGCGATAGCGCGCGCCAGCCTCCGTCACGATGTGCGGGTCGGGCACGGCGCCGGCCATCAGCCGTGTTTCGCTACGCCCCTCCATGCGCAGGGCCTCGCCCCGGTGCTGAAAGACCCAGCTGAGCGGCTCGCCAGCCGGTGCGATCTGCGCACACCGCGCCTCCAATGCGGCGCCGATGGCGGCCAGGTCTTCGTCCGTGGCGGGTGCGAAACTGGTCAGTACGAACACCGGCGGATAGGCGTCCAGCGACCACTGCTCAGAACCCGGATGCAGTCCGCCCCGCCCGTGAAAGACGCGTTGGGCCTCAACGGGCAGGGGCATGGCGGCGATGGCGTCGAGCAAAGCTTGCATGGAGGGACGGGGGCGGGTTGGAAAAACGAGACTATGAGAAAAAATGGCCGCTGGCGCTTGAGGGATAAGCGCTGTTAGCTACTGAAATAATAGCACCTTCTATGATCGTTCCTGCAAGGACCAAGGCGCCGTGCCGATCCGCGCCACCATCGCCTCGCCAGGAGCATGCAGGCCACTCTCAAGGTGCGCCGTTGCCCTGCAACGACCTGGATCCTGCGTGGAAAACCGAGGTCAGAAATGCAATTACAGTCGCTGCCGGGCCATCGGTGCGGCTTGACCATCATCACAAAGGAATTCCATGTTTTCCATTCTCGGAACCATCGTTGTCGGCTTCATCGTCGGATTGCTCGCGCGCGCCTTGAAGCCGGGCAATGACAAATTGGGCTTGATCATGACCACCGTTCTCGGCATTGCCGGGTCGCTGTTGGCGCGCTATGTGGGCGTGGCCATGGGCTGGTACGGGCCCAACGCGTCCGTCGGCTGGATCACATCGATCATCGGCGCCATCGTGCTGCTGGTGATCTACGGGCTGGTCAAGAAGAAGGCCTGATGCGCGGCGGTGCATTGCCCAGCGGCACACCGCGATAGGCATCGCAGGCTTTAACGCCTGCGCCGCCCGCATGTCCTCATCCCGCCGCCTCCTGCAGCATCAACGCCACATGCTGCAGCAGCATCACCGTCTTGCCGTCTTCGATCACGCCGCTGCCAATGCCCGCTAGGGCTTCGGCCAGTGGCATCTCGATCACTTCGATGTCCTCGCCCTCGTGGGCGAGGCCACCTCCGGTGCGGATGCGGTCCTGCGGTTCGTATTCGGCGATAAAGAAGTGAAGCTTTTCGGTGACCGAGCCGGGGCTCATGTAGGCCTCGAACACCTTGCGTGGCTGGCGCACGCGGTAGCCGGTTTCTTCCTCGGCTTCGCGGCGGATGCAGGTTTCGGGGTCATCCCCGTCGAGCAGGCCGGCGCAGGTTTCGATCAACATGCCGTCGGCACTGCCGTTGAGGAACGCCGGCAGCCGGAACTGGCGTGTGAGCACCACCGTACGACGTCGCGAGTCATAGAGCAGCAAGGCCGCGCCGTTGCCTCGGTCATAGGCCTCGCGGCTCAGCGTCTGCCACTGGCCGTCGCGGCGGCGCAGGTCAAAGGTCACCTTGCGCAGCGTGTACCAATGGTCAGACAGCACCTCCACCGACTGCAGCTTGACCTGCTCGGTACTGGCTGGCACCGGTGCGGGCACGGGGCGGCTCACAGGCTTGGCTCCGTTGCGGGAATGGCTTTGGCAGCGCAGGCGTGCTGCCGCAGCGGCCATTCATTCACGGGGTGCACCACGGGGTCGCCGTCGGTGCCCGAGAGGTAGGGGCCGGCAGTAGGCACCAGGAGCGGAGGGTTGGGGTCGATAGGGGTGGACATGGTCTTGCAAATTTTGAATCGTGCAATATCATGCACAAACATGCAAATACACGCAACCGTGTTTTAGAACCTGTTCAAAATCTTTTCGGGGATCGCATTGGAGTGCAATCGGGATGAGTGGATGCTTCGGATGCGCCGCATGGGCTCATGCCCATGCAAGCAGCCGGGGCGTCCAATCGCCCGATTTCACTCCAACCCTGCGGGCAAGTGCCTTGCCGGGCGGTCTGCGGCGTTGCGGCGCTTGCCAATAGCCGAGCTATTGGCGGCCCACCGCGCCTTGCATCCCATCCCGGCAAGGTACTTGTGCGACCCCGAAAAGATCTTGAACAGGTTCTTAGATCCACGCTTGCCTTGTTCTCACGCCCATGCTCACCACCCAACGCAAACAACTCATCCTGGAGCGCCTGCGGCAAGACGGCCAGATCGTGGCCAAGGCACTCAGCGAGGAACTCGGGATCTCGGAAGACACCGTGCGTCGCGACCTGCGCGAGCTGGCGGCCGAGGGCCAGCTGCAGCGCGTGCATGGCGGCGCCCTGCCCGCATCAAAGGCCGTGGGCAACCTGCAGGTGCGCGAGCACCTTGCCACTGAAGACAAGCGCGCACTGGGTCGTGCCGGCGCGGCTCTGGTGCAGTCCGGCCAGGTGGTGATCCTCGACGGCGGCACCACCTCGCTGCAGGTGGTGCAACACCTTCCGCTGGACCTGCGCGCCACCGTGGTCACCCACAGCCCCAGCGTGGCTGTGGCGCTGGCGGACCACCTGCAGGTAGAGGTGCTGATGCTGGGCGGCCGCCTGTTCCGCCATTCGATGGTGAACGTGGGCGCCAGCGTGACCGAAGCCGCCATGAGGCTGCGCGCAGACCTGTACCTGATGGGCGTGACGGGTGTGCATGCCGACGCCGGGTTGACTACCGGGGATTTTGAAGAGGCCGCCGTCAAGCGCACGTTGCACGCGCGCGCTGCAGAAACCGTGGTGCTGGCCTCCATCGACAAACTCGGAGCCGCCTCCCCTTTCGGCATTGCGGCGCTCAAGGAGCTGGCCACACTGGTAGTGCCAGCCGCCACGCCCGCCAAGCTTGTCGCCAGCCTGCGAGTGGCGGGGGCCAAGGTCGTCAGCGTCCGGCCGTGATGGCCGTCTGCTTCCCCGACAGCAGCAGCCAACAGCATGGCCATGCCGAACTCGAAGGATTCCCCAAATTCGTGGCCAACGGTCGGATGCGCAGCTTCAGGTTGGTGATCAGCAGAATGCCTGAAAACCTCGTGTGTTCATGCCACGCACACGATCCATGCAAGCTTTGGACTGTTCGACGCGACCCTCTGTCGCTAGCCTTCGGTTCTTCCCAACACCGGCTGACAAGCGCGGAGCAGCGCCCACCAAGCCGACTACCAGGAGAACCTCATGGACATCAAAGTCAATCAACCGCTCGGTCCGGATCAGACGCAGCAGCAGCCTCGCAAGGTCCCGATGCGCTTTCGCACACGCACAGCGCTTGCGGGTGGACGTAGGCCAGGGGTGGCTTTTTTCGGTAGCGCCGAGCACTGGTCGGTCGTGGATGGGCTCAGGCTCACGCTGGCGGATGGCAGCTCACACGATGCCGCTCATCTCGAATTCACACTGGAAAACGGCTGCCGACTGAGTTTCGGCCAGATCGTCGCGCTGGCTGGCGATTTTTATGCCCTTCCGCACAAGCCCATCTCCGATCAGGCGGACAAGCCCGCTGCGTTTCGCGAAACCTTCGCCACGCTCGACAAGGCAAACCCGCAGGAGGTCAAAAAGATTTTGGGAATCATGGAGGAAGAGTTTCAGGCCATCGCCAACGCGATCGCGAAGGGCGAAGACCCCCACGAAGCTTACGCACGCAACAGCGACCACTGGGACCTGCAATACAACGTCGCCACCGGAGGGTCGGACAAAAAAGTCTATCCCTATGACACCAGTTTGTGGGGCCGCTACATGTGGATTGCCAGCTTCAACTGGGACCATTTCGGTGCCCACGCCCAAGATGTCTGCCGCGCAGGTCTTCAAGTAGCAATGGAGACCGCCGCTTCAGCCAGTACCCAGCAGGGGCTGCATCGCAGCAACGGACTGTTGAAGGCGTATGCGTACCTGGCATTCGCCAGCCACTATTTGACCGACGGTTTCGCCAGCGGACATCTGCGCACGCCGCGGCGTCACCTGCACGACTTCCAGAGCTCTCAGACCCACTCGATCGACTTTGCGCCGGATGCATGCGCCAAGGCGATGCATGACGAGGACGGTTTCAACGGTTTGTGGGTAAGCAATGCGGCTGGCGACCACTGGATCACCTACGGCGATGGGCGCTACTTTGACACCGTGAATGCGGCCAACCGCAATGTGATGCGCGCGGCCCTTCGCGCGGCTATCGCCGATGTATATCGCGCGTTCACCGACGGCAAGGCCGTGGCCGCTCCCACTTACCTGCGACTTCTTCCCAAGCTCCCGCTCGACCCCCAGGCTACCGACAATTTTTCACCACTGTTTGTCGCAAAACCGGGTGAAGCCTTGGCTCGGGTCCGTGTCCCAACCGCAAACTCCAATTCGCGCGAATGGATGCGCGCGGGAATACTAGGCGTCGCGCCTTGGTGGGTACTGGCGGCAGAACTCAATGGTGCGCTGCGCCCCCCAAAAATTGGCGTACCACCCGGCAAAGGCCAGGCCACAGGCCCAAACACCGGTTCTGGCAGCGCCACAAACTGGATAGTGCAAGCCCGTCTGCTGGAGCGTCAGGGCAAACCGCTGACCACGCAGTCTTCACCTGCCATCGCCGAGTTCAAGGGTGAACGGTGGGTGTGCGTCAAACAAGGAAACCAGTTTTTGATCGGGCGCCACCGCACGCAGTGGACCGACTTTCAACTGCTGAAGGTGTCCGGCGACCCGGTGCAGACATCCACCCCTGCGACACTGGTTGTTCATGGCGACGTGCTGCATTGCTTCTATGCCGACTTCGAGGGCTGTCTACAGTGGCTGCAATGGAACGGCGACCGTTGGATGAAACATGGCACCGTGCAAGTCAACGGCAGTGCCGCCAAAACCGATCGCGCCCCTTGTGCGGTTTCACTGCCCAACGCACGCCACCTCGTGCTGTTCTTCAAGGGATATCGGTCCAGTGACCTCTACTACGCATGGCGCTTTGAAAAGGAAACCAAGTGGTTGGGAAACACACCGGTTCAGACGGGCCAGGGCTACGCAGCAATGACAGATGAACAGCCTTGCGCTGCCTGCACGCGCGAGGGTGCTTTCGTGTACTTCCGCGCCCACGGCGGACGCAGTGTGTACTCCATCTGGGTCAGCGACAACGACCCCGCTAGAAACTTCTACTTCTACGGCAACGAGCCCATCCGCCTGATCGACAAAAGCGTCGCGTGGACGTCAGCAGCCGTAGCGGCTGCCGCACAGCCCACTGACAGCCAGGTGTTGCTGGTCGTGCCGCACGATGACAACGCACTTCGCAGCATCACCCAGCAGACCCTTGGCGACACAACACAACGCCAGTACCTTCCTGGTGATGTGGATGCAGCTGACGGCGAGCAGCTTTTAAGCAACATCACCCCTGCCCTGGCCCTGATTGATGGACGCTACTGGATGTTGAGCGTGGAGCCAGAGGCGCATCAAGTGATGTTGAGCTTCGGGCAACCTTAGCCCTGACGCAGCGCGGCACCCAGCGACCATGAAAACTGAGCGCCTTCTCCATGGCCGCCGTGGTGCCAAGGCAAGGCAGCGTCAAAAGTGTCCTCTTGCAAAATGCGCAGCAGCTTGACCTGCATGGGCTGTGGTGCTCAGTCCGCCGCCCCGCTGGGCCGCTTGCCCGGCGGGCGCACCGGCGGCGCATGCTTTGCCATCAGCGTTGCCACCCAGTCGATAAACACCCGCGCCTTGGCGCTCACGTGGCGATTGGGTGGGTAGGCCACGTACATCGGCATGGGGTCGAGCGCCCAGTCTTCCAGCAGGGGCACCAGTTCGCCGCTGCCCAGGTGCGGGCGGGCCATGTAGTGCGGCAGCCAAAGAACGCCCATGCCGGCCAGCCCGGCCGCGAGGTAGGCGTTGCCGTCGTCCACAGCCAATACATAGCGGCCCTGCACCTGAATTTCCTCGGCGCCACGCCGCATCGCGTACGGAAACGTCTTGCCCGTGCGCGACCACAAAAAGCCCACCACGCGGTGGTGCGAATTCTCCAGCTCGTGCGGGTGTACAGGGCTGCCTGCACGACTCAGGTAGCTGGGCGCCGCGTACACGCCCAGCTGCAGGTCGCCCACACGCCGCGCAATCAACGACTGATCCTGAATCTCGCCCCCGCGCACCACGCAATCGACGTTGTCGCCGATCAGATCCACCATGCGGTCGCTGACGCCCATGTCGAGCTGGATGTCGGGGTACTGGGCATGAAACTCCGGCAGGGCCGGCACCAGGATCAGCCGGGCCAGCGGACTGGGCACATCCACCCGCAAGCGGCCCCGGGGCGCGGCGGACGCGCTCGACAGGCTGGTCTCGGCATCGTCCATGTCGGCCAAGAGGCGCACGGCGCGCTCGTAGTACACGGCCCCATCGGCCGTGACCTGCACCCGCCGTGTCGTGCGGTGCAGCAGCTTGACGCGCAGCCGCGCTTCCAGTTGCTGCACCAGCTGCGTCACCGTGGTCTTGCTCACGTGCATGGTGTCGGCCGCCTTGGTGAAGCTGCCCGATTCGACCACCCGCACAAACGCCTGCATTGCATCGAACCGGTCCATGGCGCTCCTGCCTCGTCAAAGATTGTTTGGAGTTTACAAACAGTGATGGACAGGCTTGCCCGTTTATCTGCCGGGGGCACGCCGATAAATTCCTTTCAACAACAACCCAAGGCCCCTGCGGCCTACCGAAAGGAAAACACTCCCATGGCATCGACGCACACATCCCCTCGCGACGTGGTCTTTCCACCCGGGCGCCAGGCGCTCTACGAAAAGAACCGCTACTCGCCCGCCATCCGCTCCAACGGTTTCCTCTTCGTCTCGGGCCAGGTGGGCAGCCGTCCCGATGGCTCGCCGGAGCCCGACTACCAGGCCCAGGTGCGGCTGGCGTTCGACAACCTCAACGCGATCCTGCAGGCCGCTGGCTGCACGTTTGGCGACGTTATCGATGTGACGGTGTTCATGGTGGACCCAGAAAAGCACTTCGAGGCAGCCTGGGAAGTGGTGGGCGAATACTGGGGCAGTGCGCCGCACCCCACGCTCACGGGCATTGGCGTGACGTGGCTGTATGGGTTTCAGTTCGAGATCAAAGTGATTGCGAAGCTGCCGGAAGGGGCAGCGCGCTGAAATGGCGCGGCTCGCGGGTTGCCTCCAAAACGACCATCGACGCTGTCGTCACTTGGCAGGCGCCCGCGTGCTAGGCATGCCGTGGAACCAGGCGCGCAGGCGCCAACTGCTGGCCAGCCGCGTCGATACCACCGTGGCCGTAGTCAACCTGATGCGGTGCCTGCACAGGGTACCGCGCGTGCTGGTCAGCGCGTCGGCCGTGGGCTTCTAGGGGTGATCTCGCTTTCCGTGCAGAAAACCCGGTTAAGAGCTACGGGTTAACCCGCAATTTTTTATTGTCTGGAATTATCAGTAGCGAATACGTAGACTGCAGCAGGCTTGCGACCACGCCAGCCACGGGAGGACCAGCTTGTCTAGCTACTACCTACGTTTCGTTGGCGCCGATACCCTGCCAAAATCGCTATCTAAGCGGGAAGTCGAAGAGTGCTTTGGGCTGAGCATTGAAGACATCCAGGAGCTGCGCCCGCCCCGGTTCAGAGGGACTGCACGCCTTGGCGCTGCAGTCCAACTGGTCATGCTGCGCGCCACCGGGCGGCACCCCGATGCCTTTTCAGGCCTCCCCTCCGTTTTGCTGCGGTACCTGACCTCAGCGCTTGGTATGCATGCGACGGATATCGCTTCGGTGACCTCGCTGTACAAGGACAAGGACACGCGATACGAGCACCAGCTCTGGGCTCGGGAACGTGTCGGCTTCGCGGTAGTAGACGACGACACCACAAAACCGCTCCTGGCAGATGCCCTGGCGGAGCTTTCCGCCTCAGCGGTATCGGTCGATGACCTTATCCAACAGTCAGAACACTGGCTTTTTGATCGTAAGCGACCAGCCGTACCACCTTGAACAGTCCCGCGACATCTCGCAAGATCGTGTGCACGTAAACCATCGTGGACACCATGCTCAAAGATTCAGAGACACCGAGATATGCGACGCGGCGTACCCA